>NZ_JXAC01000044.1 GCF_000814685.1 Sphingobacterium sp. T2
CTATGCGTACATTTGACATCTTAATAAATTACTTCATCTAATAAGATATACTTTATTTTGCTGTACTTTTGCGAAAATGTAAAACAAAACTAATATAATAAATGAAGCTTAGAAAAACAAACATGCAAGAGAAGAAAGTCAAAATAAGTGACGAAATTATGATCAACGCTACAGGCTAACTTAGGTGTGTATGAAGTTCCTCCTGTAGATATTCCGAGTGCAGACAATAGCATTTATGTTTGTGAAACCTGTAAATCTCAGATAGAAAAAAGAGAACAAATAGACCCTGAACATTGGAGAGTGTTAACTGAGACCATGTGGTCCGAATATGCTCCTGTACAGGTTGTAGCTTGGCGTATGCTTAGCCGTCTGAGAAACGAAAGCTGGGCTGCAGACAGTTTGGACATCCTCTATCTGGACGATGACACTTTGGAATGGGCTAAGAAAACAGGTGATCACGAGCAAGATGCTACCGTACAGTTTCACCAAGACTCCAATGGAACAAGACTTTACGACGGCGACACGGTAGTATTGATCAAAACGTTGGACGTAAAAGGTTCTTCGGTGAATGCCAAGCTAGGTACCGTAATCAAAAACATTCGTCTAGACCCTAATAACACCGATTATATTGAAGGAAAAATCGATGGACAAACCATCGTCATCCTCACCAAATATCTTCGTAAAGGATAAAGAACAAAGGTCGGCACAGAGCCGACCTTTGTTCTTTACACGTTTATGCTTTTCTTTCCGTCGTTTTACGGACGAAGAGATTATAGTTTTCATGTTTCTCCACATAGATCTCCTCTCCAGCCTCTATAAATCCATCCAAAGCTACAGCATCATACCAGACGCCCTCGATTTCTATTTTGCCGCTAGGCCTCAGTACTGTTCGGCTCACACCCGTCTTATTTAATAAATTAATTTTCGGTGTCGACACCGTATATCCACTGGTAGACTTTTGCTCTTCCTGCAGCACGAACCTTTTGAATGCCGACGACTGCATGATATTTTTTCCGAAGATGACCATCAGTACTACGGAAAGTATCATTGAGCCTATTACAATTAAAAATGAGTTCATCAACAATCCTGGTTTTGAAACCTTAAAATCTAAATAATCATTAGCCAACATCGAGAAAGAAAGTCCGCAAATCACAAAGATTATCCCCAAAATGCCAGCCACCCCAAATCCGGGTATGACAAAAACTTCCAAGGCGAGCAAAATAACACCCAATACAAAGAGGGCTATCTCCCAATGCTCAGCCAAGCCCTGTAAATACAAAGGCGCGAAGAAAAGAGCCGCACAGATTATAGCCAGCACCAAAGCAAAACCTATGCCCGGCGTTTGAAGTTCAAAATATATTCCGCCGATAATACCCATAATCAGCAGACCACTGATTAAAGGATTTACCAAAAAAGCGATCACATGGTCTATCCATGTCTTATGGTAGGAAGTAAGCTTAGGAGCATTCAAATCCAAATCTCTGAATATATCTTCTTTGCTTCTCACCTCAGCCCGGATAAGCTGGGCTTTCAATGCCTCCGAAGGCGTCAGCGTTAGCACCTGACCTTCCTCCTTCCAATCGGGCAACGATACACTACCATCTACAAAAGCTTCGGCCAGTCGTGCATCCCTGCCTTTGGCTTCAGCCGTAGAGCGCATCAACCCTCGCATATAAGATTGATATTTTTCCGGCATAACTTCCCCTTGAGGATTTACCACACTGGCTGCTCCCATCGATGCACCTGCCTGCATATAAATATAGTCCGAGGCGAGTGCTATCAACGTCCCTGCCGAAGCTGCATTATTGTTGATATAAACTATAGTCTTCGGCTTAGCATTAAGCAATAACGTACGTATGGAATCCGCAAAATTCACCGCCCCACCGAAAGTATTCATCTCTATCATAAAAAAGTCCGCCTGCTGCTCCATAGCCTCGGCATACGACTTCTTTATTATGCGCCAAGAACTAGGCCCCACATCTTCCTTCAACTCCGTATAATAAACGGTCTGCGCGGCAGCTATGGAAGACCAAATTAGCAAAGCCAACAACAAAATAGTTTTCGTAGATTTGTATATCATCGCTTTGTACATTGGGTTATGACTAAATATACGATAAATAAAGTATTCGAACGAAATTTTCAAATTCCCTATCTGGAAAATGGAGGTCGATACAGTTAATAATTTATTAGCTGTAGAAAGTCGTAACCAGACAGACACCCTTCCTTATTTTTCGGTAATAGATTTTGAAGGACTGACACACATAGACCATATGGCCGCAGAAGCCAAAGAGTGGACCTTGGAAGGTGTACAAGGAGATTATCTTATTTTGAAAAGGTTTGGCGATTATAGTCCCATACAGGCAGGCATACAGATTATACATATACCCAGCCGCACGGTCTTGTGTACCCATTTGGAATATATCATCAAAGAGGTTTACACCGAATACATTGTTGCACGGCATCGGCTTATTCCCAGCGGTATAGACTATCTAATCCATATTCCTACAGGGAATCTTATGGTCCAACATATTCCACTCGCCTATTGTGTCCGCGACATTAACTATCCAGTCCCTTACCAAGGCCAAGTGCCCAAATTCATGCAGACTATAGATTTCACCGATCAGCTATGGTTGCAACCACACCGAGACCTATTTCTCTGGTCTTACCATACCATTCAGGGCTCCAAATACGCGCTTAACCTAAGCATCAGCACTAAAACAGAATTGCTGGATAGTAAAATAATGTTAAATGATTTGGATAAATTAATCCCCCAACCTTACTTTACAGTCAAAGATTATATTTTCATTTTATCCGGTGATAAAATGAAAATTAGCACGTATTTAGTATAATTGTAAGATATGGAGCAGAAAAGTATTATTAAATCGTATCAGAAGCTTTCTTTTTTATTTTTTTTCGGATTGACATTAAGTGCTACGTCGCCAGCAAAAGCGGCAGAACTAGACCATAATATTATCATAGCCAGCGCTCCGGATTCCATCGGAACAGAAACTGTTAATGGCAAAAGTTATGTTATCCATAAGCTGGCCCCCAAAGAAACTTATTATCAACTAAGCCGCATATACGGGGTAGCGGTCAAGGATATCATGGAAGCCAACAATAAAAAAAATCTACGTGTTGGCGATACGGTACGCATCCCTAGAGGTAATGCCTTAATTGCCGATAACAGATCTAACGTTACTTCGAAAAAGGATGAACAAGTAATCCTAAATCCCGAGGATATCACCGAATATAAGGTTGGAAAAAACGAAACATTATACGCCATATCCAGACGGTTCTCCATCTCGGTAGAGGATATCAAGAAAGTCAATAATATGACCAACAACAATGTCCGAGAAGGACAGATTTTGAAAATCCCGAATAAAAGTTTACCGAAGCCGGCACCGGTAATCCCTATCCCACCGGTCATTGAAAGCACTCAAGGGGAGAACGAAACAGCTGAGGAGTTCGCAGTGCGAACCAACAAATATGGCATCCGTGAAACACGCGAAAAAGGTATCGGCGTATGGATGGAAGACCTAGAGAACGACGAACACACCAGTTTAGCCCTTCATAAGACAGCTCCTGTAGGAACTATATTGAAAATTACCAATCCTATGAATAGAAGTGTTACCTTTGCAAAGGTGGTAGGAAAATTTACTGATAATCACGAAACACACGGAGCTATCGTCATCATCTCCAAATCCGTAGCCTCATCTATCGGCATCTTGGACAAAAGATTTCAGATAGAAATCACTTACGGAGCTCCTTTGAATATAAATTAGTAACAAAAGATGAACAAACCTTACGTCATTGGTATCGCAGGAAGCAGTGGGTCCGGAAAGACATTCTTTCTAAGGAGTTTTTTAAATCATTTTAAACACGACGAAATCACTCTCATATCGCAGGACGATTACTATATTCCTGCGAATACGAAAACAAAAGAAGAAAACAGACTATATAATTTTGACTTGCCTACGGCCATAGACCGTAAGGCCTTCTACAGAGATATCAAAGATCTGTTTGATGGCAAAACCGTATTTAAAGAAGAATATACCTTCAACAACCCTAACATCAAACCTAAAATGCTGGAAATAAAACCAGCTCCTATCCTTATCGTAGAAGGACTTTTTATCTTTTATTACGAAGAGGTCAACGAACTGTTGGATTACAGAATATTTCTCGATGCTGATGAAGAAGTTGCCTTAGCAAGAAGATTGAAAAGAGATTTATTAGAACGCGGATACGATCACGATGACGTGATGTATAAGTGGAAAGAACATGTAGTTCCGGCTTACAACACTTATTTACTGCCTTTTAAGGAATCTACCGACAAAGTCATCATCAACAATACGGATGATCCGAAACTTATTCACGACGCTACAGCACTTATCTCGCAGGAAGTCAAAGAAAAATTATTCCAAAATAATTTATAATCATTCTAAATAACTATCTTTGTGTCATGAAATATCCGTTGGAGTTAGAGCAAGATACAAAGATGAATGATATAGAATCAGCAAAAGGCTTGAATCCTTTTGCTGATTTTTCTTGTTGTGTATTCAAAAAGTGCTGCAAAAAATATAAAAAAGGAAAGCGCTGCAAAAAGTGTCCTGACCGTTAAAGACAGTTATTCTTCAAAATAATTAAGGTCCTTATCAAAACTTTCCTTCAACTGCGTCAATGCAAAGATTGCTATGGCGCTCAATAGTAACAAAGTGACCATGGCAGCCATGATTATCCCCATCTGATTGACTAAAAGACCATATAGCATCGTAGAAGGTATCAATGCTCCTCGCACAAAATTAGGAGCCGTAGTAGCCACCGTAGCACGCAGGTTGGTGCCGAACTGTTCGGCTGCTATAGTAACAAAGGTCGCCCAATAGCCTACACCAAACCCCATCAGAAAGGCCAACCATAAAAACTTAGTTTCCGTAATGCCGTAACTATTTAAATACCACACCGAGGTAGCAATAATCATTAATTGAAAAATAAAGACAACCTTTCTTCGCGACTTAAGCCACTGTGCTAGCATTCCCGCAAAGATATCCCCCAAAGAAATCCCTAAATACGTAAACATAACGCCTTTTCCGGCGCTTAGAACCTGCGGTGCCTGTAGCGCTTTTCCTATTTCGGGGCTTTGGGTTACCAAGACCCCTACAACAAACCAAATCGGGAGACCTATACAAAGACAGTAGATATAACGCACGACACGCTTTCTATCAGCAAATAAAAGTTTAAGACTTCCCTTCTGTATGTGCTGTTGACTTGCCGACTCAGCAAACATGCCTGATTCGAAAGTACCCATACGCATCAAAAGAAGCAATAAGCCCATTCCTCCTCCTACAAAGTAGGCTGTCCTCCAGTCAAACCATTCCGACACATAATACGCCAGTATAGCTCCCAGCACCCCTACAGCAGCCACCAACATGGTTCCATAACCTCTCTTGTCCTTAGACATGCTCTCACTCACCAATGTAATACCGGCGCCCAACTCTCCTGCAAGACCTATCCCTGCAATAAAACGTATCATAGCATATGTGTTGACATCCTGCACGAAACCGTTGCTGATATTCGCCAGCGAATACATCAATATAGAGCCGAAAAGCACCTTAATACGTCCGAATTTGTCCGCTATTACACCCCATATAAGACCACCCAACAACAGTCCCCCCATCTGCATATTCAGCACGTATTCCCCTTTGACACGCATGAGCTCTTCGCCAACGCCTATGTCTTTAAATGAAGGAATACGGACAATAGAAAAAATAATCAGATCATAAATGTCGACAAAGTAACCTAATGAGGCTACAAGGACGAGAAGAACAACATTTTTTTTGCTTCCTTTCATAAATAGATTTTTGTCCGATGAAAATAAAACAATTCTATTTTTAAAACAACATATTGCGATGAATTGACCGTCAGAAGGGTAATTATTTCTTACTTTTGTAAGATGAAACTGACACCAACAGCTCTGAAATGGGGATTAAGGATGTATCCTCCCTTTTTCTTTCAGCGTATCTGGGTAAAAAAAATCGATGAAGATTTTTGTGGCGCTGAAGTGAAAATTATTAAGAGTTTTCTCAATATCAACTCCAACAAGACACTCTTCGGAGGAACCATATTCTCCGCTTTGGACCCTATGCATTCTGTCCTGCTGGACCAGCTCCTAAAAGCTAAAGGACTGAAAAAAAACCGTAGCATGGCTTAAATCCGCAAAAATTGAGTATCTTAAACCCGGAAGAACAGATCTTTCCTTCACCATAAAATTAAATCAGCAAGAAGTGGAAGAAGCTTTTCAACTCATACAAAAGTATGGTAAAGTAATAAAAACTTTTTCCACCGAAATCTTTGACCAGAACGGTACAAAATGTGCTGTATGTGAAAATGAAGTATATATCAGGGATTTGAATTTCGATTTTAGTACATTGAAATCCATAGATGAAAAACTAAATAAAACCGACTTAAAATATAGATGATATGAAAAAGGTATTTTATTTATGCGCGCTTGCTGGACTGACATTATTTGCTGCTTGCCAGCAGTCGGCAACAAAAGAAGCCGTACAACCCCAACAGCTAGCAGAAGAGGCTATCAAAATCCATGATGAGATCATGCCTCAGATAGCACATTTCGACAGAACTGTATTGAAAATTGACAATATCCTCGGTAACTTGGACAGCCTTGCAAAAGCAAAGAAAGATATTGACACCAATGTTATCAAAGCAGACCTTACTGCCTTAAAGCAAAATCTGGAAGCAGCAACAGACAACATGATGACTTGGATGCGTGACTACGCTCCGGACAGCACTGATGTAGCTTACCAAAAAGCCGAAAGTCGAAAAGATCAAAGCAAATGAAAAAACAATTTGAAAGATGTTTCCTTAGAGAGCAACAACAAATTGGGTAATTTATAATTATGAACATGTTGAAAAATATCTTATTTACCTTCGCCATAAGTAGTGTAATAGCCCTATCCGCCTGCCAATCCAATACCAAAAAGTTACCTATCATAGGTGATAAAGATATCGTAGAAAAAGTTGTGGATGGTAAAAAAGTGATAGACACTATATATACCTAAAATTCCGGAATTCCAATTCTTGAATCAGGATAGTGTGATCATCACCCACAAAGATTTTGACAACAAAATTTATGTTGCCAATTTTTTCTTTACACACTGTCCAAGCATTTGCCCTACTATGCAGCGTAATCTTCTCAAAGCTTACCAGAAATATAAAGGCAACAAAGGAATATCATTCTTATCGCATAGTATAGATTTCAAACATGACCAGCCGCATGTGCTAAAAGAGTATGCGACCAAACTGGGAGTTGATAATGATCAATGGCAGTTTGTAACGGGTTCCAAAAGCGATATCTATGGCATTTCGGACAAATACTTGGTATTCACCAAAGAAGATGAAAACGTGCCAGGAGGATATGACCATTCCGGTTACCTTGTACTTATAGATCACGATAAGCATATCCGTGGTGTATACGATGGCACCAATGCCGAAGAAGTGGACAAACTTATTAGTGATATCGAAATCTTATTATCCGAATACAAGAAATAACATGAGATATCTTTTCTCTCTTGTTTCCATAGGCATGCTGATAGTAGCTATGAGCCAACTATCAGCATGTCATTCTAACTTGGATATCAAAACAGCACAATATGCCGTAAATGGACAAAAACTGTACAAAACGCACTGCGAAAATTGTCATGGAGCAAAAGGTGAAGGATTAGGTAAGCTCTATCCTCCTCTCACGGACCACGATTTCCTTCAAAAAAACAGAAGCCAGCTGGCTTGTATCGTCAAACATGGCCTTTCCGGAGAAATCCAAGTTAACGGCGAAACATATAATCAGCAGATGCCGGCTAATGCCCAACTTACCGATGTCGACATAGCTTATATCCTCACCTATGTCACCACTCATTTTGGTAAGGCCGATTCTGCATATACGCATGATGAAGTCATAGAAAATTTAAAAAATTGCCAATAAAACTTTCCTACATATCATAAGAAATAATTATCTTTAATTAAGCTGATTATGAACTTATGATTATCCGGAGAAATAAATCCCTTTTATGGGGGCGAGATTAGTATTGCTGCGGCTATGTTGCTGTTGCTTATAGCTCTTTTCTTAGAAAATCACAAGGTCATAACGCTACGCAGCCTGCCCATACTCTTTATCTTCTATTATTCCATAACGGTGGCATTGTACCATTTAACAACACCTAGACTAAGCATAGAAAAAGGACAGCTGAACCTCTATAATTCCGTATTTTCAAAAAAAAGCTGGGTGCTATCCGAAATTAGATGTAAATATATAGTCGGAGATTATGTATTTTATAAGGACGACAAAGAAATAGCTCGTGTGGTAAAAACGGAAATACATAAGGATGACGTGAAAACTTTAGAAGAAATATCTTACACTCTCGATAAAAAGAAAAAAGGTTTTCAAACGGGGAGAATGAAAACCTTTCTTACTAACCAATTATAAACCTAAATTATGATGGCACAAAGATAGTGTATTTTATACACTATTGCAAGAAAAAAATGAAAAAAAAGCCGACTTACTATAAGTCGGCTTTTATGCTTGCTATAATTTCTCTTCTTATTTAGCGTAAGCTACCGAACGCGTCTCGCGAATTACAGTAACTTTGATTTGTCCCGGATAAGTCATTTCAGTTTGAATTCTGTTTGAAATGTCGGCAGCTAAGATTTCTGCCTGAGCATCCGAAACTTTCTCACTTTCTACCACCACACGAAGCTCACGTCCCGCTTGTATCGCAAAAGTTTTCTCAACGCCAGGATACGATAGCGCAAGTTCTTCAAGCTCCTTCAGACGCTTGATATAGCTTTCTACTACCTCACGACGAGCTCCTGGACGAGCGCCAGAAATGGCGTCACAAGCCTGAACGATAGGCGAAATCAAGGATGTCATCTCTATCTCATCGTGGTGAGCACCGATAGCGTTACATACGTCTGGATGTTCTTTATATTTCTCAGCCAGCTGCATACCCAAGATTGCGTGTGGCAGATCAGGATTGTCATCAGGAACTTTACCTATATCGTGTAGCAGTCCAGCACGTTTTGCATGCTTGACATTCAATCCCAATTCGGCAGCCATCGTCGCCGCAAAGTTAGCCACCTCGCGAGAGTGCTGTAATAAATTCTGTCCGTATGAAGAACGATAGCGCATACGGCCCACCATACGGATAAGCTCTGGGTGAAGACCGTGTATACCTAAGTCTATAACGGTACGCTCACCTATTTCGACGATTTCTTCTTCGATCTGTGCACGTGTCTTGGCTACCACCTCTTCAATACGTGCTGGGTGAATACGTCCATCAGTCACCAAACGGTGCAGCGAAAGACGGGCGATCTCTCTACGGACAGGGTCAAAGCCCGAAAGGATAATAGCTTCAGGGGTATCATCCACGATAATCTCCACACCGGTAGCAGCTTCCAAAGCACGTATGTTACGTCCCTCTCTACCGATAATTCTACCTTTGATCTCATCGTTCTCAATATTGAAGATCGAAACGGTATTTTCTATCGCCGATTCGGTGGCTGTACGTTGAATAGTTTGTATTACCACCTTTTTCGCTTCTTTGGCAGCAGTAAGCTTAGCCTCATCGACGATATCCTTAATCTGGATGATAGCCTGTGAGCGGGCTTCTTCACGTAAAGAGTTTACCAGTTGTTCTTTTGCCTCTTCGGCAGTAAGTCCTGCAATGGTTTCCAACTGACTGATATGTTGTCTTTTCAGTTGTTCAACCTCTTCACTTTTTTTCTCGTTAAGCTCGATAAGCTGATCCAGCTTCACGCTTTTCTTATCCAACTCTTGCTTCTCACGATTTAGATTTTCAAGCTTTTGGTTCAGCGACTGCTCTTTTTGCTTCAACGAGTTTTCTTTCTGTGCCAACGCATTGTTGCGTTGAGTGATTTCACGCTCATGCTCGGCTTTAAGCTGTAAGAACTTTTCTTTAGCTTCTAACTGTCGTTGTCTTTTTGTATGTTCGGCCTGCTTTTCGGCTTCTTTGATAATGCTTTCTGCTCTTTGGTTGGCATCCCTTTCCTGCTTCTTGAACACCATCTGCAACAAATATCGCCCTATCAGGATACCGACAAGAAGAGAAATTATAATTGAAAGTGTTATTGATAACTCCATATTCTTAATTTATATATAATGATTATTATAGCTTTTGCAAAAAAAAACCGCAATTAAATTAACAGGTCTCATGTATTATTAAACTTCGATTACACAAGTTTGAGCTTTAGATTGTGACCAGATGGCTTACGCAAAATGGCCTATATCTTCGTTTTCGCTCTGTATATTGAAGCGTTAAGTTTAAAATAGTGACAACCCGAATTTAATTGCGGCAAATTCGTCGTTATATAGCTCTAAAAGAACGATATTTATTTTGAAAAGAAATCCGTGAGTAACGTATCCAATTCGTGAATAGACTGCTCAAGACCTGTGTCCTGTTGCTGTAAAGCACGCTCTGCCTTAATCATCCCTGTGGCATATTGTAATACACACATGGACAGCAAATCTTGCTTATCACGAACTGCATAGTTCTCTTGCAATTCCTTTATCTTTTCATTAACCAATTTCGCAGCATATCGAATCACCTCTTCCTCCTCTGCTGTTATCCTCAACGGATAAACCCTATCTGCGATATTTATCTTTATGGAAATTTCTCCCATGATTTATCGAGCTTAATAACGTTATAAACTTACTCGCCCTACCTCACTTTAACTTAACGAAACTACTTCAATAAGTTTATACATCTGTCTATTTCTCGCACAAAATCGTTTAATTTTTTGTTTTGTGTCAAGTATTTTTTCATTTATGGCTTCCTTATCTTTGGCCTCATCAAGCGACTTGGCGACAGCCATCGCCTTAATCTGTTCTTCCAACTGTTGAATCTTCGCCTTGCTGGTGTCAAATGCTACCTGCACCGACTGCAATTCCAGTTTCAACAAATCATTTTCTTCTTGAAGTGCCTCACACAACTGAATTAAATTTTTCGTTTTCTCAACGATAACATTCATTTGTGATGATAGTGATGCCATATATTATTTATCGCAATTAAATCTTTGAGATTAGCGCACTACTGCTTTAATCTCCTTCTCAAAGTTAATAATTAATTTTTGAATAATACTATCAATTTGTTTATCATTTAACGTTTTTTCCTCATCCTGAATGACAAAACTTAACGCGTAGGACTTTTTACCTTCCGGAAGTTTGTCTCCCTTATATACGTCAAAGATATTAACCTCTTTCAACAGCTTGCGATCGGTCTTCAAAGCTTATATTTTCTAATTGCTCGAAAGTAACCTGTTCGTCTACCAATAAGCCAAATCTCTACGCACAGCAGGGAACTTAGACACTTCCTTGTATTTGATAGTGTTTTTACGGATAGTCTTGAGCACCAAATCCCAGTCAAAATCTGCAAAATATACAGGACCTTCTACGTCTGCCTTGTGTAAGGCTTCTGCAGCAACAGCGCCTAACGTCACCAACACCTTCTGACCCTTCATGTAATCCAGCCCGTATGCCAGATTTTTGCTGGTAGTCTCTACGATTTGTAAGTTTTCTATCTTCAGGCGTCTGACGATAGTATCCACTGCCGCCTTAAGGTTGTAAAAGTTCACCTCCTTAACCTTTTCGTACCACTTTTCGGTAGTCTTCTTACCTGTGATAGCTAAGGCTAGATGTTGCTTCTCTTCATATCCTTCTTCTTTCAGATGATAAGTTTTACCGTACTCAAAGAATTTCAAGTCCGACTGCTTGCGCTTTTGATTGTATGCTATAGCCGTAAGAGCCGAGAATAGGATGTTTTGGCGCATCGTATCCAAGTCGGAGCTCAACGGATTGAAAAGCTTCACCGCAGTAGCTTCATCATCGGCATATGCCAATTTTGTCAACGAATTGGACAAAATCTCTCTGTAACCATTAGCGATCAGCAAGTCCGCAATCTGGTTCAGCACGGCTTCTTTGTCCGGCTTCTCTTGGGTATTTAGCGAAGCCAAAATCTGAGACTTCAATTCTATGTTGTTGTACCCATAGATACGAAGAACCTCTTCGATAACGTCTACCTCGCGAGTTACATCTACCTTGTATGGAGGTACTTCTACCGAAAGTCCTTCTTCCGTCTCTTTGGCAATCTTTATTCCCAAAGCTTGGATGATTTCTTTAATTTCCTCTGCCGGGATATCTTTTCCAATAAGACGTTGAACGTTGCGATAGTTTACATCGAATTTGAAGGCATCCACAGGCTTTGGATAAATATCTGTTATGGCTGAAGTAACCTTCCCTCCTGCAATCTCTTGAATCAATAAAGCAGCGCGCTTCAATGCATAAACAGTGATATTAGGATCTGTCCCTCTTTCGAAGCGGAACGAAGAATCCGTTTTCAGGCCATGACGTTTTGAAGTCTTACGAACGCTGACAGGATTAAAGTAGGCCGACTCTAAGAAAATATCGGTAGTAGTTTCCGAAACTCCAGAATATTCTCCGCCAAACACCCCAGCAATACACATAGCTTTCTCCGCGTCAGCAATAACTAAATCTTCAGCAGAAAGCTTACGCTCTACCCCATCTAGCGTCACGAAGAGCTCTCCTTCTTTAGCCTTACGCACAACCACCTTATTACCAGAAATTTTAGCAGCATCAAACGCATGTAAAGGTTGACCTAAATCATGCAACACATAATTGGTGATATCGACAATATTGTTGATCGAACGGATACCTATGGCTGCCAACTTTTCTTTCAGCCAGTCCGGAGACTCGGCAACTTTAACACCGGAAATATTAATACCTGAATAGCGAGGACATGACTCGCCATCTTCCACCACCACTTGCGTTTGTACGCTGTCTCCTGCTACAAAAGCATCTACATTAGGAAGCTGGTAGGTACCGCGAAAATAAGCAGCAAGGTCACGTGCTACCCCCAAGTGTGATGCGGCATCGGCACGGTTAGGTGTCAATCCTATTTCAAAACAATAGTCATCCTTTATTTGATAGTAGTCACGTACTAAAGTGCCAATCTGCGCACCCTGTGGAAGTTCTACTATACCCGCATGAGAAGTTCCTAAACCAATTTCATCCTCACCACAGAGCATACCTTCCGACACCTCTCCACGGATTTTAGATTTGTTGATTTTAAAAGGTTCTCCCGCAGTAGGATGACAAACTGTACCTACAGGAGCTACGATAACCTTTAATCCGGCACGGCAGTTAGGAGCTCCACAGACAATATTCAATGGCTCTTCACCACCGATATTCACTTTGGTAATTTTAAGTTTATCAGCGTTAGGATGTTGTTCTGCACTCAACACTTCCCCTACCACTAATCCTTCCAATCCTCCAGGGATAGACTCCACTTTTTCTACCGCTTCTACCTCCAAACCTATATCTGTGAGTATTAAAGACAGTTCTTCCGGGGTTTTATCTATATTTAAATAATTCCTAAGCCAATTGTAAGAAATTTTCATTTTATATTTTTTTTTAAGACACAAAGATAGGATTTTTACCTTTTTGCATAAGATTTTAATGTCAGAAAATACAATTTGTTGAAAACTCTTATTTATTCACATCCTTATTTTCCTATCAGATTATTGTGAAAAATATTCCCTAAATTTGTGCTTTAAATTGAAGAACGTTCAAAACTAACATAAATAATGATTCATTTCTTTGAGAACCCATCGAACATCGTTTACGCTGTTCAAAGTGTTGACTCTTTATCACAAGAAGACATTAGTAAACTAAATTGGCTCTTTGGAAACGCCAAAAAACTTGAACAACAAACCATCAACCGTTATTTTGTAGGACCACGTGCTGCCATGATTACTCCATGGAGTACCAACGCCGTGGAAATCACACAAAATATGGGGATTAAAGGATTGATTCGTATCGAAGAATTTCATCCTGTGTCCGAAGACTTCGAAGATTATGACCCTATGATTTCGCAGAAATATGCTGCGCTGACTCAAGAGATGTATACCATCAATATCACTCCCGAACCTATAAAGGAAATTGATGATATTGATGCTTATAATAAATCGGAAGGATTAGCACTAAGTGCTGAAGAAATAGATTACCTGAACAATCTATCTAAGAAGCTAGGTCGTAAACTGACCGACTCTGAAGTATTTGCGTTTTCACAAGCCAACTCCGAACACTGCCGCCACAAGATATTTAACGGTACCTTCATCATCGATGGTGAAGAGCAGCCTACTTCTTTATTCAAGCTGATCAAGAAAACCTCAGAAACCAATCCTAATGAGATTGTTTCTGCATATAAAGATAATGTTGCCTTCATACAAGGTCCTACTGTAACGCAGTTTGCCCCTAAGTCGGCAGACAAACCGGACTTCTACGCAGAGAAGGATTTCGAATCTGTTTTGTCGCTTAAGGCCGAGACCCATAACTTCCCGACCACGGTGGAACCTTTTCCGGTGCCGCTACCGGTTCGGGAGGTGAAATCCGTGACCGTCTAGCTGGTGGTCAGGGCGCCATCCCTCTTGCAGGTACGGCGATCTATATGACAGCCTATTCGCGTCTTATGGAAGACCGCCCATGGGAAAAGGGCATGGAAGAGCGTCCTTGGCTTTATCAAACACCGATGGATATCCTTATCAAAGCGTCAAACGGCGCTTCAGACTTCGGCAACAAATTTGGCCAGCCTCTAATCGCCGGATCGGTATTGACCTTCGAGCATGAGGAGCAAGGACGCAAGTTGGGATATGATAAAGTTATCATGCTTGCCGGTGGTGTGGGCTACGGCAAAAAAGATCAAGCAAAAAAATTAACACCTAAACCGGGAGACAAAATTGTAATCTTGGGAGGGGAAAACTACCGTATCGGCATGGGGGGTGCTGCCGTATCTTCAGCAGACACCGGGGCCTTCGGCTCCGGCATAGAGTTGAACGCTATACAGCGCTCTAACCCTGAAATGCAGAAACGTGCTGCCAATGCTATCCGTGCTTTGGTGGAATCGGATCACAACCCTATCGTCTCCATTCACGACCATGGTGCCGGTGGACACCTGAACTGTCTGTCTGAGCTGGTGGAAGAAACAGGTGGCTGCATCGATATGGATAAACTACCTGTAGGAGACCCTACCCTTTCAGCAAAAGAAATCATCGGCAACGAATCTCAAGAACGTATGGGATTGGTAATTGCCGAAAAGGATATTGAAACCTTACAACGGGTGGCTGACCGTGAACGAGCTCCTATGTACACCGTCGGTGACGTCACCGGCGACCATCGCTTCACTTTCGTATCTAAGACTACGGGAGAAAAGCCTATGGATTATGACTTGGCAGACTTCTTCGGTTCTTCACCGAAGACGTACATGAAAGACAAAACCGTAGCCCGTCAATATGCAGATGTTGAATACGAAGAGAGCAAGATTCCATCCTACCTCGAACAAGTCCTACAGCTGGAAGCCGTAGCATGTAAAGATTGGTTGACCAATAAGGTGGACCGCTGTGTGGGAGGTCGTGTAGCTAAACAACAATGTGCCGGACCTTTACAGCTGCCTCTTAACAATGTAGGCGTGATGGCCTTAGACTTCAAAAATAAAGAAGGTATCGCGACATCTGTAGGGCATACTCCTGTAGCAGCCATAGTAGATCCTGAGGCGGCAAGCAGAACTGCTATTGCTGAAGCCCTATCTAATATCGTCTTTGCTCCGGTGAAAAACGGACTGTCAGGAGTGTCTCTATCAGCAAACTGGATGTGGCCTTGTAACAACGAAGGAGAAGATGCACGCCTTTACAAAGCCGTGAAAGCTTGTTCTGATTTCGCTATTGAGTTGGGAATCAATATCCCTACAGGGAAGGACTCCCTATCCATGAAGCAGAAATATCCTAACGGTCAGGACGTAATTGCTCCAGGAACATTAATCATCTCAGCAGCAGCAAACTGTATAGACATTAACAAAGTGGTAGAACCGGTACTGTCTAAAAATGCCGGATCGATTTACTATATCAACTTATCAAAAGACAACTTTAAATTGGGAGGTTCTTCTTTCGCTCAAATCCTGAATAGAATAGGTAAAGAAGTACCAACCATCAAAGATGCTGCATATTTCAAAAAGGCTTTCAACGTCATTCAGGAACTGATTCTGAATGATCAGGTTGTGGCAGGACATGATGTGGGTTCTGGCGGTCTTATCACCACCCTATTGGAAATGACATTCGCCGACGTAAATCTGGCTGCTAATTACGACTTGTCAGGTCTTGGGGAGCATGATACCGTAAAAGCTTTATTCAACGAAAACATTGCCGTAGTCCTGCAAGCGAAAGACGACAACGCTTTTGAAGCAGCATTAGCACAGTCCGGTGTAGTAGCGGTGAAGATAGGTACTGCCGTAGAAGGCACTACTGTTTCTTTCAAAAACCATGCTGACACCTTCTCTTTCGATGTGGTGCAAACACGAGACATCTGGTATAAGACATCGTATCTTTTGGATCAGAAACAGTCGAAAAATGGAATGGCCGAGGAGCGTTACAAAAACTACAAAAACCAACCTCTATCCTTCTCCTTCCCTTCTCAATTTGACGGTAAAAAACCGGCACGTCCTCATGTAAGACCTAAGGCCGCTATTATCCGTGAGAAGGGTTCAAACTCCGAACGTGAGATGGCCAACGCCATGTATCTGGCAGGATTTGACGTTAAGGATGTACATATGACCGACCTGATTTCCGGTCGTGAAACATTGGAAGATATTCAGTTTATCGGAGCTGTGGGAGGCTTCTCCAACTCAGACGTATTGGGCTCTGCAAAAGGTTGGGCCGGCGCTTTCCTATACAACGAAAAAGCCAAAAAAGCATTAGAGAATTTCTTTGCCCGTCCGGATACCCTTTCTATAGGTATATGTAACGGATGTCAGCTTTTCATGGAACTGGAATTAATCAATCCGGATCACGAAGTACATGGCAAAATGCATCACAACACCTCTGGTAAGCACGAATCCAATTTCGTGTCGGTGAAAATCCAAGAAAATAACTCTGTGATGTTAAGTTCATTGGCGGGATCTACCTTAGGAGTCTGGATATCGCATGGGGAAGGTAAATTCAAGCTTCCATACAGTGAAGACCGATACAATATCGTAGCTAAGTACGCTTATGAGCAATATCCTCATAATCCAAACGGTTCGGACTTCAATACAGCGATGATGTGCGACGCAACAGGACGTCATCTGGTAACGATGCCACATATCGAACGTTCTATATTCCAATGGAATTGGGCTTATTACCCTGCTGGAAGAAAAGATGAAGTAACACCATGGTTAGAAGCTTTTATCAATGCTAGGAAATGGTGTGAAGCCAATAAGAAATAAGTTGGACAAATCGTAATATTTGGAATCCTCCTGCACCATAAAGTGTAGGAGGATTTTTTTTGAACCCTTTCGTCATTCAGTTGTTCTGTTAAAAAATTACAGCCATGAAAGACACACGAAAAGAAATACCCAAAAAGAAGAGCGGAAAAAATGAATTTAAAAAAAACAAGACAGCCCAACACGAAAGTGGAAAGTGATACAGGCAAAAGGCCTGCAAAAGACAAAAGCCCTCTTCCTCCCAATCCCAATAAGGTTGACAACCACTAAAACTGATTTTCCTTTTTCGAAGCTATGCCTTCTCTAAATAGAAAAGGGCAGCTACATATTGCTCTATGTCAAATGGTCCGTATAATCTATCTTAGGAATACGACTTTCATCGAAGACGATATTTAGCTTATCCAGTTCTATGATGCTTTGCTTCAAAGCAAGAAATTGCTCCATAAGTTCTAATTCCTACTATACTTGAGGCTACAACCTTTTTTCGAAGAACATAAGCCAAAGCTATAGTTTCCTTATGCAGTTGATATTGACTAGCTAACTCCTCTAAATAAGTAAGAATGGATTGCATATTGGTGGAAGAATGGGAAAGGTAGGAGTCTTTAGCTTTTCCTAACAAAACACCCTGAGCATAAGCCCCTCTTGCTAAAACCGAAATCTTGTCTTTAAATCTATCGAAATATTTTTCAGGGCGAGTATCCAACATACTGTACTGCATCATATTTGATATAATATTGGATTGTTCGGTAAAGCGAAGAAAAACATTAGGACGGATAGAAGAAATGCCATAATAGCGGATTTTTCCTTGTGCTTTTAATGTTTCTAACGTGTCCAACACTTCTTCAAAATTATCTTCCTTCGTACCACCATGTATTTGATAGACGTCAATATAGTCCGTTTGCAGTCGTTTTAAAGATGCGTCCACAGCATCAAAAATATATTTCGCAGACACATCCCAGGTCCATCCTGACCTATCTTCTTTCCATCTGTTACCGACTTTTGTAGCTATATATACCTTGTCACGAAACTTCTTCAAGGCTTTACCCAATAAGACCTCGTTTTCCCCAAAATCATATAGATCTGCCGTGTCAAAGTAATTTATTCCACAGTCATAGGCTGCCTCAATGATACAAGAACATTCAGCAGAGTCTGATTTCAACGACATGCATCCTAACGCGATCTGCGAGATATTTAGTTCGGAGTTTCCCAATCTATTGTAATGCATAAGTTGATAATTAAAAATGTTATTTATGTCTGTTGACTATGGTCTCTATGATTTGCATGGTGTTGTTAGGATAATTTACCTGCACCACCTTATCGCTATTCAACCATAACTCTATATCGTATTCATACTTTTTCTTCAGACTTTTTATCACCGGCACCCCGAGATCTATCAATGCTGCTGCATTCAAATGTTGCTCATATTGGTTTTTCATAGGAATAGCAAGAATCTTTTTCCCTAGATACAAAGCTTCGGCAGGTGTTTCGAAGCCTGCACCACACAGTACCCCTGATGAAGAAGCCATACTCTTGATAAAGAGGTCACTGTTGATGGGCTGTATTTTAACATTTTTATAACGAAAGGGTTTGGAATTATGCTTGGAAAAGACATCCCATTGTACATCGACAAACTTTGTCAGATGCTTTATTAGATGTGCATCGTCATAAGAAGGAAGGTAAACCGTATAATGTCCATTATTGGTAGGCTCTATCTCGCGGATTGCTTTTCTAATAACAGGAGTATAAATGGAAGAATGGTATTCTTTGAAATGGAAGCCATAGGCATACGAAACAGGTGCATAGTTTTTCATGATAAATTTTCCCATCATATCCGTCTCCTCCGGCTTAGGGGCACTAGGGTGCATCACTCCTATCTGATGACTCAAACCTATACAGGGAATGTCTTTAGTATGGCAAGCCCATGCTGTTATAGGTTCAAAATCATTAATAATCAAATCGTAATTTTCTACCGGAACGGAGTTTATTTCGCGGATGACCTGACGTACGGTGGAGCTCATAAAGGTTTTCCAGATGTCCACACCTCCAGACTTACCAAAGATGAAGCTTAAGCCGTGCAATCGGTATTTGATATCGAAAGGTAAGATAATATCCGCCTGTATTCCGCTTATCAACACATCTACCTCTCCGAAGGCCTGAAGCATGGAATTATGTCCATAGCCCTACACAAATGCCCATTGCCGGTTCCTTGAATTGCGTATAGAATCTTCATCAGCTTCGCTAATCTCCGTATCGAAATTACATAATTTTAGTACATAAAATTTTTAATTCAAAACAATATTAAAATTTGTTGACTTTTTCTTAATTTGAAAGAACCAATTAACTAGTTATGAACATCATCCGATTAGGGTTGTTTGTAGCGTTAATGAGCCTTTGTAGCTGGGGCTTTAATCCTCACAAGAAAATCAATGAAACTGCAGTCTTTCTCCTACCTGCAGAAATGGCCATTTTTTATAAGTCCTATATCAGTCAGATTACCAACAAGGCCGTAGATGCTGACAAGCGCTGCTACATTGATACGGCTGAAAGTCCAAGACATTTCATCGACTTGGATACCTATGAGAACATAGACTCTATTCCTATTCATTGGTCTCAGGCGCAAGAGAAGTTCACCGAACGCGCTTTAATAGCCAAAGGCATTGTCCCTTGGCAGATATATCGTTCCTACAATAGTCTTGTTGAAGCATTCAAGAATAATGATGTAGCGAAGATAATACGTCATAGTGCGGATTTAGGACATTATATCGCCGATGCCCACGTACCTTTACATACGACAAGTAACTATAATGGGCAGTTTACCAATCAAGTAGGAATACATGCCCTATGGGAAACACGCCTTCCAGAGATGTTTATGGAACAGTACGATCTATTTATAGGTCCTGCACGATACATAAACAATCCACTGGAAACCGCATGGAGAATCGTTCGGGAAAGCAACAGCCTTGTGGATTCCGTCTTAATGATAGAAAAGGAACTTTCCCAAACCATGAAGGCGGCGGACATTAAATCATATGTCGAGCGTAACAAGCAGCTTGTATATACCTATTCGGATTATTATGCAGAAAAATATCACGCTGCGCTGAACGGTATGGTAGAACGTCGCTTCCGCTCTTCTATCTTTTATGTGGCTTCCTATTGGTTTAGCGCCTGGGTAGATGCAGGACAGCCCAATCTGAAAAGCCTTACCCTCTCCACTCCTATTACAGAGGAAGAAATCATACATTACGAGAATAAAAAAATTTTAGGGCGCGAAGAATGGCATGATTAAAAGGCTACCGCAGCTTTTCCCGCGTGATGAGGACATGTCCCTTTATAACGGTAGGTTTCTTTTCTTTGTCCCACAGTCTTACCAGATAGAAGTAAGTACCATCAGTTACATTAGGCTGTACCACCCAATCATTTTTGTAATTGTCATTACTATAGATTACATTTTTGAAACGATCAAACACTTGGAACTCACATCTATCATATTTGTATAACCCTATGATTTCGAATGTATCGTTATAGCCGTCACCATTGGGTGTGATGACGTTTGGCAACACAAGACCTGCTACCTCTATCTGTACAGTAGCTTCCTCAGACCAGTTGCCATTTTTATCACGTACAATATAGGTAAATTGATCTATTCCCGAGAACGTCTTTTCGGATTCATAGATGAAGATACCATTACCCTGATATCTCAAACTACCGTGGGAAGGATTGCTGATGATTCTCACACTTTCCTCATCAATTTCCGAATATTCCACAAAATCATTTCTCGTCACAGAAAGTTGAATCTTACCATTGTAAGGCTGCACAAAATAATCATCTACGGCTTGAGGTGAGGTCTTCAGAATCGTGAGATCCACCCTAACAGCATTACTTGCCAACCGACTGTTATCCACGATACGATAGGTGAAATAATCTTCTCCCGACTCAAAGTTGTCATGCTGTTTGTAAAATACTTTTATTCCTTCCACCCGAACATTACCCATACTCGGAGCTTCGATAATCTCAATTTTTCCGGAGTTCCACTCACTGGATCCTTTACGGTCATTATCTAAAATGTTAAGTTCTTTTTCCTGTCCCTGATACAAAGCAATCCGATCGGCTACGGCCGTAGGCGCTGTCGCTAATGGGATAACTAGGCTCTGGTCATCTTCAAATGTCAATCCGGATAAATCTCTCAGTTCATTTCCATATTTAGTGTCCCTGCCCCATAAGGATGCTGATGTAACAATAGCCCCCCTCTGAATGTCTTCTTCTGTTATAACATACTGTGAATTAAAGCATAAATCCCTATTTTGTAAAGTAAAATCATAAGTTACTACCGGATCTGACATTACTAAATCATGTTGCACCCTGAGCTGCTGAATAGAAACTACTCCCTCATGTTTAACGGTATATTCAAAACGTATGGTATCTCCTATGGTAAATTGATTATTCTCGCCTGTGCCTGTATTTGTCACACTCAGTCTTAAGCGAAAATAAGGTGCAGGTGCGATATCTATTCTTGTAATGTTGTTATTATCGAAGGATGTGCCGGACAAGTCTTTCACATCAAACCCTCGAGGGTTCTTTCCTATCACCAACGCCTGATTCAAGACATATCCACGCTCTATATCGGACTTTCTTATGGTATAGCGTCTTGAAAAGGAGTATTCTTCCTCTGGCAAGAGGGTAACATTCACGTCATCTGCAAAAACATTTAGAAGACTATCCGTTAGCTGAAAATCTTTTACCGCCACCAAACCAGTATTCCTAATCGTAAAAACATACTCAATTTCTTCTCCTTCCTCCTGAAAGCCGGAGCCGTTTCGGTCAATATGGTTAGCGGTTTTCAACAAAGCAATCTTTCCTCTTTCATTGTATGGTTCCAACAAAAACACTTCGTCATGAATTTTGATGTTATTACATTCCGTAGGAGCACATTCTTCCTGAGCAGATAAAGGTCTATCAATAGTAATATCAGAAGAAGTAGCATCCGGATCTATATATCCTGGAGGCCGAACCATACCTGCCAAGGCACGAACATATCCATAGGTCTCATCCGGCACATTGTTGGCGTGTGCTGTTATGGTAAGAATCACCTCACAGCCATTGTCTATATCCATTATTGTTCGAAGCGAATGCTGATTAAGCTGTTGAGATGTTATTACCGCACATCCATTGGTTTGGTAAGTTACATTATCTATAAAAAATCCTTGGGGAAGATCAAATTCATATCGGTTACCTAGGGCATGTGAAGGACCATTGTTTTTTACTATAACCTTATATTCAACTTGTTCATTAAGTTCGATAGTGTCCCTATTAGCCTCAATGCTTACTGTCTCCAGATCGGCTATTTCCACTACAATCTCTTTCTCCATCTTTTCTTCTATTTGCACCGCATAGGACCACGTGTCCATAGCCATATTGTTTCCAAAGCTATTAGCCCCCGTATAAAAGTTGTTGTTAATATTCTGATTGGTTGCGGGTGTAGTGACACTGTACGTTCCCCAACGGTGTCCATTCACATTACTAGGAATTCCGGAAAGATTGACCAGCGGGTTGGAGTGTTCTTCTACATTAGGACCCAAAGGGATTTTACTGTCATCCCAATATATGGTAGCAGGACCTATCGTTGCTCCTGCTCTATCTATACGATATAGCAAAAGACCACGCGGATTGATTTCCATATCGAAATATGGAAAATGGACTTCTCCTTCTATCATTGCAACAGTAACGTCTATATCATATTTACCTATAGGGAGATACTTCCCTTCTCCGTCCAATCCATCCCAAAACACTTTATTATCTCCCATTTCAGCATAGACAATAATGTCCTTAGGAGGGAAATTAAAGGTAGGACTCTTACTCTTAATATTGACCCTATACCTTCCCGCATAATTAGTTTCAAAATGTATAAACATTCCTTTAGTATTTACATGCTGAATAGTATTTTCAGAGGATCCTATTCGAATATTACTTACAGTCGCGGTAAGAGGATCCCTTAGCAGCCATGTTTCGCCGAAAAAACCGACTCCGCTGCTAGGCAAGTCTATGCTCGGCAAAGCATAAAACATCTTATGTGTTACATATTGCGAATTGACATCCGGATCATTAGGATTGTGAATCCTAGCGCCATAACCTGCACTTGAACTTTTATAACTTGGATTACCATTATCGTCAAGAAATCCGGAATTATTGACAAAATAAGTAAACCGAAGTCCTATAAAACCATTTCCGTCAACTTTGTAAAGATTTCCGTCTCTCGTCAACACATAATTCACCCCGAAAAATCCGTAATCCTCACTATTCATCAACCCTCCGTTCATATAAAGGTTCAGTACATTTGTATATACTCGTCCTGAAATCCATTCTGTATCGGAGGCATTACGTACAGAAATATCCCAAGCACTTATAAAATTGGAGTTCGCACTTTGTGCCCACTCGTCGTCCGCAGCTACCAACGTAGGAGAAAAGTTGCCTCCCGTATTATTCACCGGACTGATAAATTCTACTGTCCAGATACCCTCTTCATTCACTGCAAACTCATAAGGTGTATAGCCTGCCCTAGGACCAGCAAGCTCAGCTTCCCGATTTGTTAGGCCTCCACTACCTACTATTCTACCCAAAGGACCGAAATATTCTGTGGTAACACCTGTTGGCTCATGATGCGTATGCCACCAGCGCCAACTCCCATAGCACTAGACGCAACAGCAATGGTTTCGTTCATTTTGGCGTAAACAAAGTGACGCGCATGGTTATAGAAGCGCGCAGCATTGGAATTGGCTTGATTAAGAATATGGGGTTCGAGCATGGCTCTGGTACCGCGTACTCCTCGAGGATAAAGATCTTTTGATCCATCCGCCCATAATGTAGTTCGTAAACCACATAATAGAGATAGTATAATGAAGAGAACCTTTACCTTCCAGTTCATCCCGGGTTAGTAATTAGTCAGTTATTATAAATATACGTATTTTGTGGCGCTTTATATAGCCTCTACTCCTTCCGTTTATAATTGGCTGCAATCCATTTAATGACATGAAATTAATATTATTATCCGTAACTTTGCACGCAAAATAATTTTAAATGTCACATCAAGTACCAGAAGACGGAACACTATTGCCTCTGATGGAGGAGTTTTATCACCTTACAGGGAGAAGGATATCATACCGGAAAAGCAGCATATTTTATTCGATTGGGAGGATGTGATATCGGTTGCCATTGGTGTGACGTCAAAGAAAGTTGGGATGCAGAGCTTCATCCACTGACAGCGGCAGACAGAATAGTGGAAAATGCATCTATTTATCCCGCTAAGACGGTAGTGGTGACCGGAGGTGAACCCCTTATCTATAATCTATGACTATTTAACACAGCAGTTAAAAAATCAAGGAATAAAAACGCATATAGAAACTTCCGGGGCCTATCCTCTTTCGGGTACATGGGATTGGATTTGTTCTTTCGCCAAAAAAATTCAAAGCGCCAAGACCAGAAATCCTTAAAGTAGCGGGGGAGCTCAAAGTTATTGTATTCAACAAAAGCGATTTCAAATGGGCTGAAGACCATGCCAAGCTTGTAGGTCCAGACTGTAAACTTTACCTTCAGCCTGAATGGTCCAAGGCGTCAGAAATTACGCCTTTAATAATAGAATATGTCAAAGAAAACCCGAAATGGAATATTTCTTTGCAAACTCATAAATACCTGAACATTCCATAGTCTTAATAAAGCAAGAGCCGATAACTTTATCGGCTCTTACTCGTTTATAAAGAGATAATTTTTCCGGTTTTAACACTTTCATCGCAAGCCATCGCTATACGCAGGCTGTTGAGTGCATCTTGCATGGACTTTGTAAGGTCTCTGTCGTGGATGATGGCATCATAGAAAAAGCGTTGTTCTCTGTTGCAAAGTTCCTGATGATCGGGTTCATCTTCAAGGTTAATCCATTCATCTTCTTTTACAAAATTGTTATGTGCGTCGATATCGGCATGATGTACACGGATAGACTCAGTCTTGGTGTGGGACTCTACGGAATCTGACGCACCATCTTTGGAGGCGCTCTGCGCTATGATGGAAACAGATCCTCTAGGTCCAAAGACGTCTTTTACGAAGAATGCCGTTTGACTCACCATAGGACCCCATCCTGCTTCATACCATCCCACACTGCCATCATCAAAACGTATCTGTAGTTGTCCATAATTATAATTATCATGTGGGATATCCTCTGTAAGTCTAGCTCCTATAGCACTTACTGCCACAGGCCTAGCATCCGTCATCTGACACATTACATCAATATAATGAACCCCACAATCCACTATAGGACTTAAACTTTTCATTAAGTTACGATGTACATCCCACATATAGCCATGGCTTTGTTGGTTCAGATTCATACGAAAAACCAAAGGCGTCCCTAATTTTTTCCCTTCTTCGATAAAACGCATCCAGGAAGGATGATGCCTTAAAATATAGCCTACCACAAGTTTCTTATTAGCTCTTTGGGCCGCCTCTATGACACGCTGCGCTCCTTCTACTGTATCAGCCAAAGGTTTCTCAATAAATACATGAGCTCCTTGCTCAAAAGCCTTAATAGCATATACTTCGTGTGTGTCCGGATAGGTGGAAATACAGACAGCATCCGGCTTTGTAGCTTTCAAAGCTTTCTCATAATCATCAAAAAGTGGATAGTCTGACTGCAGTGTTTTTCTGCAATTCGTTCTTGCTATCACCTCTGGACACAAGACCTATAATTTCAAATTCCGACATATCGTGATAGGCTTTCGCATGGGAAGCCCCCATATTGCCACAGCCAACCACTAAAACTCTTATCTTACTCATATACTCTTTTTGGGGTTAGGTTAAGGTTATCACAATAATAATTAATATTTATCAGGACTCACAACGCATTCTTCTACGCCATAAGATACAAATCATTTTGCGTAAAAAAGATATTAACATGAGTCTCTTTATTTTAAAATTAAACCAAAAAAGGTCAAAAATATTGCATATTTTCACGGTGTTTTAGAGAAAATCATGGAAAACGTGCAAACTATAGAACCTTTAATTACAAATAACACCGTTATTGTTGGGATTTTGATGACTATCCTAGGATTAGTCTTCTATACTTCTGGCATCAAGAACCCCTTTATTCAAAAATTCTACGATATCTTTCCTCCTCTGCTCCTATGTTATTTCCTTCCGGGACTGCTTAATTCTTTCAATGTTTTTGACGGAGAAAACTCTCCTCTTACGACCATAGGGAGCCGTTATTTTCTTCCTGCCTGTTTAATATTGTTTATATTAAATTTAGATCTCAAAGAGATGTGGGCTCTCCGCAAAAGAGCTGGGTTAATGTTCATCACCGGAACAATAGGTATAGTCGTTGGAGGGCCATTAGCCGTATGGCTTACCTCTTTGGTTGCACCCGAAGTTGTGGACGGTATTGGGCCTGATGCCGTTTGGCGAGGATTGGGATCCCTTGCAGGTTCGTGGATCGGAGGAAGTGCCAACCAAGTGGCATTGAAAGAAATTTTACAGCCTTCTCCACACCTATTTTCTGCTATAATTGCGGTTGATGCCTTTGTTGCCTATATGTGGATGGCAATTTTGCTTTATGGGGCCGGCCAAAGTAAAAAGATGGACGCGCTATTGAAGGCCGACTCTTCGGACGTGGATTATCTGAAAAAAAAAGCTGGAAAAAAGAGCCAAAGAAAATGCTAGAATGCCGGAGGCCAAGCATATCATCATCATGCTTGCCTTAGCGTTCGCTGGAACGGGATTGGCCACTTACTTAGCGGAGCCGTTAGCTCAGTACGTTTCGGAAAACTACCCTCAGCTTTCTACCTTTTCCCTTACAAACACTTTTTTCTGGATTATCCTTTTCTCAACCATATTCAGCATTTGCTTATCCTTCACCCGAGCACGCCATTATGAAAATTATGGTGCATCCAAACTGGGTACCGTCTTGTTATACATGTTGATTGTAACAATAGGCATGCAAATGGATATTTTAGCAATTCTTGACAATCCGGGATTATTTATTGTTGGAATACTATGGATATCCTTCCATGCTTTGTTGTTATTTATCGTTGCTAAGATTTTCAAAATTCCTTATTTCTACTTTGCCGTGGGCAGTATGTCCAATGTGGGAGGCGTTGCTTCGGCTTCAGTAATGTCGGCTGCGTTTCACCCTTCGTTGATATCTGTCGGAGTAATCCTTTCTGTGTTCAGCTATGCCATAGGAACCTATGCAGGCTGGCTGACAGCCATACTTATGCAACTTGCATCAGGAGCGCAATAACATTCAACAAAATACTTTATGAGCACAAGGCGATATGAAATAAACATATCGCCTTGTGCTTTATTTCCTCTAAGCTCGTCTTTTTAAAACGTTTTCTTATATTTAGGAAACCTTTTAAGACAATACTTATGGACAACATATTTTACGAAGGCCAAGTTCTTTGGGCTCAGATAGATGCAAACCGACATTTACGGCATTCCGCTTATGCGGATTTCTGCGCTCAAGCACGAAGCAATATGCTCAACCGCATAGGACTTTCTCTGGACGAGTTTGCTCAATATAATATAGGTCCTATACTTTTCCGTGAAGAATTGGTTTATCACAGAGAAGTAAGACTTGACGAATATATCAAGGTAAGCACGGCGCTTAGCAAGTTCAACACCATAAACGGCAGGTTTTCCTTCCGCCATCAGATTATCAAAGGAGATAACAGCATAGCCGCTACAGTCAATGTGGACGGAGCATGGCTGGACCTCGAAAAAAGAAAACTGACAACCATCCCCAAAAGTTGGAAAGAATTCATGAATAAAATTCCTAAAACCGAAGATTATATTGAAATCCATGAATAAACTATTTCTTTCATTCTTTGCAGCAGGAACTTTATTCTTAGCATCCACCACCGCGAAAGCGCAGCTTATGCTGGCCAAAGATTTATTTACAAAGGCTGATTCCTTGCGGGGGCAGTTGACACCCCTACGTACTTGCTATGATGTACAGTACTATCACTTGGATATACAGGTTGACATTGACAAGAAATATATCTCCGGATCGAATCTTATAAGGTTTAAGACTGTCGAGGATTTTAAGACCCTACAGATAGACCTTTTTGACAATCTATCCATCGACAGAATCGTTTACCGCGGCAAAAACCTAAAATTCGACCGTCAGCATCACGCGGTGTTCGTACATTTTCCCAAGAAAATCAAGCGCGGAAAGACAGACTCGTTTACCGTTTATTATTCAGGAAACCCTATACAAGCTACGCGGGCTCCTTGGATTGGAGGATTCGACTGGAAAAAGGATTCCAACGGCAAACCTTTCGTAGCTACAGCCGTACAAGGCTTAGGAGCCAGTGCTTGGTGGCCCAACAAGGACCATCAGTCCGACGAACCGGACAGCATGAGAATTTCCGTGGCTGTACCGAATGGACTTATCAACGTCTCTAACGGCCGCCTTGAAAAGGTAGAACCACTAAACAACGGCTATACCAAATATCATTGGAAAGTTGTTAACCCCATAAACAATTATAATGTTGCTGTAAACATTGGTGATTACATCACTTTCAATGAAAAGATTAAAGGTGAAAAGGGAGAGCTCGATGTTGTCTATTATATCCTTAAAGAAAATGACAGACGAAGACAAAAAAGAACATCTTCGCAAAAATGTCAGACAGACCATAGAAGCCTTTGAATATTGGTTCGGGCCGTACCCCTTTTATGAAGATAGCTATAAAATAGTAGAAACGGCACATCTAGGCATGGAACACCAATCGGCCATAGCGTATGGTAACAAGTTTTTGAACGGCTATTTAGGAAGAGATGGGTCCGGCACAGGATGGGGAAAGAAATGGGACTTCATCGTTGTACACGAAAGTGGACATGAATGGTTTGGCAACAATATCACTGCCAAAGATATAGCCGACATGTGGATTCACGAAAGCTTCACCAACTATTCCGAAGCGCTGTTTATAGAATATTTTTACGGCAAGGAAGCTGCACAGGAGTATATATACGGAAACCGACGCGGCATCCTGAACGATAAACCTAATCCAACGGGACCTTACCAACGTAAATGAAAGAAGGATCGGGTGA
>NZ_JXAC01000045.1 GCF_000814685.1 Sphingobacterium sp. T2
TCTTCTTCCGGAGAGGTGCTGATAGGTGCCACCTTACAAGTAAAGTCCAATTATAGGGCTGGTTACGGACAACACTTACGGTTTTTTTTTCGTTTGGAATTTAGAACAGGCCAATGATAGCCTCTTCATATCCTATGTGGGTTATCAGCCTCTAGCTGTAGAGGTCAATGCCGACCAGCAAAAAAGATATTCCTTCGAGCTGACCCCTCTGGGGAATACTATTGAAGAGGTAGTGGTATCCGGAAAGAAGCAGAATAAGAATGTGATTAGTCCACAGATGGGGGCTTTTAACTTTACCATTGAAGAGATAAAAAATGTACCTGTCATCTTTGGTGAAAGGGATATCTTGAAAACCATACAGACCCTTCCTGGCGTAGGTAAGGGAGGAGAAGGTTCGTCGAGCTTTTACGTACGTGGTGGTGGAGGAGACCAAAATCTTATCTTGCTGGATGAAGCTACGGTATATAATGCATCCCATCTCTTAGGTTTTTTTTCAACCTTCAATTCGGATGCCATCAAAGATGTAGAGCTTTTTAAAGGAGGTATTCCGGCGCAATATGGGGGGCGTATTTCATCGGTGATGGACATACACATGATAGATGGAAATAATAAGAAGTTTTCCGGCGAAGGAGGATTAGGCCTTATTGCCTCACGCCTGAAGCTGGAAGGACCTTTGCAACGGGAGAAAAGTTCTTTCATGCTCAGTGGCCGACGTACCTATGCCGATATGTTTCTGAAGGCTTCCAAAGATGAAACGGTGAAGAAGAGTAAACTTTACTTCTACGACCTAAATGCCAAGCTGAACTACCGCCTTAACGATAAAAATACGATCTATGCTTCCGGTTACTTCGGGAAGGATGATTTAGGCTATGGGGACCTTTTCAGCTTCGACTGGGGAAATGCTACTGCCACCTTACGCTGGAATCATATCTTCAGTGAAAAGCTGTTCAGCAACACCACCTTTATCTATAGTGATTTCACTTACAATGTGGATGTAAATAACGATGAAAGTGAGTTTGTCATAAATTCCAAAATAGAAAACCTGAACCTCAAGCAGGACTTTTCCTATTATGCAAACAGCCGGAATACATTGAAATTCGGATTCAATGCATTGAAGCAGAAGATATCACCTGCAAGTTTACGGGCTACGCAAACTTCAGCCGTGAATTCTTTGATTATACAGAAAAGACACGGCATAGAACTTGCTGCCTATATCACGCATGAGTGGAACCCCATCTATTGGTTGTCCATGCTTTACGGATTGCGTGCCACGGATTTTATGGTAATGGGGCCTGGAACCTTCTACTCCTTTGATGAAGAGGGAGAGGCTATCTCCTCGAGGAGTTATTCGTCGGAAGTCATAAAACATTATCTGCGTTTGGAGCCGCGTCTATCAACTTCTTTTATTCTTAATGATAGACAAAGTATCAAAGCTTCTTTCAATAGGATAGTGCAGAATCTTCATCAGCTTACCAACACTACGGCTTCGTTACCAACAGACCAATATGTGTTGAGCAGTCTAAATATTAAACCTCAGTATGCGGATCAGGTGGCGGTAGGCTATTTCCAGAATTTCGCCAACAACAAGTACGAATTTTCGGTAGAAGGATACTATAAGTATATGGGTAATCAGATCGATTTCCGAAATGGTGCCGATCTGCAGGCCAACGAGTTTCTGGAAGGAGAGCTTCTCTTTGGCCAGGGCGAAGCCTATGGCTTGGAATTGTTTCTCCGAAAGACCAAAGGACGTCTTAATGGATGGGTAAGCTATACCTTAGGGAAAAGCCAACGTCAGTTTGATCAGATCAATGAAGGAAGATGGTTTAACGCACGACAGGATCGTTCGCATGATGTCTCCGTAGTGGGGTTGTTTAAGCTCACTGAAAAGTGGAATCTGGGAGCTAACTTCGTCTATTATACAGGTAATGCGATAACGTTTCCTAGCGGTAAATATACGGTCGACGAGAAGACAATGTATTATTATACAGAGCGGAATGGCTATAGAATGCCAGACTATCATAGACTGGATCTATCTGCCACTTATGAGCCACAGATAAAAGATAAAAGATTCAAGTCCAGTTGGTCCTTCGGCTTGTATAATGTATATAACCGTAAGAATGCTTATATCATTGACTTTAGGGAGAATGAAAACAACCCTAATATTACGGAAGCATATAAGATAGCATTATTTGGCATCATTCCTTCGGTGACTTGGAACTTTAAGTTTTAGACATGAGACAAGTAATTTTTTTATTCATAAGTATATTGTTTTTGGGATTGACTTCATGTGAAGAGTTGATTCATTTGGATCTGAATGCTGCTGATCCCCGTTATGTCATTGAGGGCGATCTGACGGACCTATCCAATGAGCAGATTATTAAGGTGTCACAGACCGTAGCTTTCGATGAGGCACGTCGTTATAATCCCGTGGAGAATGCATCTGTAGTGGTTACGGATGATAGAGGACGCATATATACTTTTCAGCATATTGGCGATGGTCGATATAGAGCAACATTCAGACCACGAGAGAAAGGAACTTATAACCTGTTAGTAACAATCGAAGGGGAAGAGTTTCGTGCTTCATCCTATGTGAATCCGTATATCGATGTAGATTCCTTAGGCGTAGTGGAAGATGTTATTTTCTCAGATACATTATACTCTGTAACTTTAAAGTTTTACGATCCTCAGAATGAGCCCAACTATTATAAATACAACATTTCGGTGAATGGAGAAGAGTTTAAGTTTTCCCGTGTATATAGCGATAAGTTTAATGACGGACTATATGTGACACATCAGCTTTCCGATGAGGATATTCGTTGGGGAGATTCTGTGGTGGTGCGTAGACAGATTGTAGATAAGCCTGTGTTTACATACTGGAATGAGGTGCAATCCACCAATCCCGGCAGTGCAGCACCAGCAAACCCTACTTCTAACATTTCTAATGGAGCGCTAGGCTATTTCAGTGTCAGTCTGGCAAAGAGGTATGGCTTCCGGGTAGAGTTTGAGCGCGAGTAACTCGTTTATAGGGTGCCGAAGTTATACCCCTTCTTCAAGAAGATTTCTATAGCTTTTGGCAAAGCATATTGTATACGCGGAACCGCTTTGAGGTTGTCGTGAAAGACAATAATAGATCCGTTTCGCGTATATGTCAATACATTGTGTAGACATTTCTCAGGAGATAGAGTGAGGTCGAAATCTCCAGATAGCACATCCCAATATATAAATTCGAAATCCTTACGCAAAACCTTGAGTTGAGACTTCTTGGCTCGAGCATAGGGAGGTCTAAATAGCTTGGATTTTGTCAATGCATGACACTTGTACACGTTCTCTATATACTCTGAATCTGTATGATCCCAGCCACGAAGGTGATTATAAGTATGGTTGCCTATCTGATGCCCCTCTTCTTTGATACGTTGGAAGATTTCCGGATGCTTCACGATATTCTCTCCCACACAGAAGAATGTTCCCTTAACTCCGTACTGTTTTAAAGTGTCCAGCACCCATGGTGTCAGCTCCGGAATGGGGCCATCGTCAAATGTGAGATATATTTTCTTCTCTTTTCGACTTTTGTTCCATATGACGAAGGGATAATACCAGCGCAGGAAGAAGGGTGCATTGACAAAATACATTTTAATTTTACGTTATTATTTTTGCAAATTTAAGTAATAAAGCGTTTTTAAGATAACCAATTCTTTTCGGTACTTTTTTGTAATTGCGTCATTTTTTCGAGTTTTTTTCATTTTACGACGACCGAACGTAAAGGTTTTATCGTATTGTGTCTGGGGATAGCGTTGATCCAGGTTAGCCTTTTTGTACATAAGCATTTTCGTCCTCAGGAAGAAGTGTCGCATCATCTTTATGAGCTTCAAGCTGAAAGAGCATCATATACGAAGGAAGAGGTTTTTGATGATCATTCAGCTCCTGTCTTTTCGGGGGAAAAGCGTGTGGTCAGCTATTTCCCTTTCGACCCGAATACGGCAAGTTTAGAAGAATGGAGGAAATTGGGGCTTTCTGACCGTAAGATTCAAGTAATACTCAATTATAGGAATAAGGGAGGAAAGTTTTATGAGAAGGAAGACTTGAAGAAAATTTACAGCCTATCGGAGAATGATTACCGAAGGTTGGAGCCTTATATACGTATACGGCATGAGGAGGCAAGTGAGAGAAGGACGACGGGGTATAATCCTTCTGCTCCTGCTGCGAAGAAGAGGGAGGCGCTACTGGTAGAAATCAACAGTGCCGATACGAGCCAACTGAAGAGATTGAAAGGAATAGGTACGGTGCTGTCAGCCCGTATTGTCAAGTTTCGTGAGGCTCTGGGAGGCTTTTTTTCGGTTAGCCAACTGAAGGAGGTGTATGGAATGCCGCAAGAAACCGTAGATGCTAATGCTCCTTTTTTAACGGTAGATACCATCCTGTTGCGACGTATTCCTGTCAATGAGGCAGACGAAATGCGTTTGAGTAAACATCCCTATATCAGCAGAAAACAGGCTCAGACCATCGTCAACTACAGAAAGCAACACGGTCCTTTCCGTTCCATAGAAGATTTATATGAAATAAAATCTTTTGATCCAGATTTTTTGCGTAAAATTGAACCATATTTACAATTTTAAGCAATGGTTGAGCAGAACTTAAGAAATGCTATTCGTGATATTCCCGACTTTCCTAAACCGGGAATTATTTTCAAGGACATAACACCTATTCTCAAAGACCCTCAGCTGTGTGAAGATATTGTCGACGCCTTTGTGGACAGAATCAAGCACCTGAAGCTGGATGTTATCGCCGGCATTGAGAGTCGTGGTTTTCTGTTCGGATTAATGGTTGCCAATAAGCTTAAGATTCCTTTTGTGCCTATCCGCAAGCAGGGAAAATTGCCGGCAAAGACTGTAGCAGAGTCTTACAAACTGGAATATGGACAGGCTACTATAGAGGTGCATGAGGATGCCTTTCCGCAAGGCAGCAATGTGCTTATCCACGACGATCTGTTGGCAACTGGAGGTACAGTAGTGGCGGCAGCCAAACTTATTGAAAAGTTGGGCGGTCATGTGGCCGGATTTTCGTTTTTGATAAGTCTTGACTTTTTGAAAGGGGAGGGACGTCTCCATCGTTTTAGTGAGAATATTTACTCTTTAGTAAGATATAATTAAGGCATAAAGCTGAAGGTAGAGAAAGCTGCTTCAAAGGTGGGGCAGCTTTTTTATTGAAAATTTGGTTCGAAAATTGAGTGTTAGAAATATTACTATAAAAAAAGACCTCTCCTTAAGGAGAGGCTTTCAAAAGAAGTACGCCAAAAGGGATTCGAACCCCTGACCGACGGTTTAGAAAACCGTTGCTCTATCCAGCTGAGCTATTGGCGCTTCGTTTTGGTAACACAAAAGTAGTATTTTGATTAGAATTTGCAAAATTTCCAGACCAAAATTTGTTGAATTTTGAATAACTCTTTGCTACACAATACAATATTTTTTTTGAAAATCTTTAATCTATATTAAGATACAAAAACAGCGTTACTCCTAACTTTATAATAAATCGTAAAACAGGGTCTAAAACTTAAAAAAATAACAATTATGGCAACATGGCAATTGGATAATGCGCACAGTGAAATAGAATTTAAAGTGCGCCACATGATGATTTCTACCGTTAAAGGACAGTTCAGTGCTTTCGAAATCAATGTTACCGAGGATGAGAAAGACTTTGAAAAGTCTTCGGTAGAAGTTAAGATAGATGTTAGTTCTATAAGCACCAACAACGATCAGCGTGACCAGCATCTAAAGAGTTCCGACTTCTTTGATGTGGCTACCTATCCTTATATCACGTTCAAATCTACGTCTATCAGTAAAGATGATGAGGATAGCTATAAGATAACTGGCGATCTGACGATAAGGGATGTCACTAAGTCAGTTACTTTTGATATCGAGTATGGGGGCACTGCCAAGGATCCTTGGGTAATGATAAGGTGGGCTATACAGTACAAGGTAAAATTAATAGGACAGATTTCGGCCTTACTTGGAATGCGGCTTTGGAAACCGGAGGAGTAATGGTATCGGAAGAAGTGAAATTTACTGCTGACTTGCAATTTGTAAAGTCTTAATTTCCAAAATACTGGCCTAATCATGGCAAGAAACTGCTTTTTATCTTAAAATAAATTTTGGAAATCGAGAGGGAATTTCTACTTTTGTGGCGGAGAGTTGGCAGAGTGGTCGAATGCGGCGGTCTTGAAAACCGTTGACTGTAACAGGTCCGGGGGTTCGAATCCCTCACTCTCCGCAAGGGAAGCTTCATCATCATGATGAAGCTTTTTCTGTTTTAAGTCAATTTCCATCATCAAAAGACATTTACTAATCATCGTTATCATCGCTTTCAAAGCGAAGAGGTAGGACAAGCGTTTTAGGAGCTAACCATAATAAAAAAGTCTTCCAAGGACTGGAAGACTTTGTCAGAGAAATTAAATAGATATATTGATTAAAACGGGTGTAACTTTTTTATAAGCGGTACTGCTCAAAGATGAGGATTTCATAAGTATTACTTTCTTCTTTATTTATCAAGAATATACTGTACTGTCTTCGTGCATTTAGTTTAAGTTCTTTTTCAGCCACAACTTCATCTTGTTGGTTTTTTACGATTATTTTCTGTGCTGTGGCTGATGCCTTCACGAAGTCGAATTTGTCATGGTTGCTGGTCGGAATGCCGTCGAATGTTCTGTCATCAATAAGTTGAGTATTGTCTACAAATACATCTGCGGTAATATTGCTTTTGGCCAAGTTGAAGAAGCGTAAAGCCACTTGACTGTCCTCTAGGTTTTCTACAAGTTGGTCGTCAATAAGTAGTTGTCCTACCGTAGCGTTAGGTTTGCTGAAAACGACAGATGTATATAGTAAACTGTCTTTAATCGTATATACACTATCCAGCAGCACATTTCCGTTCAGGGATAGAGTTTGTATCCTTCTGTTTCCAGGATATAAATAAACGAAGTTGATTCCTTTGTATTGAAGAGGGCTGTTCATAGCCTGTATGTAGTTGTTGTCCGCTTTGTGGATGATGCCGTCTGCTTGATCATAAAGGTTGATCATGGTAAAACCGGCTTGCGGAACATTGGAATAATCTAAATCGTCTTTAAGACAGCTTTGTTGTAGCGTAGTGGTTACAGCAATGCATGCTGCAAATAATACTTTTAATATCCTCGATTTCATCATAATCTGTTATTCTTTCTTTTGTAGATATAACGCAAGAGGGAAAGCAAAAGCTACAGCAGCAACTCATAAAATACAAAAAGGCATTTTAGAACTCCTAAAATACCTTTTCATTAATGATATTTGTTGCTTTTATTTATATACAGACTCTTTTTTTGAATTTTTTCACTAGCAAAGCATAGACGATAGCCCTATACTTATTTCTGTTGGATTTGCCTACGGCTTCGATGACCTCTTCTAAGGCTGCGTCAAGCTTTCCATCGTCTTTGAGTCCTAGCTTTTTAATCAGGAAATTGGTTTTTATACGCTCCAATTCTGATTTGTCTGATGCAGCGATGGTTTCAGCATCTGCATTATAGATTGACGGTCCTAAACCTTTTGTCACTGCAGCAATCAATGATTCATCTAAATCCAGATTTAATTTTTTTGCTTCTGCTACGTAGGCAGCGATTTTTTCATCTAATTTGCTCATCTTAATATTGTATTTAGGTTTATGAATAGTTTTATGTTTTTGACCTTATATTAAAATTAACAAATTATTGTCAATGAGCCTATAGCAGAAGCTATATCTTTTATTTTATGGTAGTGAAAATTCTACACTAAATGGATTTTTTGCTTATCATTTTAGGTATAGATATCCCAATACACCTGCTAATAGGGAGGCTACCAAAATGGCTAACTTGGCTTCTTCAATGTGAAGAGCATCCGAAAAAGAAAGCATGGACACGAAAATGGACATTGTGAAGCCTATACCTCCCAGTAGTCCTACCCCGAACATATGAGACCATTTGGCTCCTTCAGGCAAGGAAGAAACCCCTGATTTCACGCAGATCCAACAAGTGGATAATATCCCTAGGGATTTTCCTAATATTAATCCCAAGATTATACCCATTCCCATACGTGAGGTAAGCCCTCCAAACATATCGGCACTTAACACTATAGCGGTATTCACAAATGCAAACAGCGGGATGATGATGAAGTTTACAGGTTTGGCTATAAGATGTTCTAATCTTTCCAGAGGAGACTCTACATCGTCTTCTGTCGTTGGAAGGGTCATTGCCGTCAATACACCTGCTATCGTGGCGTGAACGCCAGAGTGATGTATGAAATACCACATGAAGACTCCTGGAATCACATATGCTAAGATATTTTTTACCCCAAACTTATTGAAACCTATCTGGATGAGGAATAAAATTCCGGCATAAAGCAGATAAGTTAGATGTAAGTCGGATGAGTAAAATATGGCAATTACCAATATGGCTAATAAGTCATCCACGATGGCTAAGGCTGCCAAGAAAACTTTTAGACTTGCAGGCACACGTTTGTCAAGCATGGAAATTACCGCAAGAGCAAAGGCTATATCCGTAGCCATAGGAATACCCCATCCGTGATGGGTGTCTTCAGAGAAATTTAATATGCCATAGATAGCTGCCGGAAGCAAGGCACCACCTATTGCCGCAAAAATGGGAAGAGCGGCTTTCTTGGGTGAGGCCAATTCGCCTTCTACCAGCTCTCTTTTAATTTCTAAACCTACTAATAGAAAGAAAATAGCCATAAGGCCATCGTCAATCCATTGTTTGATAGAATATTTAAGATGGATAGATTCATTTTCAAAACCTACTTGTGTCGAGAGTAAAGTCAGCAAACTGTCGCCGAGAGGAGAGTTGGCCACGATCAAGGCTAAAACAACACAGACCATCAATAATATTCCTCCTCCTGTACTGGATTCGAAAAACTCTTTAAAAGAACGTAGATTAATAAGTTTTGACATAGTAGTATAAAAATTTGTTTAGGTGGACAAAAATAGGGTTTAGCTTTTATATTTAAACCATTTTATCAACTCTTTATAGGAAGCTTTCTTGCCGTGCATTAAAATTCCTACTCTGTAAATACGGGCTGCCACCCAGGTTGTAAAGATAAAACCAACGACCAATAAGGAAGCGGACAGGATAATTTGCCATAATGGTACCCCAAAAGGAATGCGTACCAACATCGCTATGGGAGATGTAAAAGGGATGAAGCTTAACCACATGGCTATTGCGCCGTTCGGATCGTTGATGAGCACCCCAAATGATAAGGCATAGGTGAGCAGGAGCGGCATAGTTATAGGCATAGTAAACTGAGAAGCTTCGGTTTCGCTATCTACGGCCGACCCTACGGCAGCAAAGAGCGCACTGTAAATTAAGTATCCTCCGAGGAAGAAGATAAAGAAACAAACGATAATTTCTGTAAAATTAACAGTCTGAAACATCGCCATGATTTCTGCCATATCGCCGGAGGCTTCAACGGAAGAGACAGTTAGGGTATCTACAGGCATTTTGTTGCCGAAGACTTCTTGGGTAAGTTCCTGCTTTGATATCAAAAAGGTCGATGCTACGCCTGCCAAGGATAGCGATACTACAATCCATAAGGCAAATTGGGTAAGCCCTACCAGCCCTATGCCTATGATTTTGCCCATCATCAGCTGAAAAGGTTTTACCGAAGAGATGATAACTTCGACGATGCGGTTGCTTTTTTCTTCTATGATGCCTCTCATCACCTGAGCACCATATAGGAACAAGGTAATATAAACTAAGATAGATAGGGCCATAGCTATTACCATAGCAACTTCTGTATTGGAGTCTTCAGCTTTACCGTCAGCACGGATTTCTTTAGCATTCATGATGACCTTGCTCTTTATACTGTTCCGGATGTCAGGTGAGATGCCGAGCTGTTCGTATTTTTTGTCTGTTATGATTTTGTTAAGCGTATCTTTGATTTCTGATTGTACATTTATGTTAGGTTTATCCTGCGACAGATATTCTACTTTCATGCTTTCATAGAAGTCCCCAGGAATATATAGTATGCTGGTATGTTTTTTCTCTCCTAGCTTTGCAATCTGTTGTTGTAAATCTTGAGATTCTTTGAGATAAGTGACATTCTTTGAGGAGTTTAACTTGTGGATGACCTCTTGGGTATCATCGACGATATAAACAAAAGCATGGCTATCTTCAAAACTTTTCTTGGTCAAAAAGATTACCCCAATGTACATCCCTATAAAAAAGAGTGGTACAATAAAAGTGGTAAGCAGAAAAGATTTTTTTCTAACTCGTGTGATGTATTCTCTTTGTATGATAAGTTTAATTTTGTTCATAGATAGAAGTTTGTGTTACTTTTTCTATAAAAATATCATGAATAGTAGGTATTATTTCCTGCACTTGATGTATCTGCACATGAGGGATAAGTGACAATAATACATCATTGATGGTGTGAGGGATTTTGAGTTTTATTTTTATACGTGTAATATCATGATTTTCTGTTGTTTCTATCAGTTCAAAGCTTTCGTTTGACTGAATACTGACATTGCTTTTCAGGAATTCTATGGTGTATGTCTGGTTTTTGTATTGGCTTTTGATTTCGTAGAGTGCGCCGTCCAGTATCTTACGTGATTTATTAATTAAGGCAATGTTGTCGCACAGCTCTTCTACAGTTTCCATGCGATGAGTAGAATAGATGATGGTGGCTCCTTTATGATTGAGCTCTAGGATTTCATCCTGAATGATTTGTGCGTTGACCGGGTCGAAGCCTGAGAAAGGCTCATCCAAAATAATCAACCGCGGCTCATGGATTACGGTAGCGACAAACTGTACTTTTTGTTGCATGCCTTTGCTTAGGTCTTCAATAGTTTTGTTCCACCAGTCGGCGATATTCAATTTGTCGAACCAGTAATTTAACTTTTTCTTTGCATCAATTCTGTTAAGACCTTTTAGCTGAGCTAGATAAATCATTTGTTCACCCACTTTCATTTTCTTGTATAGACCTCTTTCTTCCGGAAGATATCCTATTTGTTCAATGTGTTTGGGAGACAGGATTTCGTTATCAAAGTATACGACACCTTCATCGGGAGCGGTAATCTGATTTATTATTCGAATCAGAGAAGTCTTACCAGCACCATTAGGACCTAGAAGACCAAATATTTTACCTTTCGGAACATCAATGCTTACGTGTCTAACGCCCGATAATTAGCATAGTCTTTTACTATATTCTGTAATGAGAGCATCATTATGAATGTATCTTATGGAAATAAAATCTTAATAGAAAAAAATAAGTTCGAAAAGATACGACTTTTATATTATATAAAATTAATTCTACCTTTGTTTTATGGTAGTAAAAACCGCAGAATTCGTTTGTAGCAATACCCAGGTGAATAAGTTGCCTGCTCCAAATTTACCTGAATATGCATTTATTGGACGTTCAAATGTAGGGAAATCCTCTTTGATAAACGCCCTTACAGGAAGGAAGGAGCTGGCGAAGACTTCCCAAAAGCCGGGCAAGACACAGCTAATCAATCATTTTATAATTAATAAGGAGTGGTATCTCGTGGATTTGCCGGGCTATGGTTATGCGCAGACTTCCAAGAAAAACAGGGCGGACTGGGAAAAGTTTATCCGCAAATATCTTACTACGAGGGAGAATCTGCAATGTGTATTTGTGCTTATCGATTCGCGTTTGGAGCCACAGAAGATTGATTTGGATTTTTGTTGTTGGCTCGGAGAAAACGGTCTTCCGTTTATGTTGATTTTTACGAAAGCAGACAAGCTGTCGCGTGTGAAATGTGACCAAAATATGGCTAAATTCCGTAGAGCCTTGTTAAAATGGTTTGAAGAAGTGCCACCACGTTTTCTGACATCTTCGGAGGAGAAAACAGGGTTGGAACCTATTCTTGACACTATTGCAGATATTAATGCGGCATTTGTACCGCCAACAAAGAGTATTTAAGTTATGAGGAAATATATGTCATTGGTGCTTTTTGCACACAGTGTTTTTGCGTTGCCTTTTGCCTTTATAGGATTTTTTTTAGCAGTAAGCACCACAGACGTTGAGTTCCGTTGGTCTTTATTGGTATTGATGTTGGTATGTATGGTTACGGCGCGAAATGCAGCTATGGCCTTCAACCGTTACTTAGACAGAGATATTGATGCGCTGAATCCTCGTACAGCAGTAAGGGATATTCCCGCAGGGCGTGTTACGCCACAGCAGGCTTTACGCTTTACGATAGTAAATTGTCTTATTTTTGTGGTGGCAACCTATTTTATAAATCCCTTATGTATGGCATTATCGCCTGTAGCCTTATTTGTGGTGTTATTTTATTCCTATATGAAGAGAATCTCGCCATTATGCCATCTGGTGTTAGGGCTTGGATTGGGCTTAGCGCCGGTAGGTGCTTACATGGTTGTTACAGGACAGTTTCATATTGTGCCTATATTATATGGTCTTGCAGTATTAACTTGGGTAAGTGGTTTCGATATCATTTATGCGTTGCAGGATGAAGAGTTTGACAGGGCGCATGGATTAAATTCCATACCTGCAAATTTTGGAGGAGCTAAAGCTTTGCGTATTTCCGAGATATTGCACGTATTATCCTTTATCCTTATTGTATTGCCTATTTTCTACATAGAAGTAGGTCTTTTATATTATTTAGGAGTATTGTTTTACGGCGGTTTGTTGGTCTATCAACACCGCATTGTAAGTTTAAAGGATTTATCGCGGGTGGACAAGACTTTCATGACTACCAATGGTGTAGCTCGGTAGTGTTTGCTATATTCTACTTATTGGATTTAGCAAGCGGACATTGGTTTTTTTAGTTTTATATTGAATAAAATCAAAAATTATTGTCATTCCATTTTGAATTACTTTTATTTGCAAAAATCTTAACACATTAAATGATTAAAAACTTATTAATTGTAGAGTCGCCGGCGAAGGCTAAGACGATAGAGGGATATTTAGGAAGTGACTTTCTTGTGAAGTCTAGTTATGGGCATATTCGTGATTTGGTAAAAACCGATGACGCAATTGATACCGAAAATAAATTTAAACAAAAATATGAGGTTCCGGCAGATAAGAAGGCTGTAGTCAGTGAGTTAAAGAAGTTGGCAAAAGAAGCTGAGACTGTGACTTGTACAGCATCCGATGAAGACCGTGAGGAGAGCTATTCGTTGCATCTTTTCGA
>NZ_JXAC01000046.1 GCF_000814685.1 Sphingobacterium sp. T2
CAGATAAAGATTCCCGATAAAAAATTTTAAGAATTAAGAATAAAGAAWTTATACCAAATTACGGGATAAGCCTGTCACAACCTAAAAAGAGCAAAGGCTACCATCATATTTATCTCGATCAGATAGAATTTTTGCCGAAACGGTATTCGGAAATTCCTCTACGCTCACCAGCAATGTTGAGTGATGCCAAAAGTTACGATAAGACAGTACACCTCAAATGGCAGTTGCCTTTAACGCCAAGCATACGTTTTATCAAGATTTATCGCTCTACAGACGGCAAAAACTTTAATCCTGTAAGTATACGTCCAATACATATGCAGTCCTGCTTCGACATCGTACCACAAATGGGACAAAAATATTACTACAAAATCACATGGATGGACTATAACTACAAAGAATCTCCATTCTCTTCGGTGAAAGAAGTAGAAGCTAAACCTCTAGGGGACTCCAGCATCATCAAACTCGTACAGCTGGCCCACGTAAATTACTTCGTGGAGAATTTCGACGTGAACACGGGAATGCACCTCCCTTACCGCTCCAAACATAAAGTCATCGTATCCACCAGAGAGACGGCAGGTGCTATCTTATCCCTGCTTGTGGGCGTACATAATGAATTCGTCTCTCGTCAGACAGCCTTAAACCGCATCTCGAAGATTGTCTTCTTCCTGCTGCGTTCACAAAATAAACATGGCATTCTTCCGGCCTATTACGATGGCCGCAGAGGACTTCCCGAATATATTCAGGAAGATGCTATATACGACGTACAGGCCACAGCAGAAATTGTCGAAGCTCTACTGGTGGCACGCGAATTTTTCAATAGTGACAACGACAACGAGAAAGATCTGCGCAACAGGATTACACAGCTTTATAACCGTATAAATTGGCAGGAGTGTCTCACGCCCGACAGCCGCTACCTGCAAAAGAAGCTGTCGATGCTGGAAAATCCTGATCTAGCCAACCAAGGTCTTGTAGGATTTGACGAAGCTATCAACATCTACCTGTTGGCTATGGGGAGCCCCAAAAACAGCATCTCACAAGACTTATTATATAATGCCATCTATGACCCGCTAACACCTCAAATAGAGCACCCTGAGCTGCAACAAGCACCAATAACCGACAGCTTGACCCAAGATACGAACGAACAGACCTTGGTATTCTTGGATAGCATCACGGCAGAGCAGAGCGATATAGACACCACCATCTTTGGTCTGAAACTTCCTTTCGGCATCTACAATAAGAGTGTCATGAATATCTATCGTCCTTTCTTGACCGTAAAACCGGAAAGACTTCATGACACCCTGACCAACTGGAAACAAACTCTGACTAACTACGTCCTTTACACCAAGCGTAGAGATAACGAAGTAGGTGTCGGTGCAGCAAATAGCGATATCTGGGGTTTTTATCAACATAGAGATACCCTCAACAGAAGTTTCCGCATCAATCCGGCAATAGCTTCTTCGGCAATAATGGTAGACGAATACCTCGGCAACAGGTCTATTCTTACGCTATACAGACAATACGGTCATATTCTTTTCACTGAATATGGTTTCAGGGCATGGCTCGACCTTCGTAATAATGATGCCTCCGACGAATACATGTCCTTCAACCAGGCTGCCGTAGCCATAGCCATAGAAAACGCTCAGTCAGGTTTGATATGGAATCTATACGACAAAATTCCCGAACTCCAGAAAGCTCGGGAAACAATAAATACAAAATAACTGCACAAAAATTAAAATATTGGCCTATATTAGTAACTCATTAGAGTGAATATGATTATGAAAAAAACATATTTATTTGCATTTCTTATCGGAATAATAAGCTTACAAAGCTGTAAACAGCAGCAACTTACTATCTTACCGGGAGCGGTAGTGTCTACAGACGGTACGGATGATGGACTCAAAAATGTGAAATCCGAATTCGACAACGCCACACGTACGGAAGAGGGCATCAAATTCTCCCTGTCTTCCGATGTACTGTTCCCTACCAACTCGTCGTACCTTACACAAGAGGCAAAAGCCGAACTCGATAAACTGATTAAAATTCTCAAAAAAGACAATAAAAAAATCCGTGGTGGATGGACATACAGATTCCACGGGAGAAGAAAAATATAATATCTGGCTGTCAGAAAAACGTGCCGCTTCAGTGAAGAAATACCTAGAAGATGGAGGTGTCAGTGCCTCTCGCATCACTACCAAAGGCTATGGACCAAACAAACCTATTGCCGACAACAAAACGCCGGAAGGTAGACAGAAAAACCGACGTGTGGAGGTGGTAATCTTGGATTAATACCATACAACCAAAATATGAGCGAAGGACGACAGAAAATGTTGTCCTTTTTTATTATTTTGTATAACTAGAACACTATTAGCGCATTGCATTTATACTTATAAAATGCTGCTTAGTTTCGTTAATTTTGTTTGATAAAGCGAGGAAGAAAGAGAGATCAGATATGTATATAATTTTCGATACCGAAACTACGGGGTTGCCAAAGCGTTGGGATGCACCGATTACTGATACGGACAATTGGCCGCGATGTATTCAGATTGCTTGGCAATTGCACGATGAAATGGGTAGATTGATAGAACATCAGGATTACCTTATCAAACCTGATGGCTTCAACATTCCTTTTGATTCTGAAAAAGTTCACGGTATCTCTACGGAGTTGGCTACCGAACAAGGCGTTCCCCTACCGGAAGTGTTGGTCAAATTCAATGAAGCACTACGAAAGGCCAAATTTGTTGTAGGTCAAAACATAGGCTTCGATATCAACATCATGGGCTGTGAATTTTACCGCTATGGTGTGGAGTCGCCCATGTCCAACATGCCGGTGCTTGACACCTGTACCGAAGTGACAGCCGAGCTGCTTAAACTTCCGGGAGGTCGTGGTGGCCGCTACAAGCTGCCTAACCTTACCGAGCTACACTCCTATCTTTTCGGCGTTCCTTTCGCCGAAGCTCACAACGCTACAGCCGACGTCGAAGCTACCACACGCTGCTTTTTCGAGCTAGTACGTCGTGAGGTGTTTACCGCCGAAGAGCTGCAGGTAGACAGCGGATATTTCGTAGAATTCAGACAGCACAACCCTACGGAGATTGCGCCAGTAGGCCTTACCCATATCAACCTTAAGGCTGCCTCGGAGGCACTGCGCAACAAAGATAAAGGGGCTACAACCACAGTCACTGTAGATGCTGCAACAAAAGAGGCGCTGGCCAATGCTGCCTTCGCTCATCTTCATAACCACTCGCAGTTTTCGGTACTGCAATCCACCATCTCCATAGGAGATTTGGTTTCTGCAGCGGCAAAACACAACATGCCGGCAGTGGCACTGACAGACCATGGCAATATGATGGGAGCTTTCCATTTCGTCAGCAAAGTGTTGGCGCACAACAAAGATGTGGAAGCCAAAAATCAGGAAGCTATTGCCGCCGGTGATGAACCAAAAGGCCAGATTATTAAACCAATCGTGGGATGTGAGTTCTATATCTGCGACGACCGTAAAGATAAAAACCGAAAAGACAATGGCTATCAGGTCGTATTTCTCGACCAAAATAAAGCTGGATATCATAATCTGGCCAAGATGCATCCATAGCCTATACCGAAGGTTCTACTACGTTCCCGCA
>NZ_JXAC01000047.1 GCF_000814685.1 Sphingobacterium sp. T2
GGTGAATTTGGGATGTGCTACAGGACACCCATCGTTTGTGAATGTCTAACTCGTTTACGAATCAAACTTTAGCACAGATAGAGCTATGGACCAATTCGGATAAATACGAGAAGAAGGTGTATACATTGCCAAAACATTTGGATGAAAAGGTTGCTCGCCTTCATTTAGCTCATATAGGGGTGGAATTGGACGTCCTTACGGAAGAACAGGCCGCCTATATCGGAGTTCCTGTGGAAGGTCCTTACAAGCCTGAATGGTATAGATATTAACAGCAATGTGGAAATCAATAAAAAAAGTCCTTGAAACACAACTTTCAAGGACTTTTTTATTGATTCTACTCATCTTGCATGTTTTCGTGTGTCTCCATATGATTATTATATAGTAGATGACCTATATACAATAATACTAGTACAGAAGAAACAAAGGAATAAGTGATAAATAGATAAATCAAAAATGCTGAGGTAGAAATGTACAAAAGGAATAGAAGTCCTTTCTTGATGTTGTGCATTTTATAGATGGCTATTAAGGCTAGGCCATAAATAAATGAGGCAAAAGATAATAGGGTCGTATCAATATTAAGCCCTTCCATTAGCTGAATCATAATTTCAAATCATTATGGATAAAACGATACGGGCAATAGATTGTAATTTGCAACATCCTCTGCTTCACAGAAGAGAGCTGTTCAGATGATGTAAATGTGCAAAGAATTGCTCATGAGGTCTTTCCTTGAGAGACTTCGGCAAAGGTAAATAGCGTATGTTAAGTTAATATTAAGTTTGGTAAATTTCTCTTAAGGAATCATAATAAAATAGTCCTTACTTACAATAATCAAGGACTAAATTATTCTATAAAGAATAGTTTTATTTATAAAGTTTTAACTGGATATGGGTTTGGTCTTCTGTTTGAAAAGTTATGATTTCAGGGAATGCGGATATGCCTATGGAAAAGACTTTTTTATCTTTGAATCCATTGATTAATTATTGTTTATTTTTAGTAAAATATCTTTTGTTTTGTCTTCAGGCCTCATTGTTTTCATAATAGTAGATTATAATTGGTCAATAGTTTGGTAAAGCCCCTCTAAGTCAATTATTATGTTTACATAATGTAATTTATGTTAAATTTTTATTTATTTATATACCTATAAATGTGTATTTTTTAGAATAAAATATTAAAACCACTGGCTTGATACCAAGATAGGGTTCTGTAATACTCGTGTACGTTTTGTTCATTATCCGCATGAGGTATATAACATGTCAGTCCCGAATTTTTGTATATGGTGATTCCGTTGAATTTTGGGGTGTTTGCTTTATATAGAATGGTTTGATTCAGAATTTCTTTTAAAGAATTCAGCTGCGCTGAATTATTATAATTCACTTCTATAAAATCTAAGAAATCAAATGCGATAAGTGGATTGCTAGGGTCAAAGTCCATGCGTTGTATTTCCGATCTTTTAAAGTCTGCATGTTGTGGTTTTTGAGAAAGAAGAATCTCTTTTGTTTTGTCGGCTAAATTTTGCAGTTTGGAAGCCTGGATGACTGAAACTGTAGCAGACTGGAAATTGCCACTAAGGCTGTTATAATGTTCGTAATATTTTTTTGCTATAGTGGTATAGGCACTAATATCTGGGGTAAATAGGTCATTAACAATTTTGTTATAAGGCATACCATTTGATACTACCTCGCCCGGAGATACTATGAAGTGTTTAGCTTTATCTTTTAATTCATATAATACTTCAACGCTGGCCATAGAACAAGCATCAAATAATATGAAATCTAGATTATTTGGTAGTGCATTTTTTAGCTCCTTAATATTCCATTTCGTCGCCTTGGTCATCGCCAAAAGATTTTAGTTTTATTTTACCAGCTGTAGGGGGGATCCATCCTGTAGCATGCGACCATAATATTAATCCATAACTTTGAGAAGGAAATCTTTCCATAGCATCGGTAATGACTCTTTTCATCACCATTGGGTCTGCAGAGTTATGGTATTCATACTCTTTAACCTTTATTGTCTTCCTGTTGCCCTTTTTGTTACTAATATGATAAAGTACAGGGGTAGTATTAGGTAAATTCGCATAAACCAACAGGTTCCCGTCTACATCTTCAATATTGGTTTCTAGTTGTTCAATATTAACGTACGCTTCTGACGAAAGATTATTGTTGGCGGCAATATATACGATTATAGTTCTGAAAGATATTTCATCAGATAATGTAGCGGAATCCTTTTACAGGAGGACAGGAAGAAACAGACAAGTAATAATATGTAGATTCCAATATTTCTCATGTTATGGATTATTTACAGTTGAAATAGTTTCTCAAATTCTCTTCTTTTTTTTTGATAATAATCCAGAAAGTTCCGATTGCTACTAAAATAAAAATAGAACTTACGAGATATTTGATAGTGTTCCATAATTCTGTATCCATGGTTCAGTGTGTTAGTTATAAAAATGGTTGATGTTTATTACTTAGTAGTGTGAGTTAAAAAAGGGTGGTATTTTTACCACCCTTTTATGTGTTAACGCTCAACTAAGATTAGTTGTTAGGGTTAACTTGAACTTTGATTTCTTTCACGATATCACCTGCATTTCCGTCTTGACCATCATTGTATCTGTTTGGAATAGTCACTTTAAATACAAGTGTTATCGGTCTAGTGATGGTGTTGGCACCGCTGTTAGTCCATCTAGCTACTGCAGATCCGTTAGAGTTTAAGATGCTTACACTTGTGAACTGTGGTAGATTGTTTTTGATATCTACAGTTGGAGAATCATTGTAGTAAGCTCTCTCAAATGATACTGCTGTTGGCGCTAACACTGAAGTATTGAATATATTTCTTCCTAAGCCTTGAACACCGTATCTAGTTAACAATGTGTTCTGAGCGGTAGTGATAGGATTATCAGCTTGCCAGATTACTACGTTAGTGTAATCTTTTAGTCGGAAGAAGTTTTTCAACGGTACGTCTTGGTTGTTGTTACCATTCTGTTTATCTGTGACAGAAGCTTGACCGTTGTTCAACACTTCTAACTCTTGAACAGGGTTCTTGAATCGTACAAGAACATCTTCTGTCTTGAATGGTTCGGTGTTACCGTTCAAGTAGTACTCTATGCGGATTGTTACAGTACCCTTGTTGCCGTAGCTCCATCCTGAAACGAAGTTCCATGGATCTGAGTTAGGAGTAGTATGGTTGTGGGCTGCAGGACCGTTAGCATTTACTAGGTGTAAGCCTTCGTTTCCTAATCCTGTGTTAGAGCTGTTTACGTAAGATTTTGTAGCTGAGGAGTTGCTATTTCCGGTACCGAAGGTAGCATTTCCGAAGGCAGCAACATTTGTATTCGTTGAAACGAATTTGTAGGTTACTGTTGGAGCGTTAGAACCAGTAATAGTGCTGCTCAAGTTGATGTACTCGTTCATATCGCCACCCATGTACCATAGGTTAGTACCTTGTGCTTTACCGTATATGCGTGCAGCATTGTCGATATAGTATGCTGGGATATACGAGAAGCTAATTGTACCATTCAAGCTAACAGTCAATTTAATTGTGATGTTAACATTTGGATAGTTTGGATTAGCTACTGCTGGTTCAAATTTACCTTTCAAGATATATTCTCCAGGGTTAACTTTAGTTTGATCCACTTGAACTATTCTTTCCACATTTTGATTTGGATTATTCATGTTCAAGAATGTGAACCAAGAAGTGCTTACAGGGGCTCCTCCAGATGTTTCAGCAGACGTGAAGCTCCAGTTGTATAATCCGTGGAATTGAGCTGCTGAACCACCAGTGATATTGTAGGCTTGGTCTAAGATTGTGTTAGGAGCTGTGAAGTACAATGTAGCATCTTGTGTAGCAGCATTTGTTAATGTTAAACTTGCTGTACCATTGATGTTGACATCACTAACTTGATTTTGTACAAATACAATTTTAATGTAACGTGTTGCGATGATTTGCGTTGAAGTAGCATTAGGATATAAGTCTACTTTTACTATTGCATAGTTACCGATCGCAGCTGTGTTGTAGAAGCCCGAAGTAGATTCTTTAACAGAGATTTCACCTGTAGCTTCGTCTAGTTTCAACCAGTTTTGTTGTTGAGGGTGAGCTGTGTTGGTTGCGAAGTCGAATCGTAGGTCGTATCCTTCAAGACCATAGTCATCCATAGATACAATCTTGTTACCTACTTGTGTACGAGCATAGAAACCGCGTAATTTTTCTTCTAGCACTATTGATCCTTCGTATCCTGTATTATTGTCAGGTACAGTAACTCCAGGGATCTGTCTTTCCGCATTTTTATATACATTCAATACGAAGTGGGCATCAGTTTTCGCAGCGGCAGCTGTATTTGTCAATGAAGTGTTAGGAGTGTTGTTCGCTGCTTCTGTGAATTGGCCGGTGCCGGTATTGAATGCTGAAGTAGCATAACCGCTTACTAATTCATACTTAGAAGTGGTAGATGCTTTAACTGCTTTTTCAATTGTTACTTCGTCCGCTTCGATGATTTCTTCTTTAGCCAAGTGGTATTGTGAAGCAACGAATTGTTGGTTGGCAGCCGCTTTGGTGTTTTTAACCTGAAGTGCTATATATAGCGAATTATTGTCAGACGCTTTAGGGAACCAAGTGTTTGGATTGCCTGTAGGTCTGTACTTAACGGTGATGTCTCCAAATGTTTTGATTGAAGCTCCTACTTGTTGGAAATTAGTGCTTGGAGTTGCACCCGATCCTGTTGAACGGAACGAAACCTGTTCAGCAGTTTGTGTCAATAGTCCGTTTGCATCGTAGTTCGCAATAGCTACACCGAATGGATTCAAGTTATATTTAATTTCGGCATAACCTTGCATCAATGTATTTCTCGTAGTGTTGTTATTGACGATACGAGGGAAGAAAACAACTGGAGAGTTGTTGTTTAAATAAGTTGGAACTAAAGTCAATGAGTTAACAGCGACAGCTTCTGTAGCTAAGAAAACAGGGCTAGAAGCGGAACCGTCAGCACCTGTAAATACTACATTATAACCACCATCTGTAGCTACTAGTGTAATATCTCCCGCATATGCTTGGACGTTTGTGTTTTCTCCGTTAATGAACCAGTATTGTTTTCCACCTACTGTTCTGATTTCAATTTCAGGAGTTGCACCGTCCTTACCATCTTTTCCATCTTGACCGTCTTTACCATCTTTTCCGTCTTTTCCATCTTGACCGGCAGCTTTTATGGAAGTTTTAGTCCAAGTTGTACCATCGGTAGAGCTTTCCCAATAACCATCTGTGGAAATTCTCCACTGTACACCAGGAGCTCCCTGATCACCTTTTTCCCCTTTTTCACCCTTTTCTCCTTTTTCACCTTTCTCTCCTTGATCCCCTTTTTGACCATTTACGATGTCATAAGAGAATGTGGAGCCGTCAGGTCTCTTAAAGGTGATTCTAAAGCCACCTGTGATAGAGGTTACGGATTCAACTACGTTGGTAGCGCTTAAGGCTTGAAGTTGAGTTTTCAAAGCAGCGATATCATTCGTGTTCTGACGAATGTCCTGCTCAAGTCGTGTGATGTCATCATCATACTTCTTACAGCCTTCGATTAATACTGCACTGCTGATAGCAACAGCTAAGGCTAATTTGGATAGTTTTCTAATTTTCATATTCACTTTTTAAGATTAATCAAAGAAACTCTATTTGATATGGATTTTTTGTAAAAATACAACATAATATTGTAATATCAAATTTTTTTTAAAATTTATGTGTTATAAATTTTTATTTCGAAAATCATCTGGTGTTTTTGTCCGTTTATGTCGTGTAGTTCTATTTCATACGAGGTGTTTACATTCTTTTTTTTGATTGTTAGATGCTGTAATGCATATTCTACGTCGATGAGTTTAATATTGTGTAATGCTAAAAGACTTACGATGTCTTTTTCAGTAATTTCAATATCATCATGGTTGGTATTGGATTCGTTATTGGTTAATGATTGGTTTTTCATTCCAGAATAAATGTTTATTACAATAATATTCTAATTTGAATGTTAAATTACAATATTAGATTGTTATTTGCAATTATTTGTTATAATTTGTTAATGATTTCACTTTTTCAGTTTTTGGTCCTATTTTTGTATACTAGTGTCGGCGTATAATAAGTATTAATTGCATTGCCGAATTATTTGTTTTTTTACTTTATTAAAGTGTAACCATATCGGTAAAATGTTGAATAACTGGGAGAGACTTGCAAAAGTGATACAATACTTAGGTTTTAATGTGAATTCTTTTGCCAAAGAAATTGGATTGACAAGAGCCGAACGTTTGTATCAAATTAAAAGAGGTAATTATGCTAATTAGTAAAAATTTAGCGAGCACAATTGTAAAACGTTTTCCAGATATAAATGAAGCTTGGTTGATTACAGGTGAGGGAAATATGCTGAAGGAAGCGAACAACTTTCAGAAAATTCCTCTTTTTAACATAAGCTTGGAAGATTTTAATACGAATTGGAACGAAATGCCGGTAGCCCATGAGCTTGAAATTCCTATCCTAGCCGGTAGTGATTTTGCTATTGTCAACGAAGGAGAGGCCATGTCTACCGGAAATTGAACACGCTAGTGTGGTGTTTTTGAAAGAGGTAGATGTTCCTTCGATTGTTTCCTTTGTCCGTGATTTTTGGGGAGATATATCTTGTAG
>NZ_JXAC01000048.1 GCF_000814685.1 Sphingobacterium sp. T2
GCTACGAGAGGCAATCGATTGGTAATCATGTCACTGCTTTGATGATGTGATGGGGAYSAAGGCGAGTAGTGATATCGCTCTTATCGCTTTGATGAAAATGTCAGGAATGGAGCCAGGCTAAGGGTCTTTGGAAGGGTAAGGGAAAGACGAATAGCACATTTTCTAAACTCTTCCCTTACCAAGGGAGAGATCACCAAAGTGAAGGCCGATGTGTCGTCCGGAAAGACTAAGTTGCTCTATGTGGCGCCGGAGTCGCTGACCAAGGAAGACAATGTGGCATTTTTGCAGACGGTAAATATTTCCTTTGTCGCGGTGGACGAGGCCCACTGTATTTCGGAGTGGGGGCATGACTTCAGGCCTGAATACCGTAAGATACGTACTATCATCAATGAGGTGGGAGACAATATTCCTATCATCGCACTGACGGCTACAGCAACCCCTAAGGTGCAGTCCGACATACGTAAAAACCTGCAGATGACGGACGCTACACTGTTCAAGTCTTCCTTCAACCGCTCCAACCTCTACTACGAGGTAAGACCTAAGAAAAACGTTGTCAAAGAGATTGTAAAGTTTATCAAAAATAATCCCGGAAAGACGGGAATCATCTACTGCCTAAGCCGTAAAAAAGTAGAAGAAATAGCAGAGATTCTCAACATAAATGGTATCAAAGCTTTACCATATCATGCCGGCCTGGATGCCAAAACCCGTGCGGAAACGCAAGACAAATTCTTGATGGAAGATGTCCAAGTGATAGTGGCAACCATAGCCTTCGGTATGGGAATAGACAAGCCGGATGTGCGTTATGTCATCCACCACGATATCCCAAAATCGATGGAAGGCTATTATCAGGAAACAGGACGTGCAGGACGCGACGGTGGAGAAGGGCATTGTCTCGCTTTCTATTCGAAGAAAGATGTGGATAAGCTACTCAAATTTATGAAAGACAAGCCGGTGTCGGAAAGAGAGATTGGAACACAAATCCTTAAAGAGGTGGTGGACTACTCTGAATCCTCCGTGTGTCGTCGTAAACAGATTCTACATTATTTCGGAGAAAAATTCGATGAGACAGGATGTAACAACATGTGTGACAACTGTCGCTCCTCCAAAACCTATTTCGATGCGCAGGAAGATCTTATCAAACTTCTAACTTTTATTAAGGAAGAGGGAGATAAATTTGATGACCAGCATATCATGAATGTGTTTATGGGCCAGAATAACCAACCGATTTCATCGTGCTATAAGCACGATGAACATAAATTCTTCGGTTCAGGAAAGGATAAAGGATATAACTATTGGAATTCGCTGATTCGCCAAGCCGAACTGTCGGACTTCGTGAAGAAAGATATAGATCATTACGGTCTTTTGATGCTTACCGATGAGGGGCGCAAGTATCTCGAGAATCCTTACAATATCAAGTATATCTTGAACAGAGAGATGGAGGCAGGTGATGAGGAGGATGGCGATGAACCATCACAAGGTAGTGGTACCTTGGATGTTAACCTGCTGAAGATGCTGAAAGATTTGCGCAAAAAGGTGGCCAAGCAGAAATCTTTACCACCATTTGTCATTTTCCAAGACCCTTCCTTGGACGAGATGTGTATCCACTATCCGATTACCATGGAAGAGCTCAAACGTATTCACGGCGTAGGTGCAGGCAAAGCGTTGAAGTTTGGTGCTCCTTTCCTTGAGCTTATCAAAAAGTATGTGGAAGAGAACAACATCGAGAGAGCGCAGGACTTCGTAGTAAAAGGCACGGCCAATAAATCAGCCTTGAAAGTGAGCATTATCCAAAATATTGATCGCAAGATCGCGCTAGATGACATCGCTAATGCGAAGGGCATAAGCTACGAAGAGTTGTTGAAAGAAGTTGAATCTATCGTCAATTCCGGAACGAAGCTTAACATCAATTATTTTATTGATGAGATGATTGATAAGGTCCGTCAAGATGAGGTATATGATTATTTCCGTGAGACGGAGGACGACTCCATCGATAAGGCTCTGCAGGAACTGGGTGAAGAAGATTATACCTATGAAGATATTCAATTGATGCGTATTAAATTTATTTCAGAGTTTGGAAACTAATAAACAGATGATAAACACATATTTGCCGAACATTAAAAACGGAAATTACGGATCAGTTTTTTCTCATGGCTGGTCCTTGTGCGATTGAAGGTGAGGAGATTGCATTACGTATAGCGGAGAAGATAGTAACAATTACCGATAAGCTTAATATACCTTATATTTTCAAGGGTTCGTATCGTAAAGCCAACCGTTCACGAGTAGATTCTTTTACTGGAATTGGTGATGAGAAAGCTCTTAAAATCCTTGAGAAGGTGGGCAAAGAGTTCGGTATTCCTACGGTAACCGATATTCACGAAAGCCACGAGGCCGCTATGGCTGCTGCCTATGTGGATGTGTTGCAAATACCTGCTTTCCTATGCCGTCAGACAGAGCTTCTCGTAGCGGCAGCCCGTACAGGTAAGGTGGTGAATATCAAGAAGGGGCAGTTCCTTTCTGCGGACTCTATGAAATTTGCAGTAGAAAAAGTTAAAGATTCCGGCAACGATAAGGTTATTCTCACAGACCGAGGAAATAGCTTTGGCTATCAGGATTTGATTGTGGATTTCAGAGGAATCCCTACTATGCGTTCATTTGGTGCGCCTACAGTGATGGACTGTACACACTCCTTACAGCAGCCTAATCAATCTTCAGGGGTGACGGGAGGTAAGCCAGAACTCATCGAAACGATTGCCAAGGCGGCGATAGCGGTGGGAGCAGACGGACTCTTTATAGAGACACATCCTGATCCTGCAAATGCCAAGTCTGACGGAGCAAACATGCTTCACTTGGATTTATTGGAAGGATTGCTAACGAAATTGACAAAGTTGCGTCAGGCAATATTGTAAAAATTATGCATACGAAAGACTCCAAATGAAAATTAGGAGTCTTTTCTTTTTAAGAATTTATTACTTTAGCTAGTAAATTAATAACCTTTTTATTAACGTAAATTATAAAGCATTAAAGAATAATGGAGCAAGCTATATCGACGATTTCCGGTTACGTATGGAGTGATTTTTTTATTTATTTCTGTCTTAGTGTGGGACTTTACTTTTCTATCAGAACCGGATTTCTACAGATTAGATATATAAAAGACATGGTTAGGTTCCTGTTTACCAAGAACAAATCTAACCAAGGAATATCTTCCTTTCAGGCCTTTGCACTGGCCATTTCGGGACGTGTAGGTACCGGAAATATCGTAGGTGTAGCGACAGCGATTTATATGGGAGGTCCTGGATCGGTGTTTTGGATGTGGGCTATTGCTTTCTTGGGGGCGTCCTCAGCATTTATAGAATCAGTCTTAGCGCAGGTTTATAAACAAAAAGAGGGCGATATCTTCCGGGGAGGTCCGGCCTACTATATAGAGAAAGGACTAGGCGTGAAATGGTATGCTTTGCTTTTTGCACTTATTACTGTTATTAGTACAGGATTTCTGCTTCCGGGGGTTCAGAGTAATGCGATCAACGGCACTATTTCCAATGCTTTTAACTATTCTAATCAGGTAATTTCCCTAGGGGGGACGGATATGACCGTAAGCTGGGTAGGGCTTATCGTCATTACCTTGTTAGGGGTCATCATCATAGGAGGGGTGAAGAGGTTAGCGCAAGCCTCGGAGCTGATAGTCCCTTTTATGGCCGGAGCGTACATTCTGATGGCATTGATTATCATTGTTTTGAATTTTAATCATATTCCCGGCGTATTCAAGTTGATATTCTCTTCGGCATTTAGTTTGGATGCCACTTTTGGAGGTATCATTGGTACGGCGATATCGTGGGGAGTGAAGCGAGGTATTTATTCTAACGAGGCGGGACAAGGTACAGGACCGCATGCTGCTGCGGCGGCACATGTGAAGCACCCCGCTCAACAGGGATTGGTGCAAGCCTTCTCAGTATATGTAGATACGCTGTTTGTTTGTTCGGCAACAGCTTTTATGATCTTGTTTAGTGATCAATATAATGTGTTGGGAGGTGTAAGTGAAACGGGAGAAGTGACATATATTGCGAAGCATATTTCCACAGATATAGGTGCCGACGGCTTTACGCAGGCTGCTGTATCATCCTATTTTCCGTCATTTGGAAATCAGTTTGTCGCTATAGCTTTATTCTTTTTTGCTTTTACGACTATCATGGCATATTACTATTTTGCTGAAACCAACATAGCTTATATTTTTAAAGGCAAGAACTATAAGCCGATGATTTGGGTTTTACGTATTGTGTTCCTTTTCTCGGTATATTTCGGTACTATCAAGACTGCAAAGCAGGCTTGGGATTTGGGAGATATAGGAGTAGGTCTTATGGCCTGGGTGAATATCATTGCTATCCTACTGTTGAGTAGAGTAGGTCTGAAGGTATGGAAAGACTATGAAAGGCAGCGTAAGCAAGGAATTGAATCGCCAACATTTCATCCTAAAGAGCTAAATATTAAAAATGCAGACTTCTGGGAAGAAGAAAAATAATTGTTAGAGAAAAATCGTAATATGACACAGCAAGACCGTACCGGACATTTTTGGGCTTTACTGCCATTGTTTGTTTTTGTTATCTTATACTTCTGTGGTTCTCTTTATTTGGGTGATTTTTATGCTCTTCCGGTATTGGTAGTGTTTGTTATTGCGCTCTTCGTGGCTTTTTTCCAGTATCCAAAGAAAAGTTTTGAGGAGAAGCTAAAAAGTTTTGCAAAAGGGTCGGGAGACGAAAATATCTTGGTCATGATTTTGGTATTTTTGCTTGCCGGCGCTTTCAGTGAGCTTTCAAAGTCTATTGGAGCTTTGGAGTCTACAGTAAATTTTGCCATGACGTATGTCTCTCCTAGGTTTATTGTTTCCGGTATATTTTTAATTTCCTGCTTTGTTTCTATTTCTTTGGGTACGTCCGTAGGTACTATCGTTGCTCTCTCACCTTTGGCTGTAGGCTTTGAAACCTATATTCCTGGCATTGCTGCTTTAACATTGGCTGCGGTGGTGGGAGGAGCTATGTTTGGGGATAACTTATCCTTTATTTCGGACACCACAATAGCCGCTACAAGAACGCAGAAGGTGGAGATGCATGAGAAATTTAGAGCTAATTTCAGGATTGTATTTCCAGTAGCGTTAGTAGTCTTTATCCTATACTATTTTCAAGGGGCGGCATTTGTGCAGGTAAGTTCAGAATATAGATGTCAAAGATTATCAGTTGATTTACCTTATCCCTTACACGTTGGTTTTCCTTCTGGCTTTTATGGGATTAAGTGTTATCTGGACTTTGGGAATAGGCATTTTAGCCGGCTTAATTATAGGTTGGTCTACAGGTGCTATAGATCTGTTGGGCAGCATTCAAAGCATAAACAGTGGCTTTGCGGGCATGTTTGAATTAAGTATACTTTGTCTTGTTATCGGTGGTGTCGTAGGTATCATCAAGTATAATGGAGGTATTGATTTTCTATTAAATTCTGTTTTAAAAAATATAAATTCCAAAAAGGGTGCCGAGCTGGGCATAGCAGCGCTTACGGCGGTTGTCAACTGTGCTTTAGCCAACAATACGATTACTATTGTCATTGTAGGACCTCTTGCTAAAGAAATATCGGATAAATACCAACTGCAGGGGAAACGGGTGGCCAGCATCATGGATACCGTATCGTGCTTTGTACAAGGGGTAATACCTTATGGCGCCCAGATATTGGCTGCATTGGCAGCCTCTGCCATGGTGTTGGGCTCAGCAGGAAAGACAGCACTATCACCTCTTGATATAATAAGCAATCTATACTATCCTTTTTTGACAGGGGTAGCTACCCTTGCGTTTATACTTTTCAGCAAGCGTAAGTAGTGTAATTTATTTAAGTGATGAGGAGAGAAATTCAACATGTATATGTGTTGGGCTTAGGCGCTATTGGAGCCAAATACGCTTCCATGATTTATGATGTGGATCCTGCATGTATTCACATCATTGTGGATGAGGAGCGTAAAGAGAGATACCAGCGTGAGGGCATTTTTGTCAACGACCGTCCCTATGCTTTTGATTATGTTACCGAACCTAACAAAGATTATCCGGCAGATCTGATTATCTTGGGGGTGAAGTCGTTGGATCTAGAGCTAGCTATTGAGAGACTAAGACCGTTTGTTCAGGAGGATACCGTCATAATTTCCTTATTGAATGGTATCGGAACAGCTACTAAGATTAATCATCAGCTGGGAAAAGATGTAGCCTTACCTAGTGTAGTGTATATGGATGCTGTCAAAGTGCAGAATAGAGTAAGCTATGGTCATCGAGGAAAGGTAGTATTCGGTGAGACGAGAAATACATCTCTGTCGGATAGGGTGAAGGCTGTTTGCTCCTTCTTTGATAAGATGCATATAGACTATGTTGTGCCGGAGGATATGTTGCTGGCTTTATGGCAAAAGTTTCTTATTAATGTAGTGGGTAATCAGCTGACCTTCATGGTGCATACCGGATATGAAGGATTGCAGGATAATCCATATATGCTGTTTCTGGTACAGCAAGTAGGAGAAGAGGTTATTCGTGTCGCCAACGCGCAAGGCATAGCCCTCTCGCAAGCGGATATTGATAATATGATTGCAACGATGCGCAAGATAAATCCGAAGGCCAAGACGTCTATGGTGCAGGATAGAGAACAGGGACGTAAATCAGAGGTTGAGATATTTGCAGGAGAAATTATTCGCCAAGGACAGAAGCTGGGCATACCTACCCCTTATAATGTGATGATGTATAATCTTATCAAGGCCTATGAATGGGAGAGGGATGAAAGGAAAAAATAATATATAGTTTAATTTCAATATAAAAGCCTTGTAACCAATGTTACAAGGCTTTTATGTTATTAAAGAATAGATTTTCTCTTTTCTTTTAATGTTTGAAGTGACGTACACCTGTCATCACCATAGCCATACCTTTTTCGTTGGCCATGTCTATAGACAATTGGTCTTTGATGGAGCCTCCTGGCTGCAATACAGCTGCAATGCCGTTATCTCCTGCTATTTCCACACAATCAGGGAATGGGAAGAAAGCATCGGATGCCATTACGGCACCGTTCAAGTCAAATCCGAAGGATTTGGCTTTTTCTATGGCTTGCTTTAAGGCATCCACACGTGAGGTTTGACCTACACCTGAGGCTAACAAAGTACCGTCTTTTGCTAATACTATGGTGTTAGATTTTGTATGCTTTACAATTTTATTGGCGAAGAAAAGGTCTTGCAGCTGTGTTGCTGTAGGTTCGACTTTTGTTACAGCTTTCATTTGTTCAGGACCTTCTATCGTATTGTCCTTATCTTGAAGGATTACACCGTTCAACAATGTTTTGAACTGTTGTGTAGGTAGTTTAACTTCTTTGCGGCGAAGGATGATTCTGTTTTTCTTTTCCGTAAGGATAGTCAAAGCTTCTTCCGAATAAGAAGGAGCGATCAACACTTCGAAGAACAACTTATTAATCTCTGCTGCCGTTTCTCCGTCCACTTCACCATTGGTGATCAATACACCACCGAAAGCAGATACAGGGTCACATGCCAGCGCATCGATCCAAGCTTGTTTTATGGTGCTGCGTGAAGCTACCCCGCAAGCGTTAGTGTGTTTCAAGATAGCGAAGGTAGGCTCTTCAAATTCGTCGATGATGGCTACTGCAGCATCCACATCTACCAAATTGTTGTATGAAAGTTCTTTACCGTTAAGTTTGTCAAACATAGCATCCAAGTCGCCGAAGAACACACCTTTCTGATGAGGGTTCTCTCCATAGCGTAATACCTGTGCTTTTTGTTCTGACTGTTTAAACACTTGGATAGGATCTTCTTGGTTGAAATAGTTGAAGATAGCCGTATCGTAGTGTGATGATATGTTAAAAGCACGTTTTGCGAAGGCACGACGTTGTTCCAATGTTGTCATACCGTCTTGTGCTGCTAAGATTTGTTCAAGTTCAGTATAATCATTTTTCGAAGCGATGATTACTACGTCGTTGAAGTTTTTGGCAGCCGCACGAATCAATGAAATACCGCCGATGTCTATTTTTTCAATGATATCTTGTTCAGAAGCTCCGGAAGCTACCGTCTCTTCGAAAGGATAAAGATCTACGATGACCAAGTCGATTTCCGGAATGTTGTATTTTTCCAGTTGCTTTTTGTCATCTTCCAACGGACGGCGAGACAGGATACCTCCGAAAACGTTAGGGTGTAATGTTTTAACACGACCTCCCAAGATGGATGGATACCCGGTCAAATCTTCCACACGTTGAACGTCGAAGCCTAAGTCGCGGATAAAAGCTTCCGTACCGCCTGTAGAGTAGAAAGTTACTCCGAACTTATTTAATAATTGAATGAGAGGAGCTAAGTTGTCTTTATAGTAGACAGAAATTAGCGCATTTTTGATCTTAACAGGATGATTCATTGTCTATTGTTTGGAGCTGCAAAGGTAAAAATTATACTGTGGATTTCATAGGGTGGAAAGCTATTATTTGCAGCTTTCCAAACAAAAAGGAGCATCAAAGAGATGCTCCTTTTAATTAGTGGTTGTATTTCTTTAGAAGGTTTTCTATCACTTTAGGATAATGTTGATGTTCCAGCTGTTGGCCTTTGAATTTTATCTGTTCGAGTGTGTCTCCCGGCTCGATTTTAAATTTGGCTTGATAGATGATTTCCCCTTCGTCGAAGTTTTCATTTACGAAATGGATAGTTATGCCATGTTCTTCTTCGCCTGCTGCCATCACAGCTTTATGTACGTGATCCCCATACATGCCTTTACCTCCGAATTTAGGTAAAAGAGCAGGATGTATGTTGATGATTTTGTTAGGAAATGCTGTCAACAGGTTTTGAGGAACAAGCCACAAGAAGCCTGCAAGCACCACCAAATCTATATTCAATCGTTTCAACAGCTCTACCACAGAATCGGTATAATAAAACTCATGTCTATCGAATATATGGGTAGGAATTTCAAAATTGTCGGCTCTTTGCAGTACGTAAGCTTCCGGATTGTTGCTTAGCACTATGGCGACTTCAGCGTCGGACGAATATTTGAAGTGCTCCATGATCTTTTGAGCATTGGAGCCAGAACCCGAAGCGAAAATAGCAATGCGTTTCTTCACGTTGTTATTTTATTTTTTCTCAAATATAAGAATTTAACAGTTTAAATGCATTATAGCTGGTCGCTTTATTTCGAAACGGCAATTTTCTCCAATATTTTACTGCTTATCTCATCTACGGATATGGCGCTGTTGGACAAGACCACTATTGCCGATTTTTTGTCGGGCACAATCCCTAAGAAGGATGAGCTACCTCCTGTACCTCCGTTGTGCCAGTATTGCACGACATCCTCAAGCATATTCATATGCCACCCCAAACCTATATCCGTGTTTGGTGGGAGGTAGAAGGTAAACTCCCGAGTTAGCATCATAGCTTTCTCAAGGGTAGTTTCCGGCAACTTAAACTGAAATTGTGCAAAGCGTAGCAGGTCATGAACGGATGATTTTAAGCTCCCCGCACCTGCAAGAGCAAGGAAGTCCCAAGCAGGCACCTGTCTGCCTTCTGCATTATGGGGTTTGGCCAGTACTTGGTTTTTAGGATTGATCTTTTCTACCGTGTTGTGCATACCTAGCGGTTCGGCGATGAGGTCTTTGATATTTTGTGCAAAAGACTTGTTGGTAATTATAGAGATTAGTTCTCCTAGGAGGCCGAAACCTAAGTTGCTGTATTCGTAATTTTCCCCCGGTTCATTTTGACCGTTGAAATCTTTCAAAAAGTGGAAAAGGTCCTTGCGTGTGTAGTTAGCGTATGGATTAGCTGCTGAAAATTTGGCTACCTTATCCAGATTTGACGGAAGGCGAGGAAGACCCGAGGTATGGTTGGCCAGCTGTTTGAATGTAATCTTACGGATAAAGGGATTTGTTTTCACCGAATCCGGAAGAAACTTGGCTATGGAATCTTCCAATGATAGGTAGCCTTCTTCTACCAGATGAGCAAGAAGTACGGAGGTGAAAAGCTTGGTCAATGACCCTACCTCATAAAGGGTATGTTCATTCGGAATAGAGAGCTTCTCTGCTGGGTCGAGCTGCCCGTAGAAGAAAGTGTTGACCTGACCGTTGTTCAGTACGCCTATGGCCAACGATTGCGTACTCGGATGAGTAAGGTATGCCCTAGCAATAGAATCTATAAATTCATCTAGGCTATTCTGCTTATTGACTTTGGCCTGTATAGGCGTGATGCGCGGGTCGACAATGTGATTAGGTTTTACCAGAAAATAGTTGAATTTCTTGGTAGAGTCTACCGCAAGATGGATGGAAAATTTTTGATCTCCAATAAGAACATTATAACCTGCGGTATTGTTTGAAAATGTAGCCGGTGTGACGCCGGACATTTTTCCGTAAGTGTAAAGATTTGATAAGAAGTTTATAAAACTTTGTCTTTCAATATTTTGCTTAAAGCTTTCTGAAGCTAAATTGTAGATGGAATCCGGTTGATTAATATTGAAAAAATATTCAATTTGATTGAATACTGCACGATTAAGCTTTTCGGCAGGAGATTGGGCATGTAAGTTCTTGAGCGATAGAAAAGTACACACAAGTAGCACTAATATTCTGTGATTCATACTACAAAATTAACAAACAATTGGCTATAAGCCAATTGTTTGTTTTAATCTAGCATATCCGGACTTGCTGATGCTGACCTTTTCTCCGTTCAGCAAAATAGCTTTGTAGCTGTCCTTTTCCATTGGCTCGATCTTGGAAAGCTGGTCGACCTTGATGATATATGAACGGTGCACGCGGACGAACTGCTTAGGGTCCAATTGTTTTTCGAAAGATGACATAGTTTTGTTTTTCATGATACATACCGTCTTTGGTGTGAATCTTTACATAATCATCATAAGCTTCTAAGAAGATGATCTGCTGTACGGGAATCAGCTTTATCTGCGTGCCGTTTTTAACGACTATGCGTTCTAATGTTTCTTCTTCCAAGTCCTGCTTTAGGGCGTTGATGCTTTCCTGTTTTTGTTGTGTGTTATATAACGAATAGAACTTCTGGATAGCTTGGTTGAATCGGTCTTCGGATATAGGTTTCAATAGGTAGTCTACCGCGTTTTTTTCGAAGGCTTTCAGGGCATACTCTTCAAAGGCGGTGGTGAAGATGATATGCGGAAGTTCGTCGATAATTTCCAGCATTTCGAAACCTGTCAGCTTTGGCATTTGGATATCCAAGAATACCAAATCCGGTTTAAACTGCTGGATGGCTTTGGCACCTTCGAAGCCGTCGCCACATTCGGCTACCACTTCAATGCCCTCCTGCTTTTGTAAGTATTCGTGTATGATCATACGAGCGAGGGGCTCATCGTCTATTATTATTGCTTTAATCATGTTGCGGAATTTTTATTTGGGCTGTGAATTGATTTTCTGTTTTATGTATGTGTAATAAGTCGGTTCGGCTATATATCAAAAATAATCTACGTTGAATACTTGACAAGCCGAAGCCTGTACCTTTCTTGTTGTAAAATTGATCCGTATCGTAAGGATTTGTTATTTCGATATGAAGGAGGTTGTTTTCCAGCCATATCCGTGTGTTTATTTCTACATTTCCTACGATATTGTAAAGTCCATGTTTAATGGCGTTTTCCATAAGCGGCTGAATGATCATCGCTGGAACTTTGGTCTGCAAAACCTCTTCGTCGTATTCAAAGTTCGTTTTCAATCGATGACCGAAACGTACTTTTTCAATCTCCAGATAAAGCTCTAGATGTTTGATTTCATCCGCTAGTGGAATAAGCTGCTTATCGTCCTTGCGCATAGTTCCGCGTAGGAAGTCAGACAGCTGGAATGTCATCTTCTTGGCCAGCTCGGGCTTAGCGCCGATAAGGGCAATGATAGAGTTGAGACTGTTGAATAGAAAGTGAGGTTGCAGCTGCTGTCGTAGGTTGTACAACTCTGCATCCCGTACCAACCTTTCTATTTCCAGCTTTCTTCTATCATTTTCAATAGCTTCCTCCTGAACGTTCCAAAAAATATTTATGATTAATATACAAGAAATTACCAAAAAGTTGATAATAAACTTGTAAGGAATACGCTGATAGTAATGAGCTAGTGAAGGCCTGTCAAAAAACTGATGAAGAATAAATAAGGTTATTCCTAAACTGATGATGGTCAGAGCCAGGCAGAAAAGTATGCTCTTGAAAAACTGCCTCTTCGAAGGATTGTAGTACTTCATCGAGCTGAAGATGAGATAACAACAGAGGCTCATCGTCAAGGAGCTGGCCAACGGCTCTATGCAGGATACATGCATAGGACGGAATTCCCACCACAACAAAAAATAGGATAACCAAAAAGTACAAAACGAAAATAAATCCCCACGCTGAGGAGGATTAATGCGCTTTTGGACTGAATCTTGATCTGTGGAAATGACATGGCGCTTAGCTATTTTTAATCGTTACCGTACCGAAAATGGAGGTTCCTGTCAAATACACTTTTTTCGATTCATCGTAAGGATGGCTTATCATCACCCTTCTATCATCTACATCTCCCATTACCGAAGATACCGAAGAGGTTACCATCCAATGTGGAGGAACGATAATTTTAATGCTTCCGAAGAGCTGGAAAGTATCTATTACCACAGGTTGCTGGATGTCGGCTTGTAATAGGTTGATAACCGAGCTGCCAAAGATATTGGTAATAGTTCCGCCCAAAAAGTTTTTTGATAAAACGATTTTGTTGGCATTGCCGAAGATAGAATCCACTTTCAGATAATTTTCTGCGTATTGGAATTGTTGATGCGTGTGGAACTTCTGTTCACTTTTTGGTTCTGACGTCTCAGAGGATATATCTTCATTTAGGTCAGTCACACGTCTGTCCCAGTCAAACTCATCCGCAGATGATGTAGGGTCCGGCGTAGGTACTTCTGGAATCACCGGGGCCTTACGGTTGCGGTTGATAATATAAATACCTATGACTATGGCGAAAGCAGGGAACAATATCTCGAAAGGATTGAATCCTCCAAAAATTTTCCGTATGAGCAATACCCCACCTACAAGAAGCAAAATAATAGCACTTTTTTTCTGGAACTTGGAGTTCACACCAATGACAAGACCTATGATGATCAGTATCATCGGAAAGCTGAATAACCAGTTAGGGAATAAAAATCCCAAGTCCAGATTTCGAAGTAATAGAAACACACCAAACAGAATGATGATAGTTCCTACCGTAGTCGACGATTTATTGCTGCTAGGTGGGATCGGTGTTTCTTGTCTTTTATTTGTTTTCTTTTCCATCACTAAAAATTTTATACCTCAAAATTAAGACGTTAAAGCTCCAACAATATATTGAATTAGGCGTTTACAATAGCTTTTTCGGTAAATGGGCCTATTTTGTCGGTGAAAATTTACGCCTTAAATATGGGATAAAATTCCATGTTTATAAAAAATAATTATTTTTCACAAAAAATTTGGTTCTTTCGTAAGATATATTATATATTTATGACATTAAAATATAGGATTTAAACTTAAATACTTACAAGACTAATGGGAGATTTTGAAAACAAAGAACGATGAAGAAGTATTTTCAAAGAAGGTGAGAGCTGGAAAACGTACTTATTTTTTTGATGTAAAGGCTACCAGATCGAATGATTATTATGTGACTATTACAGAGAGCAAAAAGCGATTTGAAGATGGTCAATTCATAAAGCATAAAATTTTCTTGTATAAGGAAGATTTTGAGAAATTCGCCGAAGGCTTGTCTGAAGTAGTAGATTACATAAAAGCTCATCAAGAAGTTGTAGAGAAAAGATACGAACCAAATCAAGAGGATGCTGCAGCCTACGAAGACACTACCGATGAGTTGGCAGCAAAAGACAATTTCTCATTCTAATTAACAATTAGACACCGAAGATATAGAGCCACTACAGATAGTGGCTTTTTTGGTTTTAAAGTTGTTACAAATTATACTTTTTTAACCTATAGATAATCCGTTATTTTACATCGATTATAACCAATTTTTGACTATGTTGAAGAAATATATCCAACTTACTTTTGTTGGTTTTCTGTTGGTCAGCTCGTCTGTGTATGCACAGCGAAGAATGACATTTGATGAAGCTTGGGGCAGAAAACCTACACTAACACAGCCTATCAGCCACTATCAGGGGTGGGCTGATGAGGAACATTATTTAGAGTACGTACGTTCGGAAAACCGCACGTATAAAGTGAATGTAAAAACGGGACATCGTGAAGTATATGTGCCGGCAGAATCCAAGCAGACAGAAGTTGCTGTCAAGGATAATGATATTGTTATCCGTTTTGCTGACGGTTCCGTGCGCCAACTTACCAATAGTCCGGATGTGGAAGAAAAGAATCCAACATTATCTCCGGACGGTAAATATGTGGCATTCACCAGAAACAACAACCTGTTTACGGTAAGTGTAGAAAATCCTACGGAGGTACAGTACACCTTCGACGGTACTGATGTTATCTACAACGGGTGGTCCTCATGGGTATACTATGAGGAAATCTTAGGACGACCTACCAAGTACAAAGCATTCTGGTGGTCCCCGGATAGCAAGCAGCTAGCCTTCATGCGTTTCGATGACACCAATGTGCCTATGTTCCCTATCTACGTTTCCAAAGGACAAAACGGTTATGTGGAAGAGACACGCTATCCTAAAGACAGGTCAACCTAATCCGGAGGTGAAAGTAGGATTTGTAAAGGTAGGACAACAAGGTGTGGTATGGGCAGACTTTAACGAGAAAGATGATCAATATTTTGGTCAGCCATACTGGAGTTACGATAGTAAGTCTATTATGGTTCAGTGGATGAATCGCGACCAAAATAATCTTAAATTTTATACCGTGGATCCTCTTACCGGTTCCAAAAAAGAAATATACGATGAGAAGCAGCCTACATGGATCAATTTGGATCATGATGAGCGTATAACCTATCTGGCAGATAATAAGCACTACATCTTGAAATCCGACAAGACAGGATGGGCACATTATTATCTGTATACGTTGGACGGTAAATTGTTGAACCCTATAACCAGCGGAGAATGGCAGGTAGTATCTATTCAGTATATTGATGAAAAGAATAAGGTGCTTTATTTTACTGCCCGTAAGGAGAACTCCGCACGAATAGATCTTTACCGTGTAGATTATAGCGGCAAAAACCTGAAAAGGTTGACTTTTGGGGATTATTCACATCAGGTTAGTGTAGCACCGGGAGGTAAATACTTTATCACGAATTATTCTAACGTAAGTACGCCAAATAAAGTAGCTTTGGTAGATAATAAAGGAAAAATCCTTAAAGAACTAGCTGATTCTAAATCGCCTAACTTCAATGCGTTTAAGTATGGCAAAACGGAGTATATCACTGTAAAGTCAGATGATGGAAAATTTGATTTGCCGGTGATTATCACTTATCCGGTGGATTTTGATGAAAATAAATCTTATCCTGTGATAATGTACATCTACGGAGGTCCTGATGCCGGCACCGTGATGGACACATGGAAGCCAACGACGGCAAGCCCTTATGGCGGCATGTCACAATATTGGGCAAATGAAGGTATCATCCAAGTGCAGTGTGATCACCGTGCCTCAGGACATTTCGGAAAGCAGGGGGTAGCGTTGATGCACCGTAATCTTGGACATTGGGAGCTTATAGACTACATCACCATCGCTAAGTGGTTGAAGGCGAAACCATGGGTGAAGAAGGATAAGCTTCTAATCACCGGACACAGCTACGGCGGATATATGACTTGTCTGGCATTAACCAAAGGCTCTGATTATTTTGATTATGGAATCGCCGGAGCACCAGTAACAAGCTGGGAACTATACGATACGCATTATACTGAGAGATGGATGGATACTCCACAGGACAATCCCGAAGGCTATAAAAATGGTTCTATCCTGACCTATGTGGATAAATATAAAGGTGGCCTTCGTATCTTACATGGCGATATGGATGACAACGTTCACATGCAGAATACTATACAATTGGTAGATGCATTGACCAATAGGGATAAACCTTTTGAGTTGATGATTTATCCGGGAAGCCGCCATGGATGGACCAGCAACAAATTAAAATACGATTTCAAAGAGAGAGTGCGATTCTATTATCAGAATCTACTTGAAAAACCTGTTCCACAAGATTTCGACAGATGGTAACAGTTGTATATAAATAAGAAAGGTCGTGCAAACCATGCACGACCTTTCTTATTTATGATTCAGGCTTAAATGCTCTCGCTATAGAAGGTTTTGCGTATGAGATGAAAAGCTAACGATAGTGCTGCAGCTATGCACATAACATACAGCATAGGCTGAGCTGATTGGTTGTGCAGAAGACTTACGGCAGCAGAGCTGATGGCACCCAATCCCATCTGTAAGAAGCCTAGGAGTGCGGAAGCACTGCCGGCATTGGTCTTAAAAGGAAACATGGCCATCGCCGATGCATTAGGAAAGATGAATCCTTGGCAAAACAGATAGCAGAAGGCAAGACCTAGGATGCTCTGCAGGTTGACCATGTTAAGCCACAGGGTGGCCACCATCAGCATGCCTACACCTACCTGACAGATGTTGGCAATCATACAAATGCTTTGCATAGACCATCTTTTAAGTACCAATCTGTTAAGCTGTGTGGATAGGATAAGGCTGAGGCTACGAAAGCAAAGGCCAAGCCATATTCTTTTTGTGTGAGTCCGCAAATTTCCTGCAGTACATATGAAGAGCCTGCAAGGTAGGCGTATAGACCTGAAGAAGCAAAGGAAGCAATGAGACAGTAAAGCAGAAAAGTACTGTTCGTAAATACCTCAAAATATTTTGATATGATGGATCGCGGCGCAAGAGATAATGTACGGTTCCCTTGAAAACTTTCAGGAAGAAAAAAAATAGAACTCAACAGGATGATAAGACCTATAATGAATAAGACTATAAAAATATAGTGCCAGTCGAATTGTTCTAACAAGAATGCTCCTACCGATGGAGCCAATATAGGGGATATGGCGATGATGAGCATGAGTAAGCTGAAAACGCGTGCCGCTTCTTTACCGGCATAATAATCTTGCACCATAGCCCGTGAGGCAACCATGCCGGCACAGCTACCTAATGCTTGAATAAAGCGGATGAGGATAAGGCTTTCCACATTACGTGTCATCACACACAACAGCGAAGCAGCAGCATAAATCGTAAGTCCTACCAGCAAAGGTTTCTTACGTCCGTATTTGTCCAACAGTGGACCGTAAATCATCTGTCCCACGGCAATGCCAATGAAGAAAGAGGTGAGGGAAAGCTGCACCTTTTCGATGTCTGTGCCAAACCCTTTGGCAATGGTGTCAAAGGCCGGCAGATACATGTCAATGGAAAAAGGGCCTACGGCAGATAATAATCCTAGGATCAGCAGAATAAGTCTTTTATTTGTCTTCATAATATCATTGAAAAAAAAGAGCCTCTTAATAGTTTAAGAGGCTATATTAAAGGGTCTTTATTTTTTCAGTTGTTGTTGGACTGGTCTAAAAATAAGATATAGCCCTGCAAGGATAAATGGCAGGCTCAACAGCTGCCCCATATTGATTAACATGCCGCTTTCGAATTCTTCTTGGTTCTCTTTGTAAAACTCTACAATAAAGCGGATGCTGAAAAGGCATACCAAAAATATGCCGAAAAGAAGCCCTGGCTTTGGCGTCGTACTCTTCTTGTAAAATAGCCACAAAAAGATAAATAGAATGGTGTATCCTACCGCTTCATAGAGTTGGCCAGGATGTCTTACCACATTGTCCACCTTGGTAAATATCACACCCCAAGGATATATGGTTTCCATCGGCTTACCAATAATCTCCGAATTGAAAAAGTTACCGATACGGACGAATGCTCCCGCAATAGGCACTACCAAAATCAGGCGGTCTGTAATCCACATAAAGTCGGTTTTAGTCTTCTTCGCATAAAGATACAGCGCTAGCAAAATTCCTATTGCAGCACCATGGGACGCCAATCCTTGATATCCGGTAAACTGCCACTCGTTATTTACCTTGCGAAGCGGAAGGAGCATCTCCAATGGATGTTGTATATAATAGTCGAATTCGTAAAAGAGACAATGTCCCAGACGAGCTCCAAGAATTGTTCCGAGGAAGATATACATGGTGAGCTTGTCCAGCTCTTCCTGAGATTTGTTTTCTTTCTTAAAAACTTGCTGCATCAGCACGTAAGAAACCACGAAAGCTAGCAGCCAGCATATCGAATAATATCTTATGCCAAAAGAGCCTATATTGAAAATCGTCTCGGCCCCTGACCATTCAATCAGATTATATATAAAACCCATACTTAATTTTTTAGACTTGTAAAGATAAAATTAAAATTCGTTTTAGGATACAGTTGTAAGAGAAACCCAACTTTTTTTGCGGGGAAGTTTGTTAGAAATTGCAGATAACAGAAGATTTGATCACCAAGCAGAGATACGCCGCGGTTTTTACTAATTATTTTAGCATCTTATTTCTCATCATTGGACAATCGAAATCATTAATTTTTGGAATAGAATAATTATTTTTTATTTTGTACGGAAACAAAAGAGTATGACAAAGAAGAAGAGCAAAGAGGTACAGCATCAGGCTGTAGTGACGAAAGAGTCATTAAAATTCTTAAGAAAGATATATTAATAATCCGTCGCCAACAGGGTTTCAGTATAACTCAACCATAGGCGCTGCCCCTCCCACCTCAAAACCTGTTGCGACGGA
>NZ_JXAC01000049.1 GCF_000814685.1 Sphingobacterium sp. T2
AAGTTTGTAACATATGATTCATCTGGTAGATTAAATTTATGTTATCATGATACCTAAGACTCAGTCATTGTATGTCCCAATCAATTGACTTCTWGGAGAGTTGGAAGAACAATTAGGTAGTGTCAGAACACAATAATAAACTCAAAGACATTCTTCTGAAGGAACTAAGATGATCCTTCAGAAGAATGCTTTGAACTCATATACAAAATTATCCGATTTAAGAATCCAAAAACTTATCGTCAATCTGTTTGTTTGCTTTAGCTCCCAAAGCTTTTAAGTTCTCTACTCGGCGGACAACATTCCCTGGCCCATTGGTCAATTTTTTCATAGCTTCCTCATGCTTTTCAGACGCCTTCTGAAGATGCTGCTGGATTTGCTGCATATCGTTCAGAAAACCAACAAACTTGTCATAAAGGGCTCCCGCTTCTCTGGCTATTTCCAGTACATTCCTGTTCTGTCTTTCCTGTTTCCACATCGAAGCTATCGTACGCAATGTCGCTAACAATGTTGACGGGCTTACAATGACAACCCTCCTATCCCAAGCATCAGAAAAAAGCTCCGGCTTATGCATCACAGCAACACTTAATGCCGACTCTATAGGCATGAAAAGCAATACAAAATCTGGAGAATGTATGCCGTAAAGGCTATGATAATTTTTTGCTGAAAGCTCCTTGACATGATTTTCTATGGACTGCACATGCTGCTTCAGAAAGCTAAGTCTATCCTCCTCGGTCTCTGCATTCACATAGTTGTCATAGGCGACCAAGGATACTTTGGAGTCCACAACCAGCTGCTTGTCATCCGGCAAATCAATAATGGCATCGGGTTGCTGGCGACGTCCAAACTCATCATGCAAAGCTACCTGCAGCCTGTACTCCTGATCTTTGGTAAGTCCGGAGCGTTCCAACACCCGCTCTAAGATTACTTCCCCCCAGTTACCCTGCTTCTTCGTGTCTCCCTTCAACGCTCTTGTAAGATTGTTGGCCTCATTTTTAATCTGCATACTCTGCTGCATCAGTTGCTCCACCACCCCTTTAAGCACATTACGCTCAGCAGATTCCTGCGCATAGCTTTTCTCTACTTTTTCCTCAAAAGACTTTATTTTCTCTTTAAGCGGATCTAGGATCACCCCTAAATACTGCTGATTGAGATCCGTAAACTTCTTGGTCTTCTCTTCCAGAATTTTATTGGCCAGTACCTGAAACTCCGTATTGAATTGCGCCTTAGTACGTTCTATCTCCCGTTTTTGCTCTTCAAACTTCTCTTGCTGAGCCTGCAGATAAGCGTTGGTACTTTCCAGAGTACGCTCTAGTGCCTGCCGCTCATTTCTTTCCTTTTCAAGTAAGGCTTTCAGTTCCTCTTTCTCCTTTTGTTGTAGTTCCGCAAACTGCTGGGCCTTAGCATATGCTATCTCCAACTCTTGTTTTGATTGGACAACCATATCGTAATCCTTACGAGCCACGGCTTTAGCCTTCTGTAGCAGCAACACTACCACAACGATAAACAATACTGCTGATATTAAGATGAAAATATATTCCATAAGTTTTGTAAACAAAAAATGGTCGTTTACGACCATTCCCAATTATTGTAATTTTTGATGTTGTCTTCCACCATAAGTCTGGCATCTCTCCCGAAACAGCAAGCTGATAATCTTCGTACCGACAAGGCACTAAGTAAAAACGCTCATTGACAGACTTGGTCCCAAAATATGGCACCTGCATCCACCAACGATCCGACTTTTTGCTCTTGACAAATACCAACTCGTGATCTTCATTTTCCAGATGCGTGCGATATATGATATAGGCCGACTTAGGAATCAACGGCGCATCGCCCTTACGATTGTAATAGCCGTCAATAAAGCACCATATCATCTGCGAGACGAGCATAGCCGTCTGTTCCATAGGATCAAAGGCGGGATTAAACTCATAAAAACCTACCGAGCTACACTTGTCCGACATTCCCGCATACCGGGCCAGCTGACAGGCTTCATCACCAAAAAGACCATTTGGAACAGCATTGGCATTGCCAGGCGCCTCTGACGCACGTATGGCTCCTATATCAAAACTGACCATATCTGCGGCACGAATCACGGGCTCCGCCTGATCCAACTTGCCAGCAATCATTCCTACACGTACAGCGTTAAAAAAGAGCTTATCGTACATATTGATAGACTCCTTACTCACCAGATAAGTCTGATAGGCTACATTGCTTAAGTTGAATAGATAATCCGGCTGATGCAGGATAATATGGTTCAGATAGGTCTGAGAATTTAAAGGCACATTCTCCGTATTCTCTTGGTCCAAATCAAACTTGGCATCCACAATAGCTACCTCTACTTTCTGTTCCAAATCCTGATAGCCGCGATATTGTGCATAAGTAAGGTCATGTCCTCCCCCAATGATAATGGGCACGATATCCTTTTTCACTAACTCTTCTACCACTACTTTCAACGCAGCATAGGTGTCATTGACCGTCTCCCCGGCCTTTATATTACCAAAATCGGCTATTTTGATTTTATAATCTCCCTGATAAAGATCGTACAGATGTTTTCGGACTGCATTAGGGGCTTTCGCCGTGCCCTTATTGTTGACAGAGGCACGATCTTCCTCTACACCGATAATGGCCAAGTTAGGCCTTAGCTCCTCATCTTCCAAATCCGGAAACTCATCTTGATACCTCTGAATGACGCTGCCAAACTGCGACTTCAAATATTCTTCTTTGGCCGTAAAATCCGACAGCTTGATAGGTGTGAAAAAATCTGCTAACGACATATGATGGAAATTATTAAAACCGAACTCAATTTTGGTATACAGTATACAAATATGCATTTATTAGATGAATTCGAAAAACTTTTAATCAGCTTTACCCAAACATAAATACAGCATAAGTTTTGCATTCCATAAGCTAAAAATCTATATTTGAATGACTAAAAAACTTTAGAACATAACGCAAGTGATATTAGTTACCGGAGGTACAGGATTTTTAGGTTCGACACTCATCAAAATGCTTATTGAACAGGGGCAAGCCGTCTTGGCTACCAAGCGTTCGACATCTACAATTCCTGACTTCCTTAAGTCTTCCTCGCTCATAGAATGGATAGACGCCGATGTGACAGACTATTTTTCACTTGCTGACATCTTCGAACCTATCACACAGGTATACCACTGCGCCGCAAAGGTACTCTTACCATAAAGAAGATGCACAGGAGCTCTATGCCACCAATGTCGAAGGTACAGCACATATCGTCAACTTGTGCTTAGAGCATAAAGCACGGCTAATCCATGTAAGTTCCATCGCCGCATTGGGTACTAGCAAAAGCAACAAACCTGTCAACGAAAAGGACAAATGGGAATATGACCCTAAGATGTCTAACTATGCCCTCTCAAAATACAAAGGAGAGCTCGAGGTATGGCGTGGCATCACCGAAGGGCTCGACGCCGTCATCGTCAACCCTTCTTTGATTATGGGGATAGGAGCTTATAAAACAGGCTCAGGAGCCATCTTCGAACTCGTAAACAAAGGATTGAAAATCTTTACCTCCGGCTCGGTAGGTATCGTGGATGTAGAGGATGTAAGCAAAATCATGATTGAGCTCATGAACAACAGTAATATACGCGGAGAACGCTTCATCCTGAATGCCGAGAACATCAGTAATAAGGACCTTCTCACGCGCATTGCCAAGCTCATCCATAAGAAACCTCCATTTATCAGAGCCAACGATTTCTTACTTTCCTTGGCCTGGAGAGCAGCCGAATGGAAAGCCAAGCTTACCGGCAAAAAGTCTGTACTGACGGAAGAGTCTGCCCGTGCAGCCTCCTCAAAGTTGGCATACTCCAACGAAAAAATCGATCAAAACGATAAATTATAATTTCAAACCCCTGAATCTTACATTAGAACAAATAGCTAACACATACTATAATAACAACACAACACAAACAATCTAAACGCCGTGAAAAATTACTATATCATTGATTTTGACAGTACTTTTACTCAGGTTGAAGCACTGGATGAATTAGCTCGGATATCGTTGGAAAATAATCCCAACAGAGAACAGATATTAAAGGATATTGAAGGTTTTACCAACCTAGCCATGGAAGGTAAGATTTCGTTCCGAGAAAGTTTGGCCGGAAGGGTAGCGCTCCTGCAAGCCAACAAAGAACACCTAGAAAAGCTTATCAAACACTTGAAGAAAAAAGTGTCGAAATCCTTTGATAGAAACCGTGAATTTTTCAAGCAGAATGCCGAAACCGTATTGATAGTGTCAGGAGGTTTCAAAGAGTTTATCACTCCTGTGGTTTCGCGCTACGGCATTTTAGAAAAAAACATCTACGCCAACACCTTTAAATTTGACGAACAAGGTCAGATTATAGGTTACGACGAAAACAACCCGCTATCATATGAAGGAGGAAAAGTAAAACTATTGAAAGAACTTAACCTCCAAGGCCGAATTTTCGGCATCGGAGACGGCTACTCCGACTTCCAGCTTAAAGAATCAGGCTGATAGAAAAGTTCTTTGCCTTCACCGAGAATATAGCTCGTCAAAGTGTGACCGAAAAAGCAGACCACGTAACACCAAGCTTCGACGAATTCTTATATGTAAACCAGCTGCCTTCGGCAATCTCTTACCCGAAAAACCGTATCCTATGCCTCATCGTGGGAGATGTTCCTGAAATATCGGCTCATATCCTTAAGCGGGATGGCTTCTCCATCCGTGTGAAGGAATCCTTCGAAGAGAAATACACCAAAGATGTGGGTATGTTGCTCTTAGGTGATGGCGTCGAAGTGGCCGACGAACAATTGGCACGCGCAGATAAACTCAAAACTATCGGCTACTTGGGTGATGTAAAAGGAAAACTTAGCCGCAAGATCTGCAACGAAAAAGGTATCGTGGTCTTCGACGATAAGAAAAATAAACGTACCAATGCCGAGTTTATCCCTCGCCGCATGGCCGACTTCATCAACAATGGCGATACAGATCAAAGCCGTAACTTCCCTAACCTGATATTGCCTAAAAAACTTAAAGGTCACCGCCTACTTCACATCCACAAAAATGTGCCTGGCATTCTGCTCAGATCAACAGCATCTACGCCGAAAACCAGATTAACATTCTGTCACAGTTCTTGATGACAAAAGGAGAAATAGGCTATGTAGTAACGGACATAGACTCCAATTACGACAAGTCGCTCATCAAGCAGCTGAAACAGATCGAAAACACAATAAAATTCCGAATCCTCTATAAACAATAATCAAAGGGCTTTTTTTAAAAAAGCCCTTTGATTATTTCTCATTTAATCCCTCTCCCTGAATAAGACAGATTTTTTTATTAAATTCACTAAAAATTAGGGAACATAATATGAAAAATGTATTATTATCAATAGCTACTGCCACAGCATTATTCTTGACCACAGAAGCCACTGCACAGGTAAAGCTACCTCCTGCAAGTAGCAGCACGACAATCACCCAAGGATTGGGAATTAAAAACATAACACTCACCTATCAAAGACCCAATATCAAAGGTCGTAAAGTATTCGGCGATCTGGTGCCTTACAACGAAGTATGGCGAACAGGAGCCAACACTATTCCTAACATCACCTTCGAGGAAGATGTAACAATAGAAGGTCACACCGTTCCTGCAGGCACGTACGGCCTATTCACCATCCCTACACCTTCCGAATGGACTATCATCCTCAGCAAAAACCCTAAACAATGGGGAGCTTACCAATACAAGCAGGAAGAGGATTTCCTTCGCTTCAAGGTAAAACCTAAAACATTAACCGAAAAAGTGGAAACCTTTACCATTACTTTCGAGGATGTAACGACCAATTCCACAAACCTTTCTTTAGCTTGGGAAAATACAAAGGTTAGCTTCAACATCAAGGCGGACCAAACCAAAGAGATCATGAGCAGCATAGAAAAAGCTATGCAAGGAGAAAAAAAGCCATATTTCCAGGCTGCCCAGTACTACTATAGCAACAACTTGGACATTAAAAAAGCTGCAGAATGGATTAAATTGGCTGACGAAGGCAATACCCAAGCTCCTCATATTAAATACTGGAAATCGCTTATCCTAGCAAAAGCTGGCGATAAGGCTGGAGCCAAAAAAGCTGCGGAAGAAGGTATAGAGATGGCTAAAAAAGCAAACAACGGAGAATACATCAAATTAAACAGCCAGGCTCTAAATGCTGTAAAATAAACGCAAAGGCCTTCGCATTAAACGAAGGCCTTTGTCTTAAGAGATTGATATAACAACTCGACCGGATGCATGGCCTTTTCGTTCGTGCCATCCTTAATCTGATGGCGACAGCTGCTGCCTGTAGCAACGACAACAGTATCTTTATCTTTTGCTCTGACCTTAGGAAAAAGTACGAGCTCTCCTATTTTCATCGATATGTCGTAATGCTCTTTCTCGTAGCCGAAAGCTCCTGCCATACCACAGCAGCCTGAAGGTATGTGTTCTACAGAAAATCCTTCCGGCAACGCCAATAGAAAAGCTGTATACTGCTGTAGTTTCCAAGCCTTCTGCTGACAGTGGCTATGCAGCAATATCTTTTGTGGAGCAGCAATAAACTGCTCTTTGGAAATATTACCTTCCTGTGCTTCTTTCCAGAGAAATTCTTCCACAATCATGGCATACGGCGCTATGCGTTGAGCATCGGCTTCCAATTCCGGACTCACCAGGTCCACGTATTCATCCCTAAAACAAAGTATGGCTGAAGGCTCCACACCCACTAGCGCCACTTTGTCGGACAACCGTGAAGAGAAGATGGAAACGTTCCTATCGGCGAGTTTACGTGCCTGACGAAGCATACCCTTAGATATCAAGGCCCGTCCGCTGAACGCATGGTCTATCATCAGCACTTGGTAGCCGAGCGCTTCCAGCAGCAGAATGGCCTTCTTGCCTAGCTCCACCTCATTGTAGTTTGTAAACTCATCACAGAAGAAATAGACCTCCTTGATGGGTTTTCTGTCTTTCCACAGGGGTTTTTCACGTGAAATAAACCAGCTCCGCAAAGACTGAGGAGAAACCTTCGGAATTTGTCGGTCAGGGTGAAAGCCTAATATCTTCTTCATAACTCCTCCAGTCACTTTATTGGACACAACCCAATTGTAAAGTTGTGGGATATGAGATACCAAAGCAGTCATACGGTCGACATTACCGACCATCCATGTTCGCCAAGGGATGCCGTTAGCATCATAGTATGCCTGGAGAAAGTCGGCCTTGACCTTTGCCATATCCACACTCGAAGGACATTCAATCTTACATCCCTTACAGCTGAGGCAGAGGTCCATGACTTCCTTAATCTCGGGATGGTCGAAAGGATTCTCCTTTGGTGAATGCGTCAGAAATTCTCGTAATATGTTGGCTCGCGCACGGGTAGTATCCTGTTCATTACGTGTAGCCATATAGGAAGGACACATCGTACCCTTCGACAGCTCAGTCTTTCGACAATCACCGGAACCATTACACTGCTCCACATGCTGAAGGATATTCTGTCCCCTATAACGGAATGTTGACTTTACTTCACGTGTAGGACGACCTGCCTCGTACCGCAAAAAGGTATTCATGGCGGGTGTATCCACTATCTTGCCCGGGTTGAAAATCCCTTTCGGATCCCAAGTCCGTTTAATTTCTTTAAGCAACTGATAGTTATGCTCACCGATCATGTAAGCAATGAATTCACCGCGAAGGCGACCGTCTCCATGTTCCCCACTCAATGACCCCTTATATTTCTTTACTAACTTCGCAATTTCAAAGGCTATATCGCGAAACAGCTGATTTCCTTCTTTGGTTTTCAGATTGATGATGGGTCTTAGATGAAGCTCACCTGTGGCGGCATGTGCATAATGAACCGAATACAGGTTATATTTCGCTAAAATTTGGTTGAATTCGGCAATATAGTCCGGCAAATCCTCCACATCCACGGCCGTATCTTCAATCACCGCTACCGGCTTTTCATCGGTAGGTGTATTGCTTAGCAACCCCAGGCCTGCCTTCCTCAAATCCCACACTTTCTTTTTATCCTCCCCCAATATCAGAGGAAAATAATAACCGTAACCTGCTGCCCGCATGTCCGCTTCCACCGCAGCAACTTTACGTCGGATGTCCTGCTCATCTTCTCCGTCGTATTCTATTATCAGTATAGCTTTAGGCTTTCCCTTGATAAAAAAACGGTTGTGCAGCTGTTCCAAATTGTTTTCTGTGCATTCCAAAATATAGTCATCCATCAGCTCGCTGACCAAAGGCTTATGCTTCAAGCCGATAAGATTGGCCCGCAAAGCATCGTCCAGACTGTTGAAATGGACGCACAACAGTCCCGAAGGACGTGTAGACAGTATGTCTACGTGCAGCTTTATTGAGGTTATAAACAGAAGTGTTCCCTCCGACCCACAGATAAGCTTGCAGAAGTTAAACTTCTCTCCCCCGCTGTGAAGGGCTCTGTATCCAGCAGCAGGTCTACGGCATATCCCGTATTTCTACGCTCGATAGATCGCTTCGGATATTGTTTACGGATTTCCTCCTGGTTATGAGGGTCTCCTAGCAAAGTCCGTATCTGACGGTACACTTGTCCTTCTAACGATGGCAGAGTACACTTCTCTTCAAAGTCATCGAGCGACAGCTCAGAAAAGCGAACCTTAGAACCATCAGAGAGGTATCCTTCCTCAACCTCCAACGTATGCTCTCTGGTATACTTTTGAAAT
>NZ_JXAC01000005.1 GCF_000814685.1 Sphingobacterium sp. T2
TGCATTCTTCTTGCGTGCAATACGTGCGGCATCACAGGAGGCGTGGAAATAGGTTTCCATGCTCATGATGCTTGAAGATGGCGATACAGACAGCTAAGGGAGCAGCAGATCTGTTGTTGCAGACCCATAGTCATCCGGAAAGTGAAATCGACAAGGTGACCTCGCCGAAAGGATGTACTATTGCGGGGCTCAACGAAATGGAACACAACGGACTTAGCTCAGCATTTATAAAAGGTATCAAGTTGTCGGCAAAAAAAGCTGGCGGTCTTTACAATGAATAAGGATATAACAAATCTTATCGAGAAAAGTAAATCTCTATTAGCTCAACTGATAGAGATTCCTTCTTTTAGCAGAGAGGAAGACAAAACGGCCCTATGCATAGGCTCCTTTCTTCAGGACTGCGGTGTCTCATATCAACGGGTGGGCAATAACATCCTTGCTTACAACAAGTATTTCGACGAAAATAAACCTACCGTATTGTTGAATTCCCATCACGATACTGTAAAGCCTAATCCCGGATACACGAAAGATCCTTTCAAAGCCATTATAGAAGATGGCAAGTTGTATGGCTTAGGATCCAATGATGCGGGAGGCTGTCTGGTGTCTTTGATAGCAGCGTTCCTATATTTCTATGAGGATGTGGATTTGAGTTATAACCTTTGTCTTATTGTCTCAGCAGAGGAAGAGGTTTCCGGAAAGAACGGTATTGAGGAAGCATATAAGCATGTGGTTGCTTGTGATTTTGCTATTGTAGGGGAGCCTACTCTTTTGGATCTGGCTGTGGCAGAGAAAGGACTTATGGTGTTGGACTGTACTGCATATGGGGTGTCCGGTCATGCAGCAAGAGAAGAGGGTGTCAATGCTATCTATGAAGCTATAGAAGATATTACATGGTTTCGGACGTATAAATTTCCTAAGGAATCCGCGTTTCTGGGACCTGTGAAGATGTCCGTTACCGTCATCAATGCGGGCTCTCAGCATAATGTGGTACCTGCTGAATGTAAATATGTAGTAGACGTTCGAACTACGGATGTATATTCAAATGTAGAGGTGCTGGACATAATAAAATCCCATGTGAAGTCAGATGTGGTAGCGCGCTCTACGCGGCTTAATTCGTCAACGATTTCTCTCGACCATCCTATTGTAAAGGCAGGGCTTGAGTTGGGCAAGAAGACCTACGGCAGTCCGACTATGAGTGATCAGGCGTTGCTGCCTATACCTTCTCTGAAGGTAGGTCCTGGAGATTCGGCACGGTCGCATTCGGCGGATGAATTTATATATCTACGAGAGATTGAAGAAGGAGTGGAGTTTTATATCAGCCTTTTGGGAAAGGTCATAAAATAAAAGGAGGTCTTAAAAAGACCTCCTTATTAGATTTATCGTAATTGTTTCACTTCGCTCTCTGCTTTTTGTAAATCCAGTTCCAGCTGTTTTAGCTTAATATGCTGTTTACTAATTTTGATTTTTTCCTTTTCGTAATCTATTCCTGAGATTTTTCCTTTGCTAACTTTCTTTTCTAAGTTTTTTTCCAGCTTAGCAACTTTTTTTCTCTTGTTTTTCAAGTTTTTTTTGAGAGCTTTTGAACTTTTTTTTACAGCCTTGTTATGTTTTTTGATAGCTTTTTCTTTTTCTTTTCTCTTCTTTTTCTTAATTTTTTTGTCTTCTTTTTCAGCTGCTTTCTGACGCTTTATTTCTTCTTTCTGGGCTTTTTCTCTAGCTTTTGTTTCTTTCTCTAATCTTTTCTTTTCTTCTTCCAGTTGTTTTGCTTTGGCCTCTTCAGATATTACAATAGATGAGAGGTTGGTTTTTGTAGTGTCGTTTGGAATATTAGGATTAGAAGTTTGAGCCTTACCAACGTTAGCGAATGCCAACATCCCCATAAAAAATAATGCGCAAAGTTTTAATGTTTTCATATGGTATTATTGTTTGATTTGTTTAGGACAAAGTTAAAAAAATGAAAGAGCAGCCTCTACTGAATGCTGCTCTTTCGTTTATAAGTTGTAGCTATTTAGCTATTATACCAATTGTTTCAACAGATTTGTCATGCTAACACGTTCGCCGATAATCTTGTGTAAGTCATCTATAGCTACGCGTTCTTGTGCCATGGTGTCTCGGTCTCGGATAGTTACTGTATTGTCTTCCAGAGACTGGTGGTCTACGGTGATACAGTAAGGTGTTCCGATAGCATCCTGACGGCGGTAGCGTTTACCTATGGTCATCTTTTTCGTCGTATTGAAGGTTGAAGTCTAATTTTAATTTTGCCATGATTTCTCTAGCTTTTTCCGGAAGGCCATCTTTTTTGGTTAATGGTAATATGGCTGCCTTTACCGGTGCTATTGCCGGGTGGAACTTCAACACCACACGAGAATCTTGCTTTTCTTCGGTAGAGAGGTCTTCGTACACCAAAGCATTAGAGAATACGGTCAAGAACAGACGGTCCAAACCTATAGAGGTTTCGATAACGTAAGGGATGTAGCTTTGATTGATTTCAGGGTCGAAGTATTGCATCTTACGTTTCGAATATTCTTGGTGTTGTTTTAAGTCGAAGTCCGTACGTGAATGGATTCCTTCTACCTCTTTGAATCCAAAAGGAAATTCGTATTCTATATCCACGGCAGCGTTGGCGTAGTGTGCCAGCTTGACATGGTCGTGGTAGCGGTATTTTTCCGGATTGGCACCTAAGGCCAAATGCCATTTAAGACGTGTTTCTTTCCATTTTTGGTACCATTCCAGCTCAGATCCAGGACGTACGAAGAATTGCATTTCCATCTGTTCGAATTCACGCATACGCATGATGAACTGGCGGGCGATGACTTCGTTACGGAAAGCTTTCCCTATCTGGGCTATACCGAAAGGTATTTTCATTCTTCCCGACTTTTGAACGTTAAGGAAGTTGACGAAGATACCTTGAGCGGTTTCTGGGCGGAGGTATACCTGCTCGGCACCGTCGGCCATCGCTCCCATTTGGGTTGCGAACATAAGATTGAACTGGCGCACGTCGGTCCAGTTTTTGGTGCCAGAGATAGGACATACGATATTATGTTCTTCGATTAGCGCTTTCAGACGAGGAAGGTCGTCATTGTTCAAGGCTTCATCGAGGTCTTTTTGCAGTTGGGCAGCCTTTTGAGTTTTACCGTCTTTTTCGTAGCGGTCGATTTTATCTTCAATCAGTTGGTCTGCGCGGTAGCGTTTTTTCGAATCTTTGTTGTCGATCATAGGATCGTTGAACCCATCGACGTGACCTGAGGCTTTCCAGGTTGTAGGGTGCATGAATATTGCAGCATCAATGCCGACAATATTTTCGTGGAGCTGCACCATGGATTTCCACCAATATGTCTTAAGGTTGTTCTTTAATTCAGAACCCAACTGACCATAGTCATATACGGCACTAAGACCGTCATAAATCTCACTTGAAGGGAATACAAATCCGTATTCTTTAGCGTGTGATATAATGTTTTTGAAAAAGTCGTCTGTCTGTTTGCTCATAAGCGGTAAAAGTAGGAAATTCTATGTCAAAAGTCAACAACTATTTGGCTTCCATAAGATCTAAGATTTGCTGTGACGCATTTTTGTTGTCCACCTTACGGATGATATGCTGAATATATCCTTTTTCGTCTATGACGAAGGTGGTTCGTGCGGTGCCCATATATTTTTTACCGTACATATTTTTTTCTACCCATACACCGTAGTCGTTGACGATTTTTTTGTCTTCATCCGCCAGAAGATTGAAAGGAAGTTCGTACTTGGCGATAAACTTTTGGTGGGACTGTTCACTGTCGACACTTACTCCAATCACTTCAAAACCTTTACCTAAGAGGAATTGGTAGTTGTCACGGAAATTGCATGCTTCAGTGGTACAGCCCGGCGTATTGTCTTTAGGATAAAAGTATAAGATAACCTTTTTTCCTAAGAAATCAGAAAGTTTAATGGTTTCACCTTTCTGGTTTTTTGCGATGATTTCAGGAGCTTTTGATCCTACCTCTAACGTGCTCATATTTCTATGTTTTATCTTATAAATTTTGCTTGATATACTGTTTCGTTGTCTTTCCAGTCTTTGACAATCAGCTTGAAGGTATGTTCTCCTTTAGAGAGAGAAGCTTCAAAACGATGCCAAAGATGTCTGTTTTTGGAATCATATTCCATCAATACCCACTTACCGTCGATATAGCCTTCAAATGATTGGATGCCGGAGAGGTTGTCGCGTATGGTAAAATCTATTTTGGCTTGTGTAGACACATTTTTTCCGTTTATCAGATTTCTTGCAATAATTGTTGGAGGGACAGTGTCTACCGTTATATAGAAGTTGCCGAAATTGCGTGTGTTGACCTTTACCCAGCCGTCTTCATATTTTCCACCTTCGGCGCCGTTTTCGGTGGAGGCAATAAGCGCTTTACTTTGTAGGTGCTGCGGAAGACCGTTAGGCTTTATGGCCAGACTATAGGATGAAAACAGCGGTATGAAGGTGTTGTGTACTTTGTGAAGGGCAGAAAAGGTATTTGGAAGAGGAGGCTCTTCCTTGTAAACGAAATCTAGGTCGGTGTATAGAGAGCCTTTAGGGATTTCAATTTTGATATTTTCCGTAGAGAAAGAGTTTGTATTATTATAATGGAAAAGGTCTCCTTTAGGAGAATATGCTTCTGCTGGCTTTTGTGTGTTGTTTTGGATTTTAAAGTCCAGCTCGCTGCAATTTCCGGCTACATCTTTTACAACATACTTCGCCTCATAAATTTTATTTTCGGAGAGCTCTATGACGCCGTCATTTTTCAAGAACCTAAAAATTTCTATAGGGTTGCCCGGATCTTTAAAAGATTTTTGGTATTTGGTCTTGGTCCTTTTCCAATAAGGATAATCAATATACGAATGAATCCCTCTTGTATGGTTGAAGTCTAGTTCTTCAAATACCACTGAAGAAACCGGTTGGCCATCGATAAACAGCTCTATAGAGTATACTCCGTTTTGAAAGCCTCCCGCTCGATGGCGGTCGATAGCGTTGATGCCGAAGCCAAACTTCCCTGACACGGGAAGGGGGCTGTTTTGCTGAAGCACATATTTGCCTGCACCTACGGCCTTTACCGGAACAACCTTTCGAGGTGTAAATTCGTTAAACAGATGTTGCTGGTTCAGGTCGTAAAGCATGATGCCTCCGATGGTGGGATTGTAGTGATCCGTAAATTTGAGACCGAACAGCTGCGGGTTTAGAGGACGTTGGGTCTTGGTATCCCTTATTTCAAAGTGTAGATGCGGTCCTGCGGAACCGCCCGTATTTCCTGCGTTACCAATGTACTGCCCTTTAGCTACTTTAAGCTGATTGGAATCCAGATAAATATCTACATCAAAACGCTGAAGCTCGTATTGTTTGGCACGAACGATTTTTGTCAGTTCCTCGTTGAACCTGTCCATATGGAGGTAAACTGTCGTATAGCCGTTGGGATGATCGATATATACAGCATTGCCTCCTCCACCGATTTGGACGCGTACGCGTGAGATATGTCCTTCAGCGGCTGCATATAGGGGAAGACCTATTTTCTGTTGGGTGCGGTAGTCGTCACCTGCATGAAAATGAGTGCTTCTCAACTCTCCGAAGGTCCCGGAAGCATCCATAGGGATATTGAGGGGATTCCGGAAATACCCTTGAGGATATGTTTTGCTGGTAATGATATTTTTGTTTTGCGCCTTGACGGTAAGTATAGTGCATACCGCTGCGGCAAGCAAAAGCTGAAATTTCTTCATGTTATTTAATATGAGTGGAGAACATCAATTTATTCTCTAGGTATCCTTCCAATTTATCTCCGATTTGTATAGGTCCCACCCCTGCCGGTGTACCGGTGTAAATAAGGTCTCCTTTGCGGATGGTGATGAACTTGGTGATATATACGATGAGGCTGTCTATATCAAAGATCATGTCTTTACTATTGCCCTCCTGAACAATTTCCTGGTTTTTTTTTAAGGAAAATTGAATGTTATTCAGGTCAGAGAACTCTTCCTTAGGGATGAGAGGGCTGATAACGGCCGAGTGGTCAAATGCTTTGGCTAGCTCCCAAGGAAGACCTTTTTCTTTGTGTTTGCTTTGTATATCCCGTGCCGTAAAGTCTATGCCCAAACCTATGGCATCATAATATTTGTGGACAAATTTGGGAGAAACATGTTTCCCTTCGTTGCAAACTCTAAACACCAGTTCGCATTCGTAGTGAATGTCTTGCGAAAATTCGGGATAATAAAAATCCTTGTTGTCTTTAAGTATGGCGGTGTCCGGTTTAAGAAAGATGACAGGGTTTTCAGGGACTGGATTGTTAAGTTCTTTAGCGTGGTCAATATAGTTTCTACCTATGGCGATGATTTTCATTTTTTTACTGAATGGGTGAAAAACAAATTTATGAAAAGCAGAGCGGTTAAGCAAGAATGGCTATTTGAGGGGAGTTTGGGGGTGTTTCTAATAAAGTTAAATATTTTCGTTGCTAAATCGATTAAAATATTTAATTTAGTTAAAATTATAAACTTATAACTATCTACTTAGGTAGAAATTCTTGTTGAACGAAAAGTTGAAAGATAACCAAGTAAAGAAAAGTGGATAAACATACTATGTATTACTTTTAATTAATAGTGTTAATACTAATTAATTATTTATTATGAAGATTACAGACACAACACTCAAGAGGGGTGGGATTTGGGCTATGTCCCTTTCCTTAATAGCGGTGAGCTATAGTCCTGTGTATGCCCACCGGGCGGAGTTTTATAAGGAAATCAGGTCTACCTTACTGCAGCAGACCGTGCAGGGTACGGTCGTAGATCAGGCAACGGGACAAGGTATTCCTGGGGTGACTATTAAAATAAAGGGCTCTACGAAGGCAACCTTTACGGATTCCGACGGTAACTTTACTATTCAAGCAAGTCCCGGCGATGTTTTGGTAGTGGAAATTCTAGGATATAAATCCATAGAGCAGCGCGTTAACGGAGAAAGAATGACGATTTCTTTGGTTGCTGAGCAGACCAATATTGAGGAAGTCGTGGTGATGGGGTATGGTAGCCAGAAGAAAAGTGAGGTGACTTCCGCCGTAGCTTCTGTCAAAGAAAAGGATTTTAACCAGGGAGGAATGAGAAGTCCTGTGGATTTGGTACAAGGTAAGGTAGCGGGGTTGAATGTCACGAGAACCCAAGGTAGTAACCCGAACTCGGGTACGAGCATACAACTTCGGGGTATGGCTTCCATTAAAGGTACCAATACACCTCTGATTGTCATTGATGGTATTCCTGGCGGAAATTTGGACCTTATAAAACAAGGAGATATAGAATCTATTGATGTATTGAAAGACGGATCTGCTGCAGCTATTTACGGTACGAGAGGTAATGGTGGGGTGATTTTAATCACGACGAAGAAAGGAAAGAGTGGAGCTTCCACTTTTGAGTACTATACATATGGTCAGCATGAGACTGTAGCACGACGTCCGGAGATGTTGTCGGCAGCAGAATTTAGGGATTTGGTGGTCAACGGACAAAATAAACCTGACCTAGATCTGGGAAGCTCGACAGACCTCTATGATGCGTTGATAAATACAGGCAACTTCTCTACTTTCCACAACTTTGTGGGTAGCGGAGGAGGAGAAAACTCTTCCTATCGGGCTTCTATCAATTATGAGAATGCCCAAGGTATTGCCAAGCAGAATGAAAGACGTCAGTTTGGTGGACGTGTGAATTTTAATCAGAAAGGGTTAGAGCAGAGACTAACCTTTACAGGTAATATCGCTGCCAACTTCAATAAGGCTGATCTTTTGGGAGGAAAGACCGAGTATTTTGAGCAGGCTATCCAACGTAATCCTACAGCACCTTTATATAATCCGGATGGAAGTTTCTATCAGACACAAGGATACAACAACTTCAATCCCTTGGATCGGCTGGCCAATCGTATTGACGACCGTAACCAACAAACATTTTCAGGAGATGCTCGATTGAAGCTGCAGATTATTGATCCGTTGAGTGTAAGTGCTTTTGCCTCTTACGTGAGGGATAATATGAATAATAGACAATTCCGCTCCTTGAAAGATTGGGATCAGCGCGAGGTGTCAGACTATCAAGGTATGGGGTATGCGTGGAAAGAAAACACACTTTCTTGGACAAAAACGTTTGAGGCTACCATAGATTACAATCAAACGTTTGGCGAAGTGCATTCCTTCACTGGGTTGTTGGGATATAGTTATCAGTACGCTACGTATGAGAATTTTTCCATGTCCAACAACGGCTTTACCACCGATGCTTTCCAGGACTGGAATATGGGGTCTGGTACAGCGTTGACGAATCCAAAGCTTCCGCGTCCAAGTATGGGGTCTTATAAAGATGATAACACCTTAATCGCTTTCTTCGGAAGGGTGAACTACTCGTATGCGGATCGTTACTTCCTTACAGCCATTTTAAGAAGAGAAGGGTCTTCTCGTTTTGGTGCAAACAATAAGTGGGGTAATTTCCCGGCGGTATCGGCAGGTTGGAATATTAGCAATGAAGAGTTTTTCACAAACAAGGAGGTGGTGAACAACCTGAAATTGAGGGTAGGTTATGGGGTGACCGGTAACCAAGGGTTCCCTAACTATCAGTCTATGGTGTTGTTGGGAACAGGAGGGGTGTACCCTCAGGATGGTGTGTATTATCAGACCTATGGACCTACTCAAAACCCTAACCCTAATCTTAAGTGGGAACAAAAAGCAGAAACTAATATTGGATTGGATTTTGGGTTGTGGGCAAACCGCCTTACCGGTGCTTTGGATATTTATACACGTAGGACCACAGACTTGCTTAACCAATATACCGCACAACAACCAGCTTATGTGTCCGGTTCAATCTGGTACAATTTAGGAGAGGTAACCAACAAAGGTGTGGAGTTACAACTGTCGGCTACGCCTATAAGCCGGGAGGATTTTTCTTGGACAGTAGACTTTGCTGGCAATTATCAAAAAAATAAGTTGGTGAAGATGTCTAATGAAACCTTTAAGAGTGATTGGCTGACATTTGGAGGCCTGCCTTCTCCAGGTAACTTGGGTGATGCTATACGTCTGGAAGAGGGAGGCGAAATAGGTTCTTTCTATGGTAAACGTTTCGCCGGAATTAACGATGAAGGAAAATGGCTGTTCTACAAGGCTGATGGTAGCACAGGCACTGCTGCCGAGATGAATGATAACGACCTTACTTATATAGGTAATGGCGTCCCTAAATATCAAGCTTCGTTAGGAAACCGTTTCAGCTATAAAGGCTTTGATTTAACCATATTTTTCAGAGGAAAATTCAAGTATCAAATCCTAAATACGGCTGATATGTTTTTCGGAAACCAAAAATGGTTGCCTAATAACGTGTTGAAGTCTGCCTTCACCAAACATAGTGCTATCAAAGATGATCCACAATATTCGGATTACTATCTTGAAAACGGAAACTTTGTCAAACTGGATAATATCACCTTGGGATACAACTTTAAATTCAAGACCAACTATGTTCGAAATCTGTACGTATATGTTACGGGCCGTAATATAGCAACAATCACCGGCTATTCGGGCTTGGATCCGGAATTGCAAGATACAGGTTTTGATGCAGGTATAGACAGTCGTGGATTCTACCCTAGGACACGATCATGGACTTTGGGATTAAATGTTGGATTTTAAATGAATAAAAGATATGAAAGCGATAAATAAGATGCTGTCGGCTGTTGCCCTTTTAGGTTCGGGATTGTTGTTCCGACTCCTGTACAGACCTGACAGAAAATGTATAATAGCAGTATCAGTGAAGATAATTTTTATAACAATAAAAGAGAAGTAATGCAGGCGGCTTTACGACCTTTCACGCATATGCAAGCGTGGTTGGCACCTACCGGACAAAGCGGTTATTATTATCATTCAGAATTGAGTGCTGATCAGCTTGCTTGGCCGCAAAAGGGAAGACATGGCTATGACGGAGGAGATCATATCCGGCTACATTATCATACTTGGACAAGTAATGAAGGTCGTCTGAGAAACGCGTGGACCTTAATGTGGGGAGGATTAGGGTATGTCAACAATGCCATTGGGGATATAGAAAGCCTTGATGTCTCTATGATTGACGGTTTGACGGAAGAAGATCGTGCTATTATTATCTCTCAGTTAAAAGTATTACGTGCCTTCCATTATATCAAATTGATGGATATGTGGGGCAATGTTCCTATTGTGACAAAGGTGGCTGATCCTTTAAATCCAGAGACCAAGCCGCGCAGTGAAGTTTTTGACTTTGTCTTGCAGGAATTGCTGGATAATGTTGAAAAGCTGCCGCTGACATCGGCAGAGAATATAGGTCAGGTGTCGCGTGCTGCAGGATATGCTATGTTAGCGGAACTTTACCTCAATGCGGAGAAGTGGAAAGGTCAGCCTATGTGGGATGAGTGTATCGCCGTATGTGATAAAATCATAAGCGGCCAAGGAGGAGGAATAGGTGGGGCTCCACAGCTGTCTCCGGATTTGACTGCTCTTTTCAGTAATACTAATTCCGCGAATCCCGAATCTTTATTTCAGTTTCAGTTTAGCCGTGAGGCCGGCTTCACCTTCGATTGGGCGGGATTCTTTTTCGGTTATGATTATATGAAGGAAGTGTTGAATGTAGGATATGGCGGATGGAATGCCTTTGTGGTGATTCCTTCAGCATTTGATGCCTTCGCTGAAAATGACCTACGCAAGAAAGAATGGTTCTTGTTCGGTCCGCAATATAAATACGGTACCAATATACCGGTGTTAGGTACGGAGGAGTATAGTGGTAAGCCATTTGTTTTGGTGAACAGCATACGTAGGGAAAGTGAAGGAGACCTTACCGGTCCGGGAAGTATGACCGAAGGGGAAGAAAACTCGGGAGCTCGATTCCACAAGTATAAGTCTGGAACGCTAGACGACCCTAATTATTGGGAGAATGATTATATCATCTACAGGCTTACGGAGATTTACTTCAATAAGGCTGAAGCTAATCATGCGCAAAAACAATGGCGTGGCTACTGCCGAAGCTGTGGAGCTTATCAACGCGTCGCGCAAGAGAGCATTCACCGATGCTGACTGGCCAGCCAATCAGTATACTGTCGCTACGCTTACCCTTGACGAGCTTCTCAAAGAAAGAGGACGTGAATTTATCTTTGAAGGAAAGCGCCGTACGGATCTGATCCGTTTCGGGAAATTTACGACAGCATCATGGTGGGATCATAATCCTTCCAACGACCCTAATAAAGAGCTGTTCCCTGTTCCTAATAACCAGTTGGCTATAAATCCTAACTTAGTACAGAACCCTGGGTATTAATGAAAGAGGCTCTGCGACAAGCAGAGCCTTCTTGAATTGCTGACAGATGAGACAGTTTTTTATTATTTCTTTTTTTCTTTGGAATTGGTAACGGTCTTTGTAGTGCTCAGAAGACTAAGTTCATTTCGTATGCCACAAGTACTTTGGAAGCAATCTATAAACATTATGGCGTGGAAGGAAATGTGCTTTTGAGAGAAAATTATCCCTTCCGAGGGGATTTTCGCGCAGATTATTTGGGAGTAGAGGCGGAAAAAACGCAAGCCAATTCTTTTTCTTATCTCTGGCCCTATTCTGGTATGTTGTCTGCCCATGTGGCCTTATTAGAAACCACTAAAAGTCTAGAGTGGGTCAAAGCTATAGACCAAAATGTTTTAACAGGATTACAGGCTTATTATGATGATAAAAGAGAGCCTAAGGCCTACGCATCTTATATTAATTCTGCTCCTCAATCGGATAGGTTTTATGATGACAATATTTGGATTGGTATAGATTTTACCGATTTGTATCTTCTAACCAAAAAGAAAGTATATCTTGAACAAGCGCTGGAAGTATGGCGGTTTGTAGAAAGCGGGATGGATGATAAGCTGGGGGGCGGTATTTACTGGTGTGAGCAGCGCAAGGAATCCAAAAATACTTGCTCCAATGCGCCGGCAATAGTCTTTTTGGCAAAACTCTATATAGCTACTAAGGAGGAGAAATACCTTACCTTGGCCAAAAGTCTTTACCAATGGGTGCAAAATCAGCTGTTAGATCCTTCGGATTCAGTCTATTATGACAATATTAATCTCCGTGGACAGCTTGATAGGAGAAAATTTGCGTACAATTCCGGTCAGATGATCCAGGCAGGAGCTTTACTATATAAAATCTCTAAAGAAAAGCAATATCTTACCGATGCACAAAGAATTGCAAAAGGTGCATATTCTTATTTTTTTCATCCAATCGCGGAGTCAGATACCATGCAGTCTTTTAGATATCTAAGGAAAAGTAATAACTGGTTTATTGCTGTGATGATGCGAGGGTACGTCGAGCTATATGCTATGGACGGCAATAGTTTGTATGTCGATACTTTCCGTAAAAATCTGGATAATGCTTGGGACCATATGAGAGAGGCACGGGGTTTATTCCACAAGGATTGGTCAGGAAAGGAAAAAGATAAGCGTTTCTGGCTATTGGATCAGTTGGCCATGGTTGAAATGTATGCTAGAATAGCAGGAATACGATAACGATTTGTTGTTGATTATCTAGTTAATTATGTTTTTATTTTAATTAGTAAAAATCTTTTTAGGTTTAAAATTTTCTTAGTCTTTGTTAAAGATAGATTTATTAAATCGTAAGAGATTGTTTTGAGGGTTAATTTAACCCTCTTTTATTTTTATGTATAGCAAAGTTGGTAATCGCATTTGTTTTTTTGCGTTATACTTTTTAATTTAACATTAACAATTAGATAACTAAATCGATTTTTATGACTTAAGTTATGATTACCTAACATCTACTTTATTACAATTATAAACTTATTAACCATTTAGAGTCTTTAAATTATGTGCAAGTTAAAGGTGTTCAAAGGGATACACTTACCAAAAGGTATTCCATTTAATCGTTGCATTTGCGTTTCTGCAGCAGTTGTGCTTAGCAGTCATATTGCAACAGCAAATCATTTCACTCATCATTTTTGGACGGACCCACCTCATGCTTTATGGATACAGGAGCAAACGATCAGAGGAACCGTAGTTTCTGCTTCTACCGGTGAGCCCTTACCAGGTGTTACCGTACGTGTTGTGGGAAAGACGTCTGTGACGGCCACGAATCAAGATGGACAGTTTGAAATCAAGGCTTCGGCAAATGATGTCTTGGAAATTAGCTATGTAGGATATGCATCGCAAACTGTTACCGTGAGCTCGACGACTTCCTCCCTTCAGATTCGATTGCAAGAAAATAGTCATTCGTTGGAAGAGGTTGTCGTGACAGGTTACGGATCACAGCGTAAGAAAGACCTTACGGGATCTGTGGCGATAGTCGATGTGGATCAGCTCAAAGCACAGCCGGCAGCTACGGCAGTGGAAGCTTTACAAGGTAAAGCGACGGGGGTGCAGATTGTAAATGACGGAGCTCCAGGCTCTACTCCACAAATCAAAATTCGGGGATATTCAACAATTAACAACAATGAACCACTTTACATTATAGACGGAGTGCCTTTTGAAGGCAAGCTCAGCTGGTTGAACCAGAATGATATTGAATCTATGCAGGTGTTGAAGGACGCTTCTGCAGCATCTATCTACGGGGCACGGGCAAACAATGGTGTGGTGATCATCACTACACGTCAGGGAAAGATGGGAAAACCTCAGTTTACGTTTGACGCTTATGCGGGCTCTCAGGTGCCACAGCGTGACCGCCTTCCCGAAGATGCTTACGCCGCAACAGAACTTGGATATGCAAAATCAGATTAACGGTACCAACCTTACTTTGCCGGAATATCTGTTGGCGGGCTCTAAGTCCGGTCATGATGTGACTGCGGCAGATGCCGACATGTCCAAATACAACTATTCGCGTGATTTCAGTACCTTCTATCAGATAACAAAAGCGAACAAAGAAGGAACGGACTGGTTCAGAGAAATTACGCAGAATGCTCCAACCCAGTCGTATCAGATAGCGGCTTCCGGAGGATCCGACAATACGAGCTATTCGATGTCCGGTGGATTTCTAGACCAAAAAGGAACTGTAATCCACTCCAGCTTTAAGCGCTATAACATACGTACGAATACGCAGTTCAAAGCTTTTGAGGGTAAACTGCGTATCGGGGAAAACATGCAGTACAGCTACACAAGAGGAGTAGGGATGGGGGTAAACCCTAATACGGCTGGAGGCTATATGGGAGATGAAAGTGTTGTGGGATGGGCATATCGTATCCAGACTATAGTTCCCGTGTATGATGAGGGCGGAAATTTTGCAGGAACAAGAGGAGGTTATGGGAATGGACAAAACCCTGTCGCTGTGGCTTACCGCATGAAAGATGATGTCAACAAAAGCAACTTCTTCTTCGGAAACGTCTTTGGGGAAGTGGACCTTTTACCGGGACTGATGTTCCGCACGAATTTCGGTCTTCGTTATGAAAATTATAACGGCATTGACATTACCTATCCTAACCCTGAATTTGGTGAGGGCTCGATGAACAATGCACTAAGTGAATATTTTGGTTATGGTTCGGAATGGACATGGACCAATACGCTTACTTGGAGGAAACAATTCGACCAACATAGCCTGAATGTTTTGGCCGGTACGGAAGCAATCAGCAACAGAAGTAGGGACCTGTCAGGAAGCAGAAACAGTTTCTTCACGCTAAACAGTCTTGATTATTTCTATCTGAATGCAGGAACGTCCAATTTTGGTAATGCGGGGTCAGGTGGTGTAGGGTCGCTCTTTTCTATCTTCGGAAAGGTGGATTATAGCTATAACGACCGTTATATTCTAAGTGCGACGCTTCGTAGAGATGGTTCTTCCAACTTTGGTCCTAACAACAAGTATGGTTTGTTTCCTGGAATCTCGGGAGCATGGCGTATTTCCAGCGAAGAGTTCATGCAGAATGTTGCTTGGATTACGGACTTAAAGTTTAGAGCAGGTTATGGTGTTACAGGTAACCAGCGTATCCCAGGCTTCCAATATATCAACCGTTATGCTAGTTCAATTACTCAATCTTCATATCCTATAGGTGGTGCCGTACAAAGTGGATTGTGGCAAAGCGACTATTCTAATGAAGATGTAAAATGGGAGCAAGTAAAGGCATTGAATATAGGTATGGACTTTACCCTATTCGATGGAGTTTTTGACGGTGCTGTTGAATATTATGATAAGAAAACAGAAGATATGCTGTTCCGCGTGCCGTTGCCGGCCATTGCGGTGGGACGTGCCAGCTCCCCTTATGTCAATGTAGGTAATATGCGTAACCACGGTGTAGAGCTGTCTTTGGCCTATCATCATGGACGCAATCAAAACAAAGATTTCACATTTGATATTAGCGGTACTTTCTCAAAGAATGTAAACAAGGTTGTTGCTTTAGCGCCGGAGGTTACTTCACAACTGTATGGTAACTTCAGAAGTATTACCACTACTATCCTTACCCCAGGACAGTCGTTCGGTACTTTTTATGGCTATAAAGTGTTAGGCGTGTACAGGGATGATGCTGACGTAGCCAATTCACCTAACTATGCTGATGGCAAAGCTAGACCGGGAGGCCTTAAATATGCTGATATTAACAACGATGGTGTCATCAATGACCAAGACCGAACCTTCATAGGAAATCCGCATCCCGATTTTATTTACTCCTTGGGTTTCAATGCTAACTATAAGAACTGGGACCTATCGATGTTCTTCTACGGGTCTAAGGGCAATGACGTGTTCGACATGACCCGCTACTTTACGGACTTCTCGGTATTTTCGGGAGCGAAGAGTGTAAGACTTCTAGAGGCTTGGTCGCCGACAAATCCTAACTCGAATATGCCGTCGCTGACGTCAAATGCTTCTGCCTTTGAATATGCTACTTCCAGCTATTTTGTGCAGGACGCCAGCTTTTTGAAGATGAAAAATTTGCAGATAGGTTATACTCTTCCTGTAAAATCCTTATTTGGAAATAATACCAATATAAACCGTCTGCGTATGTATGTAGGAGTGACCAATCTGTTTACTATCACCAAGTATGACGGCTTGGATCCTGAGGTGACAGCTACACCTTCAGATTATCCTGCTATAGGCGTGGATTTAGGTGTATATCCGCAGTCACGTCAGTTTTTGTTTGGTTTGAGTTTAGGTTTTTAACTATTGAAATTTTGAATATTATGAAAATGCGTTCTATATATACAGCCTTAGTTGCGTCAGGCTTATTGCTTAGCAGTTGTGGTAAAGACTTTTTGGAGAAAATCCCTCAAGGCCAACTGGGAGAAGGGCAGGTCAGCAATGGGGAAGGTATTGAAGCGGTGCTCTTGGGGGCCTACAGCATTATGAATGGTAATGTTAGTGGTACCTGGGGCAATTATGCTGCGGCGCCAAGCCAATGGATTTTTGGGGAAATCACCTCCGATAATGCACATAAAGGATCGGAAGAGACGGACCAGCCCAACATGAACCTGTTGGAAATGCTGAATCCCAATCCTGCTAATGACAACTTGACTACGATGTGGCAGGTGTATTACGAAGGGGTGTTGAGAGCCAACACTACCCTCCGTCTATTGAAGCAGGACCAAGAAGGTGCCAAAGAGATTTCTTCAGCAAGGGCCTTAGAGATCGAGGCAGAGGCGCGTATGTTGCGTGGCCACTATTATTTTTTCATGTGGCGGGTCTTCAGAAATCTGCCATGGATAGATGAAAACACTCCTCTCGAAGAAGCCAAGACAAAGCCTAATGATACCGATATCTATGATAAAATCATTGATGACGTAAAGTTTGCTTCGGAGAATCTTCCTGTAACGAAAATCAAAGGAGAAGCCGGACGTATGGATAGAAATATTGCCAAGGCTTATCTGGGAAAATTATATCTCTATCAAAAGAAATATGATTTGGCTCTTCCTTTATTTCAAGAAGTGATAGCAGGTAAGGACCTTACGACCATGCCTTTCCAAGACAACTTCGATATCGACAAGGAAGATGGTCCTGAAGCATTGTTAGTATCTAAACATGCTATCAACCTAACGGATCGGGCGATAATGCCAACGTGGGCGACATGCTCAGCGGTATTTATGCTGCACCAGTAAGCTGCTGTGGCTTTTATCAGCCTACCATTGACTTGGTCAATGCTTATAAGGTAGATGCTAATGGCTTGCCTTATCTAGATAACGAATACCGTAATAACCCTTACCTTTCGGATTTTGGATTGACAGGAGCGGCTAAGACCAACTATCAGGTGGATGTGACCCTTCGTGTTGACCCTCGTTTAGACTATACGGTAGGGAGAAGAGGGGTTCCTTTCCTAGATTATGGCATCATGCCGGGAGACGCTTGGATACGTTCGGTATCTTTTGCAGGCCCATTCGTGGGTATTAAAACCATGATCAAAGAAAGCCAGTTTGCTGGAAATACCGTTTCCGGAGAAGCTTATATCACAGGCTTAGACGTAAATATCATGCGTTTGGCCGATGTGTATCTGATGGCCGCAGAATGTGCGGTGGAGCTGAATGATCTTTCCACCGCCTTGGAATATGTAAATGCTGTGCGCCGTAGAGCTGCCACTCTTCCTCCAAAGACGGTTAATGGGGTGCCGGTAGCTGACTATCAGGTGAATCCTTATCCTTCGTTCCCGAATCAGGAGTACGCGCGCAAAGCCGTACGTATGGAGCGTCGTCTGGAGCTGGCCCTCGAAGGTCACCGCTATTTCGATTTGGTACGTTGGGGAATAGCTAAAAATGTACTGGAAAGCTATTCACAATTTGAAGGCACTTATCTGCCTTTCTATAGAGGGTTGGTTTATAATAGTCATAACGACTATTTCCCGATTCCACAGACTGAAATTGACCGCAGTGGCGGCACATTAAGACAGAACTTGGGGTATTAATCCCCAAAAAGATAGCCTTCTAATTAGGAAGGCTATCTTTACTTTTAAACTTGTTTATATGGAAAGAAGAACAGCTATAAAGCAGATGTTTATCCTGGCAGGAGGTATGCTGATAGCCTCCTCTTGTGTTAACGATGGTAACAAGGCCAGTATAGCGCTCAGCAATGTAGACTTTTCCAAGAGCGATGAGGAGCTACTGGCACAGCTGGTAGAAGCTATTATCCCCGAAACAGATACTCCGGGAGGCCGCTCACTGAACCTGCATCTTTTCGTGATGAAAATGGTGGACGACTGTCATAGTCCGGAGGAACAGGCCGCTTTTGTGAATGGGCTGAGAGTAGCCCGAAAAGTAAAGGATAAATCCACTGAGGAAATATTGTCCTATATCAAATCTTTGTCTCAGGACGATACTTTTAGCGTCATTCTCAAGCAAAGAACCATTATGGGCTACCTCAACTCGGAATATGTGATGAAGAATAAGCTCATCTACGAGCTTGTTCCAGGACGATACAATGGAGAAATGAAAATCAAGGCATAACAAATAATGGCTTATCTAAATATTGATTCAAAGAAAGAAAGAACCTATGATGCTATAGTGATAGGGTCAGGCATAAGCGGAGGATGGTCTGCCAAAGAATTATGTGAAAAAGGGCTTAAGACTTTGGTGCTCGAAAGGGGACGCGATGTCAAACATATAAAGGATTATCCCACAACCAATATGTACCCTTGGGAATTCGAACATCGCAATGAGATACCTTACCAGATAAAGAAGGAAAATCCTATTGTGAGCCGCTGCTATGCCTTCCATGAGGATGCAGCTCATTTTTTTGTCAAGGATGCCGAACATCCATATTTACAGGAAAAACCTTTCGACTGGATTCGCGGATATCAAGTAGGGGGCAAATCGTTGCTATGGGCGCGGCAGACTCAACGTTGGTCCGATTTTGATTTTGAAGGTCCCGCACGGGATGCTTCGCCGTAGATTGGCCTATACGCTACGCTGATCTAAAACCTTGGTACGACCATGTAGAACGTTTTGTGGGTATTGCAGGCAATAGGGATGGCTTGCCGGAATTGCCGGATGGAGAGTTTTTGCCCGCATATCCGCTGAATATTGTGGAGAAATATTTCAAAACAATCATAGAAAAGCAGTTCCCCGAAAGAAAGGTTATCTCTGCACGCTGTGCCCATATTTCCAAGGTGCAGCCTATCCATATAGAGCAGGGCAGAGGGCAATGTCAGAATCGCACATTGTGTCAGCGCGGCTGTCCTTTTGGAGGATACTTTAGTTCAAATGCCTCTACTCTCCCTTGGGCAGCAAAAACCGGAAATCTGACCTTGCGCCCCGACGCTGTAGTACATTCCATCCTCTATGACGAGCAAAAAGAAAGAGCCATAGGGGTTAAGGTTATTGACCGTAATACTAAAGAAGAAATAGACTTCTATGCTAAGCTTATTTTTGTCAATGCGGCGGCGCTGAATACTAATCTTATTCTGTTAAACTCTAAATCAAACAGATTTCCGGAAGGCTTAGGTAACGATAGCGGCACCCTTGGCAAGTTTGTAGCTTTCCACAACTATAGTGCGCGTATCTACGCTGAATACGAGGGGCTTTTGGATTACGCTGTGGATGGTAGAAATCCTGCGGGAGGAGGCTATATCCCACGTTTCCGCAACCTACACAGACAGGAAACCGACTTTTTGAGGGGTTATGCTGCAGGATTTTCAGCATGGCGTTCTCGTAAGCCGGATACCTCTGCCTTAGGTGAAGAGCTAAAGGAGGCCTTATTAAATCCAAAATGGGCGAATTGGGAAGTGGGGTCTCATATGATGGGAGAGACCATTCCTAAAGAAAGCAACTATGTGGCACTCAGCAACCAAAAAGATGAGTGGGATATGCCGCTGCTGAAAATTTCTGTGGATTATGATGACAACGATCGGAAGATGCAAAAGGATTATCTCGATACTATGGAGGAAATGTTTACGCTTGCCGGATTTAAAAATATACGGCGAGATGAACATTGGCAAGCTCCGGGCCTTGATATCCATGAGATGGGAGGTGTTCGGATGGGAAAAGACCCTAAAACTTCCGTCTTGAACAAATGGAATCAGATGCACAGTGTTCCGAACGTTTTTGTTACGGATGGAGCCTGTATGACCTCTACCTCCACACAAAACCCTTCACTGACTTATATGGCTTTCTCCGCACGAGCAGTAGATTATGCCGTAAGTGAATTAACGAAAGGTAATATCTGATGACGACCTATCGCTTGTTGGTCCAAAGCTTCAGCATGGAGCTTTGGATTTTTATTTCTACCTATTTTCTGCTACCTTTGAAATTATGACGATATCTTCCATAAAAGCTGTTCTCTTTGATCTTGATGGTACTCTAATTGATTCTGAGTTTTTCTATTACAGCAATTGGGCTCCCATTTTGAAAGAGGAATTTGGTTTGAACATCACATTTAACGATTGGATTAAAGATTTTGCGGGGCATACGCTCTCTGCTAATGTGCAGATGCTAAAAGAGCGGTTTGACATCCACACAGACGATGAATTTATGTGGCAGCGCACTAGGGCAAACTATGCCAAGGCAGATATGACGACGATACGTCTTATGCCTTTCGTGAAAGAAACGCTGCATACGCTTCATGCCAAAGGTATTAGGACAGCTTTGGTTACTTCTAGCTATATGAGTACGGTAAATACGGTTCTGGGACACCATAACCTACTTGATGATTTCGAATTTTTTGTGACTCGAGAGGCGGTGCAGTATCCTAAGCCTGACCCTGAACCTTATCTGTTGGCCACGGAGCGTCTTGCTTTGCCTTCAAACAGCATTATGGCCGTAGAGGATACATTGACAGGATTTCGGGCAGCGACAGGAGCAGGTTTGCGTTGTGTGGCGGTAACTAAGCATCAAGCTGAAAAAGAGCGTCTTTCACAAGCAGAGTTCTTAGTAGAAGATCTTTCTCAATTTTTGGATATCATAGTATAAAGAGACAGAAGTTTCGTGAATAGCCCTTATGTTGTTCGAGACGAATCTGAGTTTAATAGCACTACTATAAAAGCATAAAAGGCCTCTTACAAGGCCTTTTATGCTTTTATAATTTTGGTGAACGTTTGTGCATCTTAAACATACCTTTGGAATGTATATCCAATGCTTGATGTTCTAGCTTATAGGTTGTCTTATCCGTGCTGCGGGCACCCACCTTTGAAGCAGAAGAGTAACTTCCATAACGGATATGATTGAGGGCTTCTGCGATAAAGCCTTCCGTTTCATCTCCTAGCTGCTTGCTGAAAGATTCGTTGGCCAACTTGTTTGGTTGCAATCCTGCGAAGTAGTCGCCGAAGTTGTTAGCATTAAACATTTGGAAAGAGGTAACATATAAGGTTAGTTCTTTGTTTTTGTGTTTAAGTGGTGTTCCCCAGAATCCAACCGGCTTGCCATATGTGTTTTCAGATCCTATAATTTGTACATCCATATAAGGTGCTAGACTGTTTATCAATAGTTCGCTGGCAGAAGCCGTACTTGAAGTCACCAGAAAATATACCTTATTGAGTTCTAGATTTCCTCTTTTGATGAAATTTACCGCAGGAAAATATTCTCCAAGTTCTTCCTGAACTATAGTGTTCAGCTTGTACGAATACATTCTTTTGCCGGTAGCTGAGGCGGGAGCAACACGGTTAGCCAGATATTCTGCTGTCTGTACGTCACCTCCTCCATTGTAGCGTAGGTCTATTATAAGGTCTTTAACCTGTTGCTGTTCGAAAGTGTTGAATATTTGTTCGAAATCGCTGAAAAGTGCTGTAGGTCCATTTCTGTCTACTATGCTTACAAAAGAGGAGAAGGCTATATATCCCACCTTATTGCTATTATCTAGGGTGAAAATTTTAGCAGCATTGATAGGGTTATAGTTATATCTGGTACTGGTAAGTGTTTTCTCTATAATTTCGTTGCTCGGAGTTTGCCATTTTAGGGTTATGGTATTGGAATAGAGAGCATTAAGTACATCGGCAAAGTTTTTAGCCCTTTGAGAGTTATAGTCAATATTGGTATTGCCGTTGATGCTCAATATTTTGTCGCCGCGTTTTAATCCTCCAAGGTCTGCTGCAGAGTTTCGGTCTACCAATTTTACGTAGAGATCTGCATTGGTAGCATTTGCCGAAGGCAACAGATAGATTACCGAAAGACCAAACCCTGTGACACGAGCATTTTGAATTTCATCGCTCACGGCATCCTCTCTGTCTATAAAGCTGAATCGGTCTATAGGCTGATTGTTTACGCCGGTGGGTGTCTGGCCGATCAGGTAATCCAATACCAATTCACTGTCTTCAAAATTTTTGGTGATAGCTCTAACCTTATTGGAATCAAGTATATCGTTTATATTTCGTGGGTCGATATAATTCTGCCATAATGATAATAATTTGGTATAATATAGGGTAGAGTCTTTAAGATAAGCTTCTGCGGAGTAATCCCATTGTTCTTCTTTATCTGGCGCAGGGCCGTCTTTCTTACTGCAAGCACTATTCAATACAAAGAATAATACCGCTACAACTACATACCATCTTTTCATAAAAGTTAGTTTTGTGTCCTTTCAGACTTAGGTATTTTTTTGTACAATGTACTAATTATTATTCAACTCACAAAACAAAAAAAGTCACTAAACGAAAATCCGTCATAGTTTACTGCTATGGATATAAAAATAGCGCCATCTCAAGGAAGATGGCGCTATTATATTTTAGGGAAGCATAAGTTAAATTTCAACGGTGGTATCCATAATGAAATCTTCGTGTTTCAAGTGAACGATTTCTGTGGCCTTTTCGTAGTTTGTAGATTTCTTAGAGAAGAAATCGTGCTGTGTTGTTTCGGTATTCAGACCGTTCAATACGATAGGGTTCACTTGTTTCACTTCGAAGATAGGGTCAAAACCTAAGTTCATCAATGCTTTGTTGCCGTTGTAGCGAACGTATTCTTTCACTTCGGCGGTAAGACCTATTACGGTGTAAAGCTCTTCGGTGTATTTTATTTCGTTTTCGTACAATTCGTACAGCAAGTTGAGGAATTTTTGTTTTACCTCTTCTTTGTTAGGAAGTTTGGCAAAAACCTCTTGTGCTATTAATCCTACGAATACGCCGTGGATAGATTCGTCGGCAACGATTTTTTTGATAATATCGGCCGATGCAACCATCTGTCCTTGTCCACACAACCATAGAGGGAGGAAGAATCCTGAATAGAACAGGAAGGACTCCAGCAATACGGAGGCGGCTAGAGCCATGAACAGCTCTTCGTCTGTTACGTTTTCTTTATCTATCGCGCGGTAATGTTTGTCGATGGTAGCTGCTTTAAACTGTAAGAATTTGTTTTGAGATACCCAGCCGAAGACGTCGTTGATCTCATTGGTGGTGGATACCGTGGTGAAGATGGTTGAGTAAGATTTTGCATGGATAGCCTCCATCATACACATATAAGACAATACAGCCTTGTTTTGCAAAGAATCTATGTGATCGATAATCTTAGGCATACCCGTATGGCTTTGCAGGGTATCTAACAAAGTCAGACCTCCCAGTGCCTTTTTGTAGCACTCCTTCATATCCCAGCTAAGACCTTTCCAGCTGTCGATGTCTTTTGAAGGGATATACTCAGTATCAATCCAGAATTGTTTTAGGTTTTGCTCCCAGAACATTAATACGTAGTCGTTTTCGGGAGTGTTCCAGTTTACTGCTTTATATTGCTTACTCATGTTGCTTAATATCTTTGATAAAGACGCTGAATAAAATCTAATTTATTCAGCGTCTTAGTTTGGGTTTAATATTGTGATTTACCTACTTCTCTAACGCTTATGCGGAGCATGAAATACACTCTTCGATTGTTGATTTACGTGTACGAGTGTAGTACAGCGATTTTAAGCCTAGCTTATGAGCATAGATGTAGTATCGGGCCAAATCTCTCGTAGTATCTTTGGAGTTGGTATGTAAGATGGTAGAGATACCTTGGTCAATATGACGTTGGATTACCGATACCAGCTTCAATACTTTCATCTGGTCCATATCGTATGCCGACTTGAAGTAGAAGTAATTATCATTGGTCAAGTAAGGCATAGGATAATATGTTGTACTGTCGCCGTATTCACGTACTTCGATGATATCAACGATAGGCATTACCGATGGCGTAGCATTCATGATGTATGCTGTAGACTGGTTAGGGGCTATAGCCAAGCGGTAAGCGTGATATAGTCCGTGTTCTTTAACCTGTTCTTTGAGGTTTTTCCAGTCTTCGATAGTCGGAATGTGGATGCCTTCGAACAATTCTTTGACCTTGTCGGTCTGTGGTAAATAATCCCTTTCCAAATATTTGTCGAAGTATTTACCTGATGCGTAGTCTGTTTTTTCGAATCCAAAGAACGTGGCAAAACATTCGTAGGATTC
>NZ_JXAC01000050.1 GCF_000814685.1 Sphingobacterium sp. T2
TCAGCTATAACCTGTCTGAATCCCCCAATTTCGAACAGGTAGCCCACATGATAAAAGATGCGTTCAAAAAGATCAACGACGACACTGAGCTGATCCTGCATTCCGATCAGGGATGGCAATACCAGATGAAAGCATATCAGCAGATGCTGAAAAAGAAAGGCATCAGGCAAAGTATGTCCAGAAAGGGCAACTGCCTAGATAATGCCATTATTGAGAACTTCTTCGGTATTATAAAATCTGAACTATTCTATCTTAAAAAGTACCATGACATCGATGAACTTAAACGGGATATAAAGAACTACATTGAATACTATAACAACGATCGAATAAAACTCAATCTAAAAGGAATGAGCCCGATAAAATATCGAGCTCATCACATAGACAATTAATTTTTAACTTTGTCCAACTTTTAGGGTGCACTTCATAAGGAAAGCTCTTTTTTTACTTAGTGGATTTTATAGGGTATTCTTTCATGATGCCGTGAATAAGGTTTGGCAAAGCGTTTATAGCTTTTTCTGGTGCATCGACTTCGGATGTTCCGCGTGCCTGCCAGATTACGGTTTTATTGTTACGGTCTATGGCTTCTAGGATGATATGTCCGTAGCGCACCTTCTGTTTGCCAATGGGAACGGAAGGTCCGTAGTAGGCATAGCCTGCCCAAGGATACCATCCCCACCAAGGTCCTCCCCATCCGAAATAAGTAGGATGACTATAGACTAACCTGCTTTTGTTGTTAACAATGGCTATATATCTAAAAAGTATGTCTGGATTTTCTTTGCTATATGTAAGTCCGCGAGCTTCAATCTCTTTATTTGCCGCAGACATGATGTTGGCTTTTGCAATGTCGTTGTTATAGTAATCTTTAGACAATGAATCGACAGGAGGAAGCCAGCCGTAAGTTTTAAACTTACTGAAGTCTATCTCATACACACGTGTAGTATGAAAACGGTTGGTCGTACATGACGATAATATCCATATCGCCAGACCTATGAATATATATCCAAGATTTTTCATGACCAGGCTATTCTTGTTGTATAGCTTTGGACAGTCATAAATCCCTTTGGTTTAATGCACTAAAAAATATTTTTAGCGACCAAAGGCATTGCCCTTCCGGCGCCAAACGCTTTAGGACTCACTCGTAGAATAGGAGGGGCCTGGAAACGCTTGAATTCGGCTCCGGCTAGCATCTTGGAAATGCGCTGTACTAGTGTTTCTTCAAAACCTAAATTTACGACCTCACTGCCCGATTTTTCTTTCTCTTATAAGCTGATACAAGATAGCATCTAAGATTTCGTATGGAGGTAAGGAGTCAGAGTCTTTCTGGTCAGGACGCAGCTCTGCAGAAGGTGCTTTGGTTATTGTGTTAAGCGGTATAATTTCTTCATTGCGATTAATGTAGTGGGCGAGCTCGTAGGCTTGGGTCTTATAAATATCGCCTATAACACTTAATGCTCCAGCCATATCGCCGTACAGTGTGCCATATCCCACCGCGGCTTCACTCTTGTTGGAGGTGTTAAGCAGGATGTATCCAAACTTATTGGATACGGCCATAAGCAGCGTTCCACGTGTACGTGCCTGTATGTTTTCTTCCGTAGTGTCCGGCTTTAGGCCAGCAAAAGCTTCTGAGAGGGTATTTTCAAAAGCTTGGGCAATATCTTTAATTGGTAAGATCAGATGCTTACAGCCTGTGTTTTCTACCAAAGCTAAGGCATCACTGATGGAGTGATCCGAGGAATAGATGGAAGGCATGAGTACGGCAAGTACATTCTCTCTGCCTAAGGCTTCGACGGCTAAGGCCGCCACTACGGCAGAGTCCAGTCCTCCTGAAAGTCCTAACACTGCTTTTTGGAATCCTGACTTGCTGAAGAAGTCTCTCAAGCCTAGAATTAGGGCATCATGAATCAGTGCTATTTCCGATTTTTCTTCCGTCACGGGTGGCTGTTCTGCTTTTAGTTCTTTACCCTGAAGTTCCACAAACTGCATATCTTCTTCGAAAGCTTTCAGCTCAGCAAGGACCTGTCCTTTGGAGTCGAGAGCCAAAGAGCGTCCGTCGAAGATGAGGTCTGTATGTGCTCCCACCTGGTTTACATACAAGAGGGGGGTCTGTGCCTTTTCAATATTGGAACGCAAGACTTCCAGACGTTTGTGGTAATGAACGTAAGAAAATGGCGATGCAGCGAGGTTAATGATGATATCCGGATTCTGCTTGCTGAGTTCCAGCATCAGATCTCCCTTGTACGAGTTGTCGAAATCGTTGTCCCAGAGGTCTTCACAAATGGTTAAAGCAATCTTGGTGTCCTTCAGCGTGATACATTCGTACACGTCGTTGGGCTCAAAATAGCGGTATTCGTCGAAGACGTCATAGTCAGGCAAGAGGGATTTGTGTACTGTGCAGGCTATTTCTCCTTTCGAAAGGACGACAGCAGCATTTACTAGGCTTTGCCCTCGCCTTTAGGGTTTTTTAGTGGTACCCCGATGATACAGTCAATATCTGTACAGTGAGTGGCAATGTTTTCAAGAGATTTTCTACATCTTTCAATGAAAACAGCATTGCGAAGTAGGTCTTTGGCCGGATATCCTCCGACGGCCAGCTCGGCAAAGAGAATCAGATCTGCCTGCTGTTCTTTAGCTCGTTGGATGGCTTGAATAATTTTCTCTTCATTCGATTCAAAATTGCCGATATGATAGTTCAGTTGCGCTAATGCTATTTTCATTGTAGATGTATAAGAATATTATGTTAGAAGAATAAAGCCAAGTTAAGAGCTACGTATGATGTTTTTGGTTTTCCAGAATTGTTGATGGCACGTGTAAAGCCGTTGTTGAACGACAAGCCGGTCATGAAATTCATGTTGTCAGACAATTTCCATTCTTTTCCCCCACCGAGTTGCAAGCCTAGACGGAAAAGGTCATCTTTAGGGATGCTTGTCTTTTTGGTCTCTCCTTCAAGCCTTTGTCTTCCTGATACTTTAAATCCCGCAGTAAAACCGAATTGTCCGTAGAATCTGCCTGTTTCATTTTCTTCTGATTTCAATTTGATAGTCAACGGGATATCAACATATTGAAGACGTTGCAAATCGTATTTTACATCTGCATATTCTGCCTTCGAGGAAATAGTATTAATCAAAAGACCTGTAGAGAAATAATTAATTTTTTGCAAAGCCTAAATCCGCGATTAGACCGTACGAGAATCCCACCTTAGCACCAGCATTGTTTTCGTCATCCGCAAATCTGAACCAGCCGATGTTAGGGTTTACAGAAAGTGCCAAACGAATATTCTTCTCGTCGTCGAAGCCTTTTGCTCTCGACTTAGTATAATAATCCTGAGCTTTTGCTGTGAATGCCATACATAATAAGGCGATGGCTCCTAGGGTCTTAACAGCAGTTTTGGTAAATTTTGACATACTTTTAATTTTAATGTTAAATTTGAGGTTTTAAAAATCGTGTTTTACATGAGAATTGTATCACTACAAAAGTATTTCTTTTTTTTAATACTTGCCATAACTTCCTGTCGCGAATCCTCTACAATTCAGAGACCTGATGTGTCGGACATCGCCGTTGAGGTAAAAATAGAACGTTTTGATCAAGAATTGGGAAATTTACAGCCAGGGGACATTCTAAACAAAAATAGGAAATGGCAGCAGCAGTACGACGAGTTTTATACAGACTTCATGGTACAGATGCTCAAGATTGGCAGCCCCAAAGATTCTGTCAATGTGCAGAAACAGTTGCAATATATTCTGCAGCAGAAAGAGTTTAACGACCTGAGTGCTGCTGTACAAAAGAAATATCCTTCTATGAGCCAGTATGAAAAGGAAATATCTCAGGCCTTACGCTATATCAAGTATTATTTCCCCGAGTATAAGATTCCGCGTTTTATCACGTATTTCAGTGGTTTTGAATATCAAACACCGATTGGTGAAGACTATGTCGGAATAGGATTGGATATGTTTTTGGGTGCCGATTCATGAGTTTTATCCGGCACTTATACATTCCATACCTTTATATATTTCCCGTCGTTTTGCTCCTGAATATATTACGCCAAGGGTGATAGAAGTCATACTGCGGGAGGACCTTTGTCCTATGGGAGAAGAGGTACAAAACACATTGCAACACATGATATATAATGGGAAAATTCTATATGCGATGGATGTCTTGTTAGAGGATGTCAGCGATGAGATTAAAATAGGATATACATCGGATCAGATGGCTTGGGTCCGCAAATACCAGTCCGATATCTGGTCGTGGTTTATTCAGGAAAATCTGCTTTATAGCACAGATTGGAATCGAATACAGAAATATTTTTCGGAAGCGCCTTTTACGCCGGAGCTGGGAGAGAGGAACGAATCCGCCCCTAAGTTGGGGTCCTATATGGGTTGGATGATTGTCCGCCGCTATATGGAAAAACATCCGCAAGAGACCTTGAAAACGCTGTTTGCCAAAACTGATGCACAGCAGATCATGGAAGCCTCCAAGTTTAAGGGCAAATAAAAAAGCAAACCTGAAAGGTTTGCTTTTTTATTATTGGTTTCTACATTCGGATAAGTCAGTTCTTTATTGGATGTCCAATACCTCAAATTCATATACCAAAGGTGAATTTGCCGGTACTTTGCCAGAAAGACCTGTGCTTCCATACGCATAAATCGATGGCACCACTAGCTTGATTTTGCTTCCCTTTTTCAAACCTTTCTCGGTAAGCCCCACGTAAGGGATGAACGAACCGTTAAGGGAGTAACGCGCAGGGAAGAAAGCTACAAGCCAAGCATAAGTGAAAATGTTATTGTTGTCATTGGATGTCAATGAATATGTGGATCCTTCTGTATCCGAAAAGACAGGAGTATCACTGGTCAGTAGTTTTACCGAGTATTTTAACTTCCAAGTTGGATACACTACGTTTGTCTGAGTAGCGTTCAATTTATATTCGTATGAGTCGTCTGTAGGTTGGGATAATATTTCATACCAGATACCTCTTTTTACTTTGTTTGTTTAAAACTTCGAAAGGATATTTTGTGGTATCTTCAACAGCATTAATCAAATTAGCTTGAACGTACGCTTCGATTTTAGGTTTTTCAACACTTAAAATAGAATCCGCATACTGATCGTTTCTCAATCTTATTTCATTGATGTCCGGGCCATCGGTGTCGTTGCAGGATGTAAATGCTGCAGTGGATAAGGATACGACAAAAAGAAAGCGAATTAGTTTTTTCATAAATGGTATTTGGTGTTAATTAATGATGAAAAATATAGTTTTAAGTTTATAACGTTAAGATTTATACTTTTGCTACAGGGTGGCTGTCATTTTTTATTTTGTTGGACAAATGTTTTCTCCATGGCTGTCAACAGCTCGTCCAACTGTAAAACATTTAACAGTCCCTTTTGTTTGAAAACTTGTTGGTAACCGGGAGATAACAGAATCCAAGTGGGATAAGCCGCCTTGTCATTGTCGTTTAAGTGCTGCGTCAGTTCGTGGCTACCTACATTCACTCCTGATGGTCGGTAGAAATATTCTTTGCCTTGATAGATGACCCTTTCTCTGCTTTCACCGTTGAATTCCACGAAGTAAAAATGGGGGGATAGCTGATGAAACCTTTTATGTTTGCGGAGGATGTCTTTCTGGGATGCACAAATGGAACACCAGTCTGTAGAAAGCAAAATAAGCACCGGTTTTGGGGCATGGAGCATAAGGCTGTCCAGTTGATTAATATGTACTGAAAAAGCCTGTGCATGACTGTATTGCCATGCACAGAGGCTTATAATGAAAGCTATTAAGGTTGTTCTGCTCATAATTTTTAGAGTAGATTGTATCGTAAACCTAAAAATCCACGAGCTCCTTGATTAGGACCGTATACGTAGCTAGTGTCGAAAGGCAAGAGATTAGGATCGTCAATCTTTTCGAAAGGATCATGTGAACGGGAAATGATCTCGATACCTCCTTTTGTCGGTGTCCAGTTGAGGAAGTTCTTTACCCCACCGAAAATTTCCCATCCGTTATTGAATTGCTTAGTCACCTGAATGTTTTGGATGCTCCATGCTTTCGATTTGTCAGGACGAGGATCGTTTTCTCCTAGTGTCGGCAGTTTCATTGGTCCTATCAGGTTTCCCGTGTAGTCGAACGAGATTTTATGGCGTCTTAGGTTGTATCCTATAGTCCAGGTGCCCATCACTTTTTCTGTCAGCATCTGCTGCTGTCTGATTCCTTCTTCTACGCTATACACATCCATCAGTGTGGACCCTATCATTGCTTTAAGGCCACTGCTATGTGCCCAGTCAATATTTAGGGATACTCCTTTGGAGACAGCATGTCCTTCCAAGTTGCCATATATGATTTGATTTACATTGGTTTCGTAGTCCGGAATAATTTTGTTATCGAAATAGGTGTAAAAGGCGCTGGCATCCACAGAGAATACCGAACCGCCCGGCATGTAGAATTTTTTGATATAGTTTATATTTCCATTCCAAGAAGTTTCAGGTTTCAGGTTGTCGACAAACACCACCTGGCGGGCACCTGTAAGGGCTGCATGGTCTTCGGTGAAGATATTAGCCACACGGTAGCCGTTTCCTACGCCTATGCGTAGTACCTGAGTTCTGTCCTCCGAATTCCATTTATAGTTGATACGTGGAGAGAGGATACTTCCATGGATGGAGTTATAGTCATATCGTGCTCCCAATAGCAACTTGTGTTGAGGATGTATTGTGATCTCATCCTGAACAAAAAATCCCGGCAAATGTGTCTTGGAAGCTTCTGTGGTGGCTACGGTATTATCGTCATAATAGGTATAACGATAGGCTGCTCCCATCAATAGGTCATGCTTGCCGAATTCTTTACGCCAGGTCAGCTGTCCATAGGCAATTTTCTGATTGGCAATGTAGAAAGTGTTGCCGTAGGCACTGTTTTGGTCATGGCCGTTTAAGCTGAAGGTGAAAGTAAAATTTTCCGTAGTAGGCAAATCATAAGCCCCCATCAGTTCCCATCGTTTGGTATAGATACTTTCACCATACACTTCATCTCCACCGCGGAATTTGCGGGACCAGTTCATCTCACCTCCCCATCGGTCTTCATAAACATACCGAGCAGCGACGCTGAACAGTTTGTTATCTGCACGATCGATATTCCATTTGTTGAAGATGGATATTCTATTTTGGAGGGTTACGTCCGTAAAGTTATCTCCATTTTTATCTTCAGGGTTCCCGTATTTGAAGTAGTTGGCCCCCAGAAGAGATTGCGCTTTGCCGAGTTTAAATTTTCCTCCCACGTCAAGGTTGTATTCCTGCCATGAGGTACCGAAGCTTTCTACATTAAATCTTGGTGCCGAGGTTGGTGTTTTAGTGATGATATTGATAAGTCCTCCCACCGCTTCACTACCATATAGGGTAGAGGCGGGCCCTTTTACCACTTCTACACGTTCCACCAATGCCTGAGGGATTCCGTTCAGACCGTATACGGTAGATAGTCCCGAAACAATAGGCATGCCATCAATCATGACCATGGTGTAGGGCCCCTCTAGTCCATTGATGTGGATGTCACCGGTGTTGCAGATGCTGCAGTTTATCTGTGGGCGTATTCCATTAATATTTTGTAGGGATTCGAAAATTGTAGGAGCAGGGTTAGTTTGAAAGAACTTAGCGGTAAATACCTCCACGGGTATGGGGCTGTCCAGCTTAGAAACTTGCTTAAGGGAGCCAGACACCACGACCTCTTCGAGTTTATAGTCGTCTTTTTCTAAGATTATCTCTATCTCGTTCTTAAAGTCGGAGCTGATGGTTTTTTGTGTCAAGGCGTAGCCTAATGCTCTTACGGTAATTTTGGTTTTGCCTGCCGGAATTTGTAGGGTAAATTTTCCGTTAGCGTCTGTAGAGGTGGCAGTTTTTGTGCCATCTACGGTTACAGTACCTTTTCGATAGGCGTGTTATCTGTGGTTTTTACGATACCTTGTAAGATCTGTTGTGCCTGAGCAAAGAAAGTAAATCCTACGAAAGCGAGCATTAATATAATGTACTTGCAATATTGTTTCATATTGGTTTATAGCTTGTTTTACGATTAATATGGGTTATAGCATAAGCTGTATACAGCATTACAGTCAAGTTTCGGTCCTGGTCCTTGACTACGCATACAGGTACAGCACTGCCTAAAAGATTAGACAATAATCTTGCAAGGCATGATTATCATACCTTGAAAATTTTTATGTCAATCAAACAAGCGTCGGTGGGCCTCGTAGGTACGAATGGAAAATCGTTACAGCAGGGATAAAGCAGCTGTAAACGACATTTTTCTCAATAGGGAATTCAGGAAAGAAAGGAACTTCAAAGACCTGAATGTCTGTTTGTATGAAAGTTCCCTGATAGAGGACGTCCAAGAAGCGTATTTCGGCGTCGCTCTTGTGTTTGTGTTTCTTGGTAAAATCATAAGGGTGGACGTGAATGACGATTTCACCCTTAGATGTTACCTCCTTGTGCATAAAGACTATTCCGCTAATCACAATCACACTCATCCACGCTGCTAACAGCGAGGCTATGAGTCGGCGATATGTCGAAATAGTGTGTACCATCTGATGATACAAATTTATTTAATCAGTCTATTATTTTCATCCGGGAAAACTACTTTCGGTTTATAGGATTTCGCTTCTTCCTTGTCCATGAGAGCGTAAGAGATAATAATGACGATATCTCCTACCTGCACCAGACGGGCTGCAGCACCGTTGAGACAGATTGTGCCGGAACCTCTTTCGCCCGGGATGACGTAAGTTTCTAATCTTGCGCCATTATTGTTGTTTACAATTTGTACCTTTTCGTTAGCAATTATATCTGCTTCGTCCATCAAATCCTCGTCGATGGTAATACTCCCCACATAATTCAACTCGGCTTGTGTAACACGAGCACGGTGAATTTTGGACTTCATTACTTCAATCATCATAATACAAAGTTACGCTTTTTTAAAATAACGCGTTTTAGTCGTTTAACAGCATATTGTCAATTAATCTTACACCTTCAATCCAGGCTACTATATGTGCTACATACTGTTTTCCTGGCTCTATGCTGTCCGCTCTTTCGAGTGTTCGAGTCTCACTTATGGCAAAATATTCCAGATCTACGTCTCTTTCTGCAGCAATCATATTTTCTGCCAGCTGCTGAATTTTGTCCAGCGCTATATTTTCTTGGAAAGCTTGCTTTACGGCTGACAGCGTCCTGTAAAGGATGAGGGCTTTCTTTTTACCTTGTTCAGAAAGGCGCGTGTTTCGGGAGCTGAGTGCCAGTCCTTCCTCGCTACGTATAATGGGACAGATGACCAATTGTATGTTGAGGTTTTTAATCTCTATGAGACGCTGAATTACCATTACCTGCTGGAAATCTTTCTGTCCGAAGCACGCTATATCCGGGTTTACGAGCGTGAAGAGCTTGTAGACAATCTGCGTGACACCCTGAAAATGTCCAGGTCTTTGAGCTCCTTCCCATATTTGGTCAAGACGTCCTAGGTCAATATGCCATTGTTCCTCCGGGTCGGGATACATCTCTTCGACAGTGGGCAGAAAAAGGACGTCACATCCTTGCTTTTGTAACAAATCTATATCTTGTTCTATAGGTCTGGGATACTTTTCCAGATCTTTCGGATCGTTGAATTGCGTAGGGTTTACAAAGATGCTGCAAACAACAATATCTGCGCGTTGCTGGGCTTGTTGGATGAGGGACAGATGTCCTTCGTGCAAAGCGCCCATAGTAGGCACTAACGCTATTTTTTTGTGCTCCGCACGTGGCTTTTCAAGGTAGTTGCGAAGCTCTTTTTGGGTTTTGAAAATTTCCATATCTATATGGGTAAAATAGGGGTCAAAATTGCATAATAAATTTGTAATTAGAAAGGTATAAATCCCAAAGAATTGTAAAAATTGTTTATTATTCGTATCTTTGTGGACCGATTTTACTGTTCATATAAAAAAACACAATTGGAGATGGCAAAAACGAAAATATTGTTTATTACCCACGAAATGTCGCCTTTCCTTGAAATAAGTAAAATTTCTGAAATCACACGCCAGTTACCTCAAGCGATGCAAGAAAAAGGATTTGAAATCCGTATTCTTATGCCTCGTTTCGGTAATATCAATGAGCGCAGAAATCGTCTTCACGAGGTAATAAGGTTGTCGGGAATGAATATTGTGGTGGATAATAACGATAATCCATTGATTATTAAAGTAGCCTCATTGCCAGCAGCACGCATGCAGGTGTATTTCTTGGATAATGAGGAGTACTTCCAAAGAAAGAAAGTATTCAGAGATGAAAACGGATCATTCTTTGAAGATAATAACGAGCGTTCTTTATTTTTCTGTAAAGGAGCGTTAGAAACAGTTAAGAAGTTAGGCTGGTCGCCGGATGTGGTACATTGCCATGGATGGTTTTCTGCTATGGTACCTATGTACTTGAAGAGGGTTTTCCATGACGACCCTACCTTCAAAGATGTGAAAGTGATATATTCTTTGTTCAACGAAGATGCTGACTTTGGTCAAGATACGTTGACTTCTAAATATGCCGAGATGGCTGCTCAGGAAGATGTAAGTGCGGATGATGCTGCGGTGTACGGCTCAGGAAGTTATGTAGATATTTACAAGGGAGCTTTAAGCTATACGGATGTTGTGGTGAAAGCTGATGACAACCTTAATGCGGAAGTGTTGAAGTTCGTGGATGACAATAATATTCGTGTCGTTACTCCTGAGTCTTCTGATGATTATGAGAGCTATGCTGCACTTTACGAAGAGTTCTCTTCGGTAGAGGTGGAAGCATAAATTAACATACAACATACATTAAAAGGCTTTCCTGTCAAGGAAAGCCTTTTTGTTTTATAGCATAATTACCTTCTCAATGAGGGAGACTTTCTTATAATAGTCTATTACTTCGTCTGCTGTGGTGACGTACGTTTTTACGGTCAGTGAGTTGTATTTTCCTGTTTTAGAGTCTTTGGAAGAAATCTGTGTGCTAGGATGAGCAAATATTTGTGCTATGTCCTCTGCTTTTGTTTTCTCCCGCCGGTACGATAAATTTAAACGTATAGATGGAAGGAAACTGTTCTATATCCATCAGCTTTCTTCTGAAGCCTTCGTAAAAATCAGCGCCAATTGTTATCGTTGATATCGTTGACGCTGATGTTGTTGAACTTAGTCATTAAAAATCCTTTCTTATAAATATTTTCTTTGATAGGCAATTTATGTGCCGATGAAATATTGTCAGCTTTTAGGGACGAAATGTCTTGTCGGCGGCAAACTTTTTATTGGGTTTTGCCGACATCTCAAATTCCAGTTCTCCTCCCTGCATGATCAGTTGGTGTGTTATATAGCTATAAGGATAGTTTTTGCCGTTGAGTTTTACTTTGTTGATGTATATGTTTTTTGGTCCGTTATTTTTTGTTTTTATGCTAAATGTTTTTCCGTTAGGGAGATTGAAGGTGGCTTGCTGCATAAGCGGGCTACCAAAGACATATTTACCATCCATAGGATTAGCAGGATAAATTCCAACGGCTGAGAATACATACCATGCACTCATCTGTCCCACATCGTCATTGCCACAGAGTCCTGCAGGGTCGTTTGTGAAATATTTGGTCATGGTTTTATGCACTAGCTCAGCACCTTTCCATGGTGCTCCTGCATAGGCGTAAAGGTATGGTACGTGGTGGTTAGGCTCATTACCTTGAGCATACTGGCCTATCATCCCCGAGATGTCGGGAGAGGCGTTGTCGAGTTGTTCGGGTAGGTTAATAAACTCGTCGAGCTTTTCGACAAATTTTCTATCTCCTCCCATTAGGTCAATCAATCCTTGTACGTCCTGTGGCACCAGCCAAGTATATTGCCAAGCATTGCCTTCGCAGTAATCATTGTTTCTATGTTCGGCGTAAAAAGGGTCGAAAGGTCTTCTGAATGTTCCATTGGCATGTCTTCCGACGAAATGACCTACTTCAGCGTCGTAATAATGCTTGTATAGTTTGTATCGTTTTTCGAAGTATGCGGCGTCCTCCTGTTTGTTTAGGAATTTGGCGGCTTGGTAAGCTCCGAAATCGGCGATAGCATATTCCAATGCCCACGCTACAGATTCATTCGACATATTTTCAATAGGAATATACGTAAGTTTAGTCACGAAATCCAGGCCGTGCTCATACCCCATGGCGGTCGTTTTTATGGCTTCGTAGGCCAGTTCAAGGTCTTGTTTATCTATTAAGCCCTTAAGCATGGCGTCCGCTACTACTGGGATAGCTGGTAGTCCTACCATAGTGTTCGTTTCATTGGCCCACAGATGCCATACTGGCAGTTTGCCCTGTTGTTGATAGATATTCAACATAGACTTTACGAAGTCTTTGCTCTTTTGCTCTTCCAAGATTGTCATGAGGGGATGCAACGCACGATAGGTGTCCCAAAGTGAAAACACCGTATACTGTTGATGTGTTTTGTCGTTGTACACCTGTTTGTCCGTGCCCATATAGTCTCCGTTGACATCACTGAAAAGGGTAGGAGCGAAATAGCTGTGATATAAGGCTGTATAGAAGATAGTTTTAGTGTTATCGTCTGCCTGAAAGTCTATTTTTTTGAGCACATCATTCCATTTTTTCTGGGCCTTCTGTGTTGCTTTGGCGAAATCCCAATCCGGAATTTCAGCTTCTATGTTTTGCAAAGCATTCGTAGTACTTACAGGCGAAAGACCTACCTTCAGCTCCACAGGTTTAGCAGGGTTGAGGGTAACAATGGCTTTGATACTTTTACCTTGGGCTACGCGGTAACCTTTTACTGCTGTAGAGTCGTTGTAGAAATCGATATTGTCGAATTTAGTGTTCGATTTGATAGCGAAATAGACTTTCTGGTCGTTTGCCCATCCTTTAGAGAAGCGGTAGCCGATGATGGTATGATCATCTACCCATTTGAGGTAGGTGTCTGTGGGGGTATCCCAGTTCATACGAAAGCCTAAGTCTATAAGCAAGTGGGGGTTGTCTTTCTTGTTGAAAGTGTATTTGTGGTAGCCTACCCTTTCTGAAGCCGTTAATTCGGCAAGGATGTCGTAATCTTCCAGAAGCACTTTGTAGTATCCGGCTTCCACCTTTTCATTGGCTTTGCTGATTTTCGAACCATATCCCTTATCCATTTGGTTGAAAGGAGCTGGATGAAGGTGTGGAGAGCCATTAGCCGGTAAGATCAAGATGTCATTCAGGTCACCGATACCTGTTCCGCTGAGATGTGTATGGGTAAAGCCTAATATTTCTTCGCTGATGTAGTTGTATCCGCTACACCAATCCCAACCGTTAAAGCGGTCCCAGGTCTGGGCAATCTGGCTAGGTCCCAGCTGTACCAATCCGTTAGGGACGTTAGCGCCGACGAAGACATGGCCATGGTCTGCCGAACCTATATAAGGATTGACATATTGAATATAACTGGGTTCCTGAGCTTTAGCAGCAGAAGAAGCGATAATACTGAAAGCGATAGTTATCGTAGTCCTGAATATCCATTTCATGGTGAACTATAATTTAATGTTTATAATTTTCTGTTAAATTAAAACCTTTTAGCAAAATACCCTAATTTTATATTGCAAAATTTTCCTTTTTTGTTGTTATAGGGCTGTTTTAAAGAGAAATTTGTCTTTTTTTGTGGTTATTGGCTTTATTTATTAAATTTTATCTACTTTTATTAGAAATTAAAAAGATATATTGAATTTGTCCTAAATCATATTCAATAGGTTCCTTCAAAAGCATTTGCGTATATGAAAAAACGGCTTTCAATTAGTGATATAGCTAATGATTTGGGTATTTCGGTGACGACGGTATCTTTTATTTTGAATGGAAAGGCAAGAGAGAAAAGGATAAGCGAATCCTTGACTAAACGGGTGCAGGAGTATGTCAAAAAGGTAGGATACAAACCTAATCAGCTGGCTAAGAGCTTACGTACTGGCAAGACTAAAAGCATTGTTTTGCTGGTAGAAGATATTTCCAATCCTTTTTTTGCGAATATTGCCGACCATATCGAGCAGCAGGCTTACGAGCATGGTTATCACATTATATATTGTAGTGTGAAGAATGATGAGCAACGGGCTAAAGAGTTGATTAATCTATTTTATGACAGGCAGATTGACGGCTTTATCATAGCACCTACAGAAGGTCTTAGCGATGTGATAAACGTGTTGTTGAAGCGGGGTGTGCCTGTGGTGCTGTTTGACCGTCCTTTGGTAGATGTGGATGCCCATACAGTAATTACGGAAAACGAAAAAGGAGCTTTTGATGGAACGATGTTTCTCCTACAGGAGAAGAAAGCCAAGCGTATAGGTTTCGTCACTATTACGAGCAGCCAGTCGCAGATGAAGGGAAGGCTTGAGGGATATATGAAAGCCGTGGATAGCGTAGGGATGGACTTGCTCGTAAAGAAAATCAATCCTTCGCAGAAAGATGAGGAGGTGGTAGATCAGTTGCGGGATTTTATTCAGGATAACAAGTTGGATGCTATATTTTTTGCCACCAACTATTTAGCAATAAATGGGCTACGCGCTATAAAAAAATACAAATTAGATATAGAGAAGCTGGTTTCCTTTGATGAGAATGCCGCTTTCGAGTTGGTAGTACCACCAGTGTCGGCTATTTCACAGAATATTCCGGAAATAGCCAAACAGGTAGTTCGTATTTTACTGAGTCAAATCAACGGTAAGCTGGAAAGCGTGGAGAAGGTAGTCGTTCCTTGCAAGTTGATAGCCCGTTAGGCTATTTTTCTGCAGGAACAAACTTCATGGAGATAGAGTTGACGCAATGTCTCACGTTTTTCGGGGTGAATCCTTCACCTTCGAATACATGGCCTAGGTGTGCACCGCATTTGTTACAAAGGATTTCTATTCTACGTCCATCAGCATCCATCTCTCTGCGGATGGCTCCCGGAATTTCGTCATCAAAGCTAGGCCATCCACAATGGGACTCAAATTTGTCTTCCGAACGATAGAGAGGAGCATCACATCTTTTACAGATATAGGTTCCCTTTTCTTTATTGTTTAACAATTCACCCGTAAAAGGCATTTCTGTGCCTTTATGAATAATAACATACTCTTCTTCTGGCGTAAGTTTATTATATTTATTGCTGTCCATAGTCGTTAAGGTTTTATGTCTATTGTTGTATTGACAACTTATTAATGATATGACAATTATTATACCTATAATATAGTGATATTTTTTTGTGCGCATCATACAAAGTTAACATATATAAAGCAATAAAGTTTGATCCGGATAGAGAAGTATTTTATTTGAGTTAAATTGGCTTAAATGGCTAATTGAATAATATTTATAGAATAAAACAGGAGGGGTGGAGTCGAAATTGTTGACGCGTTAATTTTGCTTATTTAGAATGATTTTAAATTGATAATTTGAGTCATTAAATTGTCAGGGATTGCTTATAAAGTTATACTTTTGTGCATTGTTTGGTGGGTGAAGACCATTCAGGCAGTGCAAAGTAATTTTTATATTCATAAATAAATAGTATAAAGTGCTAAATATGAGAAATATCTCATCCGTTTTGGGAAGATTTGCGAAGTCAATATCAGTTAGCTTGGTATTGTTATTTGCTGTTACGATGTCGTCGAATGCGCAGGATGCTAAGGAAGGAGCAGCGTTGTTTAAGGCGAACTGTACCGCTTGTCACAAGGTGGACAGAAAATTGACAGGTCCTGCTTTGGCGGGGATGACTGAGCGTCACTCTGAAGAATGGTTGATTAAATGGATCAGAAACTCACAAGCGTTGATCGCTTCAGGAGATCCTGTAGCTAACCAGATTTTTGAAGAGTACAACAAGGTTGCGATGCCTGCGTTCTCGCAATTTAGTGATGACCAAATCAAAAGTATCATTGCTTATGTAAAGGAAGAGGAAGCAAAAGCAAATGATCCTAACAAGGGAGGTGCTGCTGGTGCAGCTGCAGCTAGTTCGGATGTAAACAACTTGATGATCGTAGGTATTGCTGCGATTTTGTTGTTGGCTATCGGTGTGATTGTGATCTTAAGTCGTGTTATCAAGACTTTAGAGAAAGTTATTGCCAACAATGCTGCTGCTATTGAAGCTGCTAAAGCACGCAACGAGGCTTACGAAGAATCTCGTAAAGTAAAATTTGCTCAAAAATTCCTAAAAAACAAAAAGCTTGTCGGCTTCACTGCTTTGATGGTTGTGGCTTTACTAGCTGTGTTGGGCTGGAAAACAATGTGGAACGTAGGTGTTCATACGGGTTACAAGCCTGTGCAACCTATTAAGTTCTCTCACCAAATCCATGCTGGTGTAAACCAAATCGAGTGTCAATACTGTCACGGCGGAGCTTACAAGTCTAAGAATGCCTCTATTCCATCGGCTAATATCTGTATGAACTGTCACAACACCATTACTGCGGCAGATCACTATGATGGAGAAATTTCACCAGAAATCTTGAAACTATACCGCGCCGTGGATTGGGATCCTGATACACGTACTTACGGTAACAATCCTCGTCCTATCGAGTGGGTTAGAATCCATAATCTTCCAGATTTTGCGTATTTTAATCACTCTCAGCACGTTAGTGTAGCTGGTGTGGCTTGTCAAACTTGTCACGGTCCTATAGAAACAATGGAGGAAGTTTATCAATACTCTCCATTAACAATGAAATGGTGTGTGGATTGTCACAGAAATACAGAAGTTAATGCTGACAATAAATACTACGATCAGTTGATCGAAGCACACGAGAAGTTGAAAAAGGAAGAGAAGATGACTGCCGCAATGATTGGTGGATTAGAGTGTGGTAAGTGTCACTATTAATAATTTAATTAGGGAAACGCAATCTTATATACAGCTTAAATGGATAGCAATAAAAAATATTGGAAAGGTTTAGAAGAGTTAAATCAAACTCCTGCTTTCGTAGAAAAAAGCAAGGGTGAATTTGCTGAGCCTATTCCTGTAGAAGATGTATTAAACGAAGCAGGCTTAAGTACAAGAACACCTCGTCGTGATTTCTTGAAGGCTTTAGGTTTTGGTTTGGGAGCTGTTACGTTGGCGGCTTGTAACCGTACTCCGGTGCACAAGGCTGTTCCTTACGTTATCAAGCCAGAAGAGGTAACTCCTGGTATTCCAAACTATTACGCTTCATCATTCAGAGGACAAAGTATTTTAGTAAAAACGCGTGAGGGTCGTCCTATCTTCATCGAGCCTAACCCTAACGCTGTCGGATTGAACCAAGGTACTGATGCTACAACTACTGCGTCGGTATTGGATCTTTACGACATGTCTAAACTACAGAATCCTCAGTTGGACGGAAAAGATGTAGAATGGTCGAAATTGGATAGCACCGTAGTCGCAGCGTTAAATAAAGCTGCACAGGCGGGCAAACAGATTGCTATCGTTTCTACGACAATCAATTCGCCATCTACGTTGGCTTCAATCGCTAAGTTGACCGCCAAATATCCTACTACCACTTTGGTACAAGTAGATCCTGTATCGTATAGCGGTATCATTGAGGCTAACAAAAATTCATTTGGCAAAGCTGTAATTCCGTCATACAATTTTGGTAAAGCACAAGTGGTGGTTTCTGTTGCTGCTGACTTCTTAGGCACATGGTTGGCAGGAGAGGAACACACACAAGACTATATCAAAAATCGTGACTACAAATCATTGAAGAATGGTAAGATGTCACGTCATATCCAGTTCGAGTCGGGCTTATCTATGACAGGTTCGAATGCGGATGTGCGTATCGCTATCAAGCCATCCGAGGAGGGTGCCGTGTTGATTTCGTTATACAACGAGATTACAGGTCAATCTTTAGCAGGTGGTACTACAAATAAAAAAGCACAGACAGCGATCAAGTTGGTGGCTAAAGAGTTGGTAAATGCTAAAGGTGCTGCTGTTGTAGTGGCAGGTGCTAACGATGTGAACATCCAATCATTGGTAAATGCTATCAACACTCAGTTAGGCGCTTACGGTACTATCATCGATTTAGACAACTACTCTAAGCAATATCAAGGTTCGGACGCTGCATTCCAACAATTCTTGGCTGCTGCTAAAGCAGGACAAGTAGGGGTAGCAATGTTCTTGAATAGCAACCCAGTGTACAATTACTTCAATGCTGAAGAGGTTAAGGAAGCTCTATCAAAAGTCGACTTTACCTTGTCTTTCTCTGACCGTAAAGACGAAACAGCTTCATTGACTAAAGCTATTGCTCCTGTTCCTACATTCTTGGAATCATGGGGTGATGAGTCAGCCAAAGAAGGTTTATACACTATCGTTCAGCCTACTATAAATCCAATTTTCAATACACGTCAAGCAGAGCAAAGTTTCTTAGTATGGTCTGGTGACAATACCAGCATCTATGACTTTGTAAGACAAAATTGGGAAGCTAACATTTTAGCCGGAACAGGCAAATCGTGGAAGGAGATTTTACAGGCAGGTTACTTATACAAAGGTTCTGCTTCCGGATCCGCTTACTCGGCAAATGTAGATGTGGCTGCTGTTGCTGCCGCTATTGTTGCTGATGCGAAGAAGATTGCCGGTGATGTAGAATTGAAATTATACGAATCTCCGGTAATGCGCGATGGTCGCTATGCGAACAACGCATATCTGCAAGAGTTGCCTGATCCAGTATCGAAAGTTACTTGGGACAACTTCGCTGCTATCAACCCTAAATTTGCTGAGCAGTTAGGTTTGAAAGAAAATGGTAAAGTGAAGGTAGAAGCTAACGGTAAATCTATCGAATTACCGGTATTGTTTCAGCCAGGTCAAGCTATCGGTACCGTATCTATCGCTGTAGGTTACGGACGTACAGCCGTAGGTAAAGCTGGTGACAATGTAGGTAAAAACGCCTATCCTTTGGCTTCTCTAATCAACGGTACAGTTCAGTTTGTTGCTAAAGCTACTGTTTCTAAGGCTTCTGGCACTTACGAATTGGCACAAACACAAACACACCACACAATCGAAGGTCGTAACATCATCCGTGAAACTACTTTCGCTAAATATCTGAAAGATCCTAACTCAGAAGCAGGTCGTTTCACAGATACACACAAAACATATGACTTGTGGAACAAGTATGAAGCGCCAGGTCACAAATGGGTAATGGCTATAGACTTGAACGCTTGTACAGGTTGTGGTGCATGTATTGTAGCATGTAATGTAGAGAACAACATTCCTGTGGTAGGTCGTGACGAGGTACGTCGCCGTCGTGAAATGCATTGGTTACGTATCGACCGTTACTATACTATCTCTGACGAGGAATCAAATAAATACACTAAAGAAAAAGAAATCAACAAAGCTGATGCTTTAGATTTCGAAAATGTGTCAGTAGTTTACCAACCGATGTTGTGTCAGCACTGTGACCATGCACCTTGTGAAACAGTATGTCCTGTGTTAGCGACAGTTCACTCTTCAGAAGGTCTTAACCACATGGCTTACAACAGATGTTTCGGTACACGTTACTGTGCTAACAACTGTCCATACAAAGTACGTCGTTTCAACTGGTTCAACTACTGGAATGATTCACGCTTTGATAACTATTTGAATAACGAGTTTACACAATTAGTATTGAACCCAGATGTGACAACACGTTCGCGTGGGGTTATGGAAAAATGTTCAATGTGTATTCAACGTATTCAAGCTGGTAAGTTGAAAGCCAAAATGGAGAACCGCAAGTTGGTAGACGGAGATGTTAAGATGGCTTGTCAGGCTGCATGTTCGGCAAACGCTATCATCTTCGGTGATGCTAACGATCCTAATTCGGAAGTATCGAAAGCATTACGCAACGAGCGTGTTTACTATGTGTTAGAAGAGATCAATGTTCAACCGAATATCGGTTACATGACTAAAGTTAGAAACACATTTGAAGCATAATTTTATTCTTTATTTGAAATAAAACAACTATGTCATCGCATAACGAATCAATATTAAGAGAACCATTGGTGACCGGTAAGGACATCACGTATGCACAAATTACGGATGATATCTTGCTACCGGTTGAGAATAAGCCCAACAAAGCTTGGTGGATAGGTTTTATCGTAGCCGCATGTGGAGCTATGTTATGGGTTATAAGCGTTGGATACACGTTCTGGACAGGTATCGGTGCTTGGGGACTAAACAAAACAGTAGGTTGGGCGTGGGATATTACCGACTTCGTATGGTGGGTAGGTATCGGTCACGCGGGTACGCTGATTTCTGCCGTGCTCTTGTTGTTCCGTCAAAACTGGCGTAACTCGATCAACCGTTCAGCGGAAGCGATGACGATTTTCGCCGTTATCTGTGCCGCAACATACGTAGTAGCGCACATGGGTCGTCCATGGTTAGCGTACTGGATTTTCCCTTTGCCAAACCAATTTGGTTCATTGTGGGTTAACTTCAACTCACCATTGGTATGGGACGCCTTTGCGATCTCAACATATTTCACAGTATCGTTAGTATTCTGGTATTGTGGTTTGTTGCCAGATATCGCTTCTGTGCGTGACCGTGCTACAGGATTAAGAAGAAGAATCTATTCTATATTATCTTTCGGGTGGAATGGTTCGGTGAAGACATGGCAACGTTTTGAAATCGTATCCTTGATCTTGGCCGGTATTTCTACACCGTTGGTACTTTCGGTACACACTATCGTATCCTTCGACTTTGCTACTTCCGTAATTCCGGGATGGCATACGACGATCTTCCCTCCATATTTCGTGGCGGGTGCGATCTTCTCGGGATTTGCGATGGTACAAACCTTATTGTTGATCCTTCGTAAAGTATTAAACTTCGAGCACTACATTACGATGTTCCACATCGAGTCGATGAACAAGATCATCATGGTGACAGGTTCTATCGTAGGTATTGCTTATTTAACTGAGTTGTTTATCGCTTGGTATTCAGGTTCAGAATACGAAATGTATGCCTTTGCAAACCGTGTTGCGGGTCCTTATGCTTGGGCGTACTGGTCGATGATGACTTGTAACGTAATCTCTCCGCAGTTGTTCTGGTTCAAGAAGATTCGTACAAGTATTCCTATCTCATGGGTATTGTCTATCGTGGTAAACATCGGTATGTGGTTTGAGCGTTTCGTGATTATCGTTACCTCACTACACCGTGACTATTTGCCATCATCGTGGGCAATGTTCTACCCTACATGGACTGACGTAGGTATCTTCGTAGGATCTATCGGCTTATTCTTCGTATTGTTCTTATTGTTCTTACGTTTCTTGCCAGGTATTGCGATTGCAGAGGTTAAATTGTTGTTGAAGAGCGCAAGTTTACAACATAAAACTAAGCTGGTTCAAGAAGGTGCATTCCCTGAAGAACAAGTGGAATTCTTTAGAGAATCATTGGATAAATACGATTCGGTTACACAAGAGGATATTAACGCTTTACGTAAAAAATAACAGCAATGAGCAATACAAAATATATAATTGGTAGTTTTGCCGATCCTGATGATTTGATGCACGGGATTGAAAAATTGCAAGCAAACAACATAAGCATATATGATTGTTATACGCCTATGCCTATCCACGGGATAGAAGCTAAGTTGGGCGTAAGACCATCACGCTTGCCGATAGCAGCTTTCTGCTTTGGTGCCTTAGGTGCGACATTAGGTTTTAGCTTACTCTACTATACAATGGCTTATGATTGGCCTATGAATATCGGTGGTAAGCCATCATTGCCATTACCAAACTTTGTACCTGTGACATTCGAGTGTACTATTTTATTATGTGCATTGGGTATGGTTGCAACTTTCTTTTTCCGCAACCACCTGTTCCCGGGCCGTGCACCTCGAGTGATGGATTTGAGAGCTACAGACGATCGTTTTATTTTAGCAGTTGACGCTCGTGAAAATACAGATCATGCTTTGGTTGACAGATTATTAAAAGAAGCTGGAGCAGTAGAAGTTAAGTACAATGAAAGAAAATATGTTAGTTATGAATAAGAAGAATTTTCTTGGCGCTGTATGTATGGCTGTAGCTTTCGCAGCAGTAACTACTGCTTGTGGGGATGGTACTACGCGTAGTACTGGTTGGGAATTTTCGCGCAACATGTACGATCCTATAGCATACAATCCTGATCAGCCAAACAATAATTTTAAAAATAAACAAACAGCTCAAACTCCTCCAGCAGGTACCTTGCCACAGGGATTTGAAAAGTTTGGTGAAGAATACGCTAATACACCTGAGGACTATGAAAGAGCGGGACGTGAGTTGACAAACCCACTTCCTGTGAATGAGAAAAACCTGGCAGAGGGTGAGCACCTATATTTGGTGAACTGTGCTGTATGTCATGGTAAAGAAGGTAAGGGTGATGGTTCGATTACAAAGGATCGTACGGTGACCGATTCAAGAGGTACTCGTCAATTGGAGAACTTCCCGAATCCTCCAGCGTACACCAGATCTAGTGGAGCCAACTCGTCAAGAGGTGGATTAATGGCAGATTTGACTGCCGGAAAGATTTATCATACTATTTACTACGGTTTGAATGCAATGGGATCGCACGCATCTCAATTGAATCCTGAAGAGCGTTGGAAAGTAGTTATGTATGATTCAAGAATTACAAAAGAAATAATCTAACATCAATTTAATAAATGGGAACTCACAATCATCATCACGATTATAATTTCAGCGAGCAATATACATTTGCTGGTACAGCGAAGGTTGTTAGCTTAGTTGCTGTTGTATTAGGTGTTGCTACCATTGCATATGGTCTTTCTACCGGTGATACAACGCGCACTTTCGCAAACCTACTATTGATGGGATATTATTTTGCTTGTGTATGTGCTGCTGGTGCCTTCTTTATAGCGCTTCAGATGGTTACTCAATCTGGATGGTCAGTAGGTATGCTGCGCATTCCTCAAGCTATGGCAAGTGTTTTACCTATCGCCGCAATAGTATTGTTTGTTATTGCTGCTGCTGGATTAAACACACATACGTTGTATCATCACTGGGCAGATCCAGAGCTATTGGATACTAACAGCCCTAAGTATGATCCAATCATTGCTGGTAAGTCGGCTTTCTTGAATGTTCCTGCATTCTTGATCCGTCAGATCTTATTCATGGGATCTTACAGCATCTTTGCATTCATCATCGCTAAATTATCTTACAAAGAAGATTTAGAAGGTGGTCTTAACTCCTATAAGAGAAGCTTCAAATTATCAGCTATCTTCTTAGTAATCTTTGGTTTCACTACGCCTATATGGTCTTTCGATACTATCATGTCATTGGAGGCACACTGGTTCTCTACAATGTTCGGATGGTACAATTTTGCGGCTATGTGGGTAAGCGGTATCGCTGCTATCGTAGTAATCCTTGTTTTATTGAAGAAAGCAGGCTACATGGCATGGGTTAACGAGAACCACTTGCATGATTTGGGTAAACTTATGTTCGGTTTCTCAATTTTCTGGACATATGTATGGTTTGCTCAGTTCATGTTGATTTGGTACTCAAACATTCCGGAAGAGACTGTTTACTTCTACAAACGTTGGGAGCCTGAGTACAAACCTTGGTTCTGGCTAAGCATTGTTATCAACTTCTTGGCGCCATTGCTAATCTTAGTTGATAGAGACGCTAAACGTAAACAAAACATCATGTTGTTCGTAGCGATCTTATTGTTGTGCGGACATTGGTTAGATTATTATATTATGGTTATGCCTGGTACTGTTGAGGCTGACAGACACTTCGGATTGATTGAAATAGGTACTGCTATTGGTTTCGCCGGTCTGTTTACTTTCTTGGTAATGAACAAGATCAGTAAGCATGCCTTGGTTCCTAAGCATCATCCATTCCTTGATGAAAGCTTAAACCATCAGATATAATTATAATATAGATTGAAGCATTTACGTTCAAACGTTTATATAAGAAATGAATTTAAAAAGTAATATCGGGTTAAAATCCATAGCGGGTTTACTACTATTAATCAGCATGTTTTTTGCATCGCCGGTATCGGCAGTGCAAAGTGATTCTACAGTAGTTGACACAACAGCAGTAGCTGCTGCTCCTGCTACGACGGTAGATAGCGCTGCTGCAACGACAGATTCAGCTGCTACGTCTGCGGTGGAAGCATCATCAAGTGATGCTAGCGCTGCCGCTACTACTACAACAACTACAGAAGAGGTGAAGAAAATTGACCCTCAGGTTTACAAAAACTTCTTCTACTATGTGTTGTTATTCTTGGTAGTATGTACAATTATTGCCATAATCGGTAAGATTCATTCGATTTATGTGCTGACAAGAAAAATGAACGGTAAACACAACGAGTATGCTAACAACAACTTGCAAGCTGGTTTGTTTATCGCGTTCCTAGTTGTTTTCTTAGGCGGTGTTTACTATACATACGATGTTTGGGGTAGCTGGGCTTGGAGAGATGCTGTTACGGAGCATGGTAAGGATATCGACCGTATGTTTATCATCACATTGGCGATTACCACGACAGTATTGGTGTTGACACACATCGTTCTATTGTCTTTCACTTACATTTATAGAGCTCGTGCTAAACGTAAAGCTTACTACTACCCACATAATGATGCTATCGAAAGATTGTGGACTATCGTTCCGGCAATCGTTTTGACTGTGTTAGTGTTGTTCGGTTTCTTTACTTGGAGATCTATCACCAACATTCCTGAGGAATTGCAGAAAGAAGCTATCCAAATTGAAGTATTAGCTGAGCAATTCAAATGGAACATCCGATACCCAGGTGTTGACGGTCAGATTGGTAAGCGCAACTATAAGTTGACTACACCATCAAACCCTTACGGTATCGACTTCAATGATAAAGCGGCGTGGGACGATTTACAGACTGATGATATCGTTATCCCTGTAAATAAATCAGTTCGTTTCCATGTTCTTTCAAAAGACATTATCCACTCATTCTATATTCCAGATTTCCGTGTGCAGATCAACGCGGTACCAGGTATGACCAACTATTTCCAATTTACGCCAACTGTAACTACAGAAGAGATGCGTGATAAGTTGAACGATCCGAATTACGACTTTATCATGTTGTGTAACAAAATCTGTGGTTCTGGTCACTACAATATGGGTAAAAAGGTAATTGTTGTTACCGAAGCTGAATATAAGGAGTGGTTAGCAAAACAAGGGAAATACTTCACTGAAGATTTGCAGAAAGAATTTGCTGCTAATAACGTTGAATTGGAAGGTGCTAAAACAGCTTCAGTAAATTAATTATAGAGGATTTTTTATAAAGTAATATGTCAAGTACAGTTATATCACACGACGCAGCTCATCACGATGGACATGGACATCACCATGAGACGTTCCTAACTAAATATGTATTTAGTCAGGACCACAAGATGATTGCGAAGCAATTCTTGATCACTGGTATCATTATGGCGCTTTTCGCCATGGCTTTATCACTTTTGTTCCGTATCCAATTGGCGTGGCCAGACAAAGAATTCCCTATTTTAGAGGTGTTCTTAGGAAAATGGGCAGAAGGTGGTCGTATCAAACCTGATTTCTTTTTGTCATTAGTTACTATTCACGGTACTATGATGGTATTCTTCGTATTGACTGCGGGGCTATCAGGTACTTTCAGTAACTTGTTGATTCCATATCAAATAGGTGCCCGTGATATGGCGTCTCCTTTGATGAACATGTTGTCCTACTGGTTCTTCTTGGTGGCGTGTGTTATCATGGTAGCGTCTTTCTTTGTAGAAAGTGGTCCTGCTTCAGCGGGATGGACTATCTATCCTCCTTTGTCCGCCGTTCCTACTGCAATTGCAGGTTCGGGATTGGGTATGACCTTATGGTTGGCTAGTATGGTATTGTTTATCGCTTCTCAGGTATTGGGTGGTGTAAACTATATCTCTACTATATTGAACATGCGTACCAAAGGTATGGACCTTTGGAAAATGCCTTTGACTATCTGGGCGTTCTTCCTTACGGCTATCGTAGGTTTGTTATCGTTCCCAGTATTGGTGTCGGCAGCGGTATTGTTAATTTTCGACCGTTCTGTTGGTACGTCGTTCTACTTGTCAGACTTAGTTGTTCAAGGACAGATCTTACCTAATGAAGGTGGTTCTCCTATCTTGTTCCAGCACTTATTCTGGTTCTTAGGTCACCCTGAGGTATATATCGTAGTAATGCCTGCGTTAGGTTTGACGTCAGAAGTTATTTCTACAAACGCTCGTAAGCCTATCTTCGGTTACCATGCCATGGTTTACTCTTTAGTAGGTATTACAGTGTTGTCATTCATCGTATGGGGTCACCACATGTTCGTAACAGGTATGAACCATTCTTGGGTGGTGTATTTATGATCACTACCTTGATTATCGCTGTTCCTTCTGCGGTGAAATCGTTCAATTATATGGCTACATTGTGGAGAGGTAACATTCGTTTCACTCCGGCGATGATGTTTGCCATCGGTATGGTGTCGTTTTTCATCTCAGGAGGTTTGACAGGTCTATTCTTAGGTAACGCTACGTTGGATATCAACCTTCACGATACATACTTTGTAGTAGCTCACTTCCACTTAGTGATGGGTTCAGCTTCTATCTTCGGTATGTTGTGTGGGGTTTATCACTGGTATCCTAAGATGTTTGGTAGAATGATGAACGAGAAGTTAGGATATTTCCACTTCTGGTTGACATTCATCGGTGCTTACCTGGTGTTCTTCCCAATGCACTTTATGGGTGTGGATGGTGTTCCTCGTCGTTACTATGCTTTTACAGAGTTTGCCTTCATGGAAAAATGGGTATCAGTAAACGTATTGGTAACATGGGCGGCTATCATTGCGGGTCTAGGACAGATAGCTTTCTTGATTAACTTCTTCGGTTCTATCTGGAAAGGTAAGAAAGCTACTCAAAACCCTTGGAATTCGAACACATTGGAATGGACTACTCCTGTAGAGCATATCCACGGTAACTGGCCTGGAGAAATTCCTACAGTATATCGTTGGCCTTATGACTACAGTAAACCAGGTCACCACGAAGATTTCATTCCTCAGACTGTTCCTTTCTCTGAGACTATGAGTTCGAATATGTATCACGACTTCGAAGGAGATGAAGAAGCGATCCGTATTCAGGAGCAGTGGAACAAAGAAAATAATAGAGTAGTAGAAGGTTAGGTCTTGGGCCTATCCTTCTATTACAAAATATTTTGAATTGACATAAAGAGAGAGTAATGTATCCAGCAGGTGAAAAAAGATTTATAAATGCTAATAGATTCACTATTATCGTCTTATTTCTTGTCATCATTGCTGGAGGTGTGGTGAGAAGTACTGGCTCAGGAATGGGATGCCCCGACTGGCCGAAATGTTTCAACCGCATTGTGCCGCCTACCGACATAAGCCAGCTGCCCGAAGGTTATGAGCAGCATTATGTGGAAGGAAGGATAAAGAAGAACGAACGTTTTGCCAAGCTGATAGAACGTTTGGGCTTCGCGGAAATGGCAGATAAGATTCGACATGATGAATCCATCAAGCAGCATGAGGACTTTAATGTTGCGAAAACATGGACAGAATATATCAACCGTTTGGTTGGTGTCGTTTCAGGTTTTGCTTTACTTTTCACAGCCTTTTATTCCTTCATTTATGTCAAGTCAAAACCATCTATTGTAGTTTGGAGCGTTCTTAATGTATTGTTTGTAGTTCTTCAAGCTTGGTTGGGATCTATTGTTGTATCTACCAACTTGATGCCTTGGATTATTACAGTACATATGTTGTTAGCATTGTTAATAGTAGGAGTGAGTATTTATACATTCTATCTTGCTACGACAATGCGCAATAAAAAGATTTTGGTCAATTATCCTTCTACCGGACTGAAGGTTCTGGCTATCATATCCTTGATTATTACGATTGTTCAAGTGGTATATGGCACCGAAGTGCGGGAGATTATTGACCAGCTGAATGTGAAAGGACTTCCTCGCGAGCAATGGATAGAATCGATAGGTGTCAATTATGACATCCACAGAATGCTTGCGTATGTTACTCTTTTGATTACTGTGTTATTTTTCTTCTTGGTGAAAAATAGATTCAGTAAATCGTCACTACAGAGTAAATATGCATGGGTAATATTGATATTGGTAGGAATACAAATGTTGTCTGGAATAATATTAGTTAGATTTGCAGTTCCAGCTTTTGTTCAGACAACACATCTAGTAATTGCAAGTTTGTTTTTCGGAGCTCAGTATTATTTGATGCTGTTGATGACGAAGCTGAAAAGGTAGATAATGGTAATTGTCGCCGGAGGATAAGGAGTAAGGAAGTCAAATGAAAACTTTTATTTCAGATTTTAACAAGCTTGTCAAATTACGATTGACGTTAACTGTTGTTTTTTCTGCTTCCATATCGTTTTTGATGGGAGCGAAGCAGCAGGGTGAAATAATGTGGATCAACTGGTTGATGCTGACGATAGGCGGTTTCTTGGTGACGGGAGCGGCAAACGGCTTCAACGAGATTATAGAGAAAGACATAGATAAGCTGATGAAGCGCACTATGGACCGTCCTTTGCCGGCGGAGCGTATGACTACAGGTCAGGCGCTAGTACTAAGTGTTCTTATGGGCATTTTAGGTACTATGGTGTTGGTGAAGCTTAACTTTGTGGCGGGCTTGCTTTCTGTGTTCTCTATCTTTTTGTATGCTTTTGCCTATACACCGTTGAAACCAAAGTCGCGGATTGCCGTATTGGTGGGTGCTATTCCGGGAGCTTTGCCTCCGCTGATAGGATATTTTGCAGCTTTTGAATCTTTAGGATTCGGATTAGCCTATACGGAAGTCAATGAATATGCTATCGTCGTGACGCCGTTCATATTGTTCTTGATCCAGTTTTTCTGGCAATATCCTCATTATTGGGCTATTGCTTGGGTTGCGGATGAGGACTACAAGCGGGCGGGCATCAGGCTGTTACCATCACTGGAGAAGGATAAAGTTTCTGCTTGGTTTATCTTTATCTCTTCGTTGCTGATGATTCCGGTAGGTTTTCTGCCTATGTATTTCGGCTTCGGAGGATGGGTATTTACAGCAGTAGCGTTACTAGGGGGGCTGGCCTTCACTTGGTATGGTTACAAGCATCTGGTGGAACGCACCGACATGTCGGCGAAGAAAGTGATGTATATATCGTTTCTTTATCTGCCTTTGATTCAATTAATATTATTATTTGATTTTATTCCTTTCAAATAACGTAAATGGAAGTGAACGACATAAAATTGGAAGAACTACGTAAACAGCGTAAGGCCAAGAAATTCAACCTTTGGTTGGGTATGATTGGTATGTTTATGATGTTTGCAGCTCTTTCAAGTGGATTTATTGTGTATACGGCGAGTGGGGTAGACAAAGGAATTAAAACTATTTTGCCTCAGACATTTGTTTACAGTACAATAGTTATTATCCTTAGTAGCGTTACTTTGCATATGGCTTTTAAGGCTGCGAAGGTTAACAATTTGGCTAAGCAAAAACTATTGTTGTTAGCAACGATTGTTTTAGGCATTGTGTTCTTTGTATTGCAAGTACAGGCTTGGGGGATATTGACAAGTCAGGGGGTGTATTTTATCAATAATAATGCATCATCAGTCTTTTATCTATATTTTTACGGGCTTGCACTTAGCGCACATTATTGCAGGAATATTGGTGCTGTTGCGTGCCTATGTAGGTGCGGCGAAGCCTATTCCACAAGACAATAATGTGTTTAGAATGGATCTAGCGACAATTTTTTGGCATTTTCTTAGATCTTTTATGGATTTATATATATGTTTTCTTACTTTTGAATCAATAATAGTAAACAATGAGTACAACAACTGTATCGCACTTGGATAAGGTTAAAGACGGGCCATGGTCAGGTGGTAAGTCGCCTTGGAATTTAGAGTATGGAAAGATCATGATGTGGTTTTTCCTAATTTCAGATGCTTTTACATTTTCAGCATTCTTAATTTATTATGGTGCTCAAAAATTTGCGCAACCTACATGGATTGATGCGGACAAAATTTTCCAATCTGTTCCGGGGATTGCTGATTCAGGGCAACCATTGGTGTTCGTAGGTATTATGACATTCATTTTGATTATGTCATCGGTAACTATGGTGTTGGCTGTAGAAGCGGGACACAGAAATTCTAAACAAGAGGTCGTGAAATGGATGTTGTGGACCATCTTAGGCGGTTTATGTTTCATAGGCTGTCAGGCTATTGAGTGGTCACACTTGCACCACCAAGGATTCTGGTTCGGAAGAAACCCTGCTACAGGTTTGACTGATCCGGATGCTATTGCAGCTGCCTTGCAACCATACTTCACTAAAGAGATTTCGTACACAGCAGCATTGCAATTCTCTAACTTATTCTTCACTATTACTGGTTTCCACGGCTTCCACGTATCCATAGGGATATTGTTGAACATCATCGTGCTTTTCATGACTTTAAACAACACTTTCGAAAGAAGAGGTACTTACCTAATGATTGAGAAAGTAGGTTTATACTGGCACTTCGTGGATTTAGTGTGGGTATTCGTATTTACATTCTTCTACTTAATCTAATTTGTGGACTTATAATTTTTATAAATAGAAAATGGCACATCACGATCATATAGCAGCACATGATGCTCACGAGCACGGTGAAGGCATGGACAAAAAACGCATTTGGAGTGTATTCTTTGTGTTGTTAGCATTGACAGCATTGGAATTCTTAATTGCGTTGGGATTTGTTCATCACTGGGGTATCTTACAAAAAGGTGCTTTGGTTAATACTATCTATATTGCATTGACGTTGTTGAAAGCTTACTACATTGTAGCATTCTTCATGCACTTGAAATTCGAGAAATCTAGTTTCATCGTCATCTGTAGTATAGTCTTTATTTTCATTGTTTACTTCATCGCTTTATTGTTGATTGAAGGCGGTTATTTGTTGCATCATTTCAATGAACATCCGCTTTATCCTAACAAGTAATAATGACTAAAATCTCAAACAAGAGAAATATATCAAAGCTTATAATCCTGGCAATGGTTTTACTGGTGCCAGGATTTTTGTATATAGCCATTAATAAAATCGCTTCGAATCAATATCTGAAGCTGCCTATATATGGTGAGAAAACCTTGTCTGGTAAGATGAACCGTAAGATGGGACGTGAAATTCCTGACACGGTATATCATCAGATCAGGCCGGTAGCGTTATACGACAGCGAAGGGAAAGCTTCAAAATTTTTGCAGGAAGATACGGTGATTACCGTGGTACATCTATTTGTTGCTAAGGACGACGGTTTATCCAAAACCTTGTTGACCAGCGTGCAGCCTGTGGTGGAGCGCTTCAGAAATATTCATAAAGTGAAATTTTATTCTATCTCATTGAATCCTGAAGAATCCCGAGAGGATCTTGCATATATCCAAAAATCATATGCGCGTCAATATCCAGATACCTGGTTTATTGTAAGGCCGGATTCTGCTATCTTTGACTATGTGCAGGATAACTTTTTGATCGATGCGCATCAAAATGCTGATGGAAGCTATATTTTTAGCAACAATTATATTTTGATAGACACACAACGACGTATTAGAGGTTTTTACGACATCAACCAATACAAGGAGATGGAACGCTTGGAGGATGAGATTAAGGTTCAGTTGGTTGAAGAGGCGCGAAACAGACCTCTTAAAATAGAACAAAAATAATCATGGGAATGACAGAAGCAGAAAAAAAGTATAAGAACATTATCTGGATATTATCGATATTGATTCCTTTGGCTGTGGCAGCCCTATTTGTCATCAACCTTAGAAAGATGGGGTATGATGTGCAGCCTTTATCATTCTTGCCTCCTATCTATGCTTCCATCAATGGACTGACGGCGGTATTGCTTGTGTGGGCGGTATCGGCGGTAAAGAAGGGTAATACATCGTTGCATGAGACCTTGATCAAGGTGTGTATGGCATGTTCTAGTTTATTCTTATTGATGTACGTGGCATACCATATGACTTCGGATTCTACACCTTACGGAGGCGAAGGTTTCATCCGTTATGTATACTACTTCATATTGTTCACGCATATTGTGCTATCTATAGCCATTATTCCTTTCGTGTTGTTCACTTTCGTGAGAGGAATAGCTGGGGCTTATGAAAGACATAAGAAGCTGGCGAGGATAACCTATCCTATGTGGTTGTATGTAGCTGTGACAGGCGTGATCGTCTATCTTATGATTTCTCCTTATTATAATCATTAAGCGTATGAGCAGAGTGTGGATATATCAGGCTGACAGATTTCTTGAAGAATCTGAAGTTAAGGAAATAGAAAAGCTGTCGGCAGAATTTGTTGCTTCTTGGACGGCGCATGGTACGCCTCTGGCAGGAAAGATCACTGTCGTTGACAAACTTTTCCTTGTGGTGGAGGTGGATGAGGCCGTAGCTTTGGTGACAGGATGTTCTATAGATAAGTCAGTGCATTTTATAAAAGGACTGGGAGAGAAGTTCGGAGTGGACTTCTTCGACAGACTATGGGTGGCGTATATCGATGAAGAGGGTAAGACAGCTCTAGTGCGAAGAGAAGAATTCGAGGAAATGGTAAATAGCGGTAAAGTGCAGGAAGACACCTTGGTATATAACCATCTGATCCAAAACTCTGAGGAGCTGGCTTCCAAGTGGAAAATCCCTTTTTCACAAAGCTGGCATTATAGGGTGTTTAAATAAAATCGAAAGTGTAAGAACTATCAAATCTCCTTGAGACTATAAAACGAGAGAGGATGAATTGAGAGAAGGGAAGGAAAAAGCGGTGATTTTCACCGCTTTTTTATTATAGTGTAGTTTTTGGTGCTGCAGAAAGGATTTCTTCGTTGGCGTGCTGTTCGTACTGTTTGAAGTTGTTGACAAAGAGTTTTGCCAGCTCTATGGCCTGCTTATCATATTCTTCTTTGTCGTCCCAAGTGTTGCGAGGGTTCAGCACTTCGGCAGGCACACCGGGACAAGACTGCGGTTTCAGTACGCCAAAGACCTCGTGGGCCACATATTCCACGTTGTCCAAATCACCACGCATGGCTGCATTAATCATTGCCCTTGTATATTTGAGGTTCATGCGCTTACCCACACCATACTTACCGCCGGTCCATCCCGTATTTACCAACCACACGTTTACGTCCGGATGCTTTTCGAGCTTTTCCCCCAATAGTTCGGCATACTGCGTAGGGTGAAGCGGCAAGAATACGCGACCAAAACAAGCTGAGAAGGTTGTCTGAGGCTCCGTAACACCTACTTCTGTTCCCGCCACCTTGGCAGTATATCCTGAGATGAAGTGGTACATAGCCTGTGCTTTGGTAAGCTTGGCGATAGGAGGAAGGATGCCAAAGGCATCGCAGGTCAGGAAGAAAATGTTTTTAGGATTTCCTCCCAAGGATGGCACCTTAGCGTTGGGGATATAGTCTATGGGATATGCTACACGAGTTATTTTCGGTGATGGAGGTATTGGAAAAGTCAACCACGTTGCTGTTTTCGAAGAATACCACGTTTTCTAGCAGGGCTCCGGGACGTATAGCCCCATAGATTTCGGGTTCTTTTTCGGCGCTGAGGTCTACGACTTTGGCGTAACAACCTCCTTCGAAATTAAATACCGACCTTCTGCCCATCCGTGTTCATCATCTCCGATAAGGCTTCTGTTGGCATCGGCCGACAAGGTGGTCTTTCCTGTACCACTCAATCCGAAGAAAAGTGAAACGTCGCCATCTTTACCTTCGTTGGCCGAGCAGTGCATCGGCAGAATGTTGTATTGATGAGGCAGGATGAAGTTCAGTACCGAGAAGATACCTTTTTTCATCTCACCGGTATAGGCGGAGCCCCCGATGAGGATGACTTTCTCCGTGAAATTTAATATGGTGAAGTTCCCTGATCTTGTTCCATCCACAGCAGGGTCGGCAAGGAATTCAGGAACTTGAAGTATAATCCATTCTTTTTCAAAAGAAGAGAGTTCTTCTTCCGATGGAGAGATGAAAAGATTATTGCAGAAAAGGTTAGCCCATGGGGTGGTGTTGATTACTGTAACATTGATTCTGTAATTTTTGTCTGCTCCGGCAAAGCAATGTCTCACCCAGATGTCTTTCCCTTGCAAGAAAGCTTTCATCTTAGTATATAGGTTATGAAACACCTCCTCCGATATGGGAAGGTTGACGTCTCCCCAGTCTATGGTATGTGCCGTAATACTGTCTTTAACGATAAACTTGTCTTTAGGCGAACGGCCAGTGAACTTTCCTGTAGTGACGCATAGGGCCCCTAGGTCGTTCAGCTTTCCCTGACCCAAATCCAATGTCTGTTGGGTTAACGTTTGATTATCAAGATTGAAGTAAACTTTTCGGGCGATAATGCCCATTTCTGTTAAGTCGATTAAATCGCTCTTTGAGCCAGCATCTAATCTCTCCATGATCATAAAGTGTTTAATTTTAAGGCTAAGGTATAGAGTTATGCCAGCTGTAACTTAACTTCTTTTATTTTTATGATTTTTTTTGCGATGTCTGGATTTCGTTGGATTTTTCTTCTGTAATCAAAACGATTATTAAAAATCGTTTTTTAATTCAAAGCCAGAATTAATAATAATTTAATTCCGGCTCCAAAATCTTTTAATCCAAATTCATAAAAAAGACAAAATATGTTTATTTTTTGTCAATAGCATAAGACCCTGCTCCCGTGATAACCAACGCTATGAGAACGAGCATGAGTTCCAAGGGGTGGGAAGCGGCTGCTAGCGAATCTCCTTTGCTAAGATGGCTGATGAATGCGATGAGCATGGTAAATGCCAACACGGCTGCCGAAGGTCTCAAAAATAAACCTAAAATGACAAAAAGTGCTCCCACGGTTTCGGCCATGGTGGCGGCAAAACCCCAAAAGGGGGTAAAAAAATGTATACCTATATTGCTCATTGCTGCCCCAATTTTTTCCCAGACTTCGGGCCCTTTCATAAGTTTGGGTATCCCGTGAAAGGCTAGCATGCTGCCTCCCACGGTCACACGTATAAGCAATAAGCCTATGTCGATTTGTTTTCTGCGTGATGAACGGCTCATGATTTATATTGTATGTTTACGTTTGACTCATCGACTGTCAGGACAATTTCTTTGCCAAAGGTCAGAGCTCTATTGTCTTCGATATGTCCTGCCGGACAGCCGAAAGCTACGGGATAATCGTATTCTTTGACCTTGTCGAAGATAATCTCCTGGAAGCTTTGCCCAAAGGGAGGGTCGTAGTCTTTCAGTTCGGTGAAGCCTCCGACGATAAGCCCTTTAAGTTTTTGCAGGCGGCCGGCTCTTTTCAAGGTCCACAGCATACGGTCTATGTTGTAGAGCGATTCTCCGACATCTTCGATAAAGAGAATCTTGCCTTCATAATCTACTTCGGATGGTGAGCCTATGATGCTGTGTAGCAATGCCAGATTTCCTCCGGTGAGGATAGCTTCCGCCGTTCCCTGGCGATGAGGAAACTCAGAAAAAGTATAGCTGATGTGGTTCGGCAGGCCGAAAAGAGCATTTTTCAGACTTTCCAGCGATTCTTTGGTGGCATCGAGGAAAGTTTTCACCATCTGGCCATGAATTACGGGAACGCCGAACTGCTGCTGTATATGGCTCAATATCACGGTCACATCGCTGAAGCCCACCATCCACTTCGGATTTTTACGGAAGGCGGAGAAGTCTATGCTATCGATGATACGTATACATCCATAGCCACCACGCCCTGCAATGACGGCCTTAATTTCGGGATTGTCGAGAGCTTCCTGCAGGTCTTTGGTACGAAGTTCATCTTCCCCGGCAAACTGGTAATGCTGTGCCAATACCGAATCATAAATGACCGGTTGTAGTCCCCAACTTTTCAATATGTCGTAAGCCGGCGTAAGGTCCGCCTCAATATAACTGGCGGGACATAGTACGGCAACTTTATCTCCTTCTTTTAGATATGGAGGAATGTTCATATTCAATTTGTTAGTGCTTTTTAATACGAAATTGTTTCTTTCGCAATTTACACATTATTATTTTGAGTCAGGCGTATTAATATAAACTCAAATTGAATTATCTTTGTACTCTGAATTTTGAGAGTTTCACCATTAAAAATACAATATATTGAGCAGTCTGACTAAAAAACGTTATACGATCACTTCAGCACTTCCGTATGCAAATGGACCGTTGCATATAGGACATTTGGCTGGAGCATACATTCCGGGAGATATTTTCGTTCGATTTTTGCGTCTTAATAACAAAGACGTAGTGTATGTGTGCGGTTCGGATGAGCATGGCGCTGCCATCACCATCCGTGCTAAGAAAGAGGGAATCACGCCGAAGGAAGTTATAGACAAATACAACAAGCAGATTAAAGAATCTTTCGAAAATTTCGGCATCTCTTTCGACATTTATCACCGTACGTCGGAGGCTATACATCATGAACTGTCGCAAGAGTTTTTCTTGAACCTCTACAACAAAGGAGAATTTATCGAGAAATATTCCGAGCAGTATTATGACGAAAAGTTCGATCAGTTCCTAGCAGACAGATACATCACGGGAACGTGTCCACACTGTCAGAGCGAAGGAGCTTACGGTGACCAATGTGAGAAATGTGGTACTTCACTGAATCCTACCGACCTTATCAATCCAAAATCTACTTTAAGTGGTGACACGCCTATCTTGAAAGAAACGAAGCACTGGTACCTGCCATTGGACAAGTATCAGCCTTGGCTGGAGAAATGGTTGATAGAGGGTAAGAAGGATGTGTTGAAGTCCAACGTGTTCGGCCAATGTTCGTCATGGCTTAAGTCGGGATTACAGCCTCGTTCGATGACACGCGATCTGGACTGGGGTGTTGATGTACCATTGGAGGAGGCTAAAGGCAAGAAGCTGTATGTCTGGTTGGACGCTCCTATAGGATATATTTCAGCGACCAAGCAGTGGGCTTTGGACAACGGCAAAAATTGGGAGGATTACTGGAAGACGCACGACAATCCGGAAGACGATTCTACGTTGATTCACTTCATCGGTAAAGACAATATCGTATTCCACTGCATTATTTTTCCAGCAATCTTGCATGCCCATGGAGGTTACATCTTGCCGGAAAATGTTCCAGCAAACGAATTCCTCAACCTCGAAGGTGACAAACTTTCAACCTCACGTAACCATGCGGTGTGGTTGCACGAATATCTGGAAGAGTTCCCGGGCAAGCAAGATGAACTACGCTATGTGTTGACGTCAATCTTGCCTGAGACATCGGATAGTGAATTCACATGGAAAGATTTCCAGGCACGCGTCAATAATGAGCTTGTCGCTATCTTGGGTAACTTCGTAAACCGTGTGATGGTTCTTTCTCACAAATATTTTGGAGGCAAGGTGTTGTTGGGTTCGGCGTTTAATGATACCGATAAAGCTGTATTTGACGAATTAAGCAAATATCCGGAGCTTATTGCCCAGTCCATTGGCAACTATCGTTTCCGTGAAGCTTTAGCACATTTCATGAATGCTGCCCGCCTAGGCAACAAATACTTGGCTGATGAAGAGCCATGGAAGGTCATTAAGACAGACGAAGAGCGCGTGAAAACTGTCCTCAATGTAGCGGTGCAGATTGTAGCCAACCTAGCTATTATGGGACAGCCGTTCTTGCCTAAGACGACTGAGAAGCTGTTTCAAATGCTTAACATAAACCCTCAAAGCTGGGATAAGGCCGGTAAGGCGGACATCCTTCCGGTGGATGCTCAGCTAGGAGAAGTACAGATGCTATTTGAAAAGATTACCGATGAACAGGTGGAAGCTCAGTTGGCAAAATTGGCGGCAGCAAAAGCAGCAAACGCTAAGGCTGCAGCTCCCGTGACGCCGGCAAAAGCCAATATCTCGTTCGATGACTTCATGAAATTAGATATTCGCGTAGGAACAATCCTAGAAGCGGAAAAGGTCGCCAAAACCAAAAAGCTATTGAAGCTTAAAATAGATACCGGTATCGACCGGCGTACGGTAGTTTCCGGTATTGCAGAATATTTCAAGCCGGAAGAAATTATTGGTAGACAGGTTTCTATTCTTGTTAACTTAGAACCAAGAGAAATCAAGGGAATACAATCACAGGGTATGATTCTGATGGCAGAAGATGCAGACGGAAGATTGGACTTCGTCAGTCCGCACACGGCTATCAAACCGGGAAGTACCGTGCGATAAGTTTAGAAGGCTGAAGAAAAATAGGGCTAAGAATTTCTTAGCCCTATTTTTATTGCTTTTTCAGTTTATCGAAAGCTAATCCTATCAGAAAACCAAGGATAGATGGAACTACCCAAGCTAGATCTAAGTCGGATAGTGGTAATTGGCTGAAGAAAGGAACCTGCTCTTGATTCAGCAGGTTTAGCATGATTCCTACGTTGAAAGCAGCAACCACTGTTGTCGCTATCAAAGCTCCCACATAAGGAGCTTTACTTTTAATGAAGTTTCCGAAAATAAGAATGTAGAGCACCAAGGTAATGGCGATAGGATATACAAACGCTAATGGAGGGTAGGCAAACTGAATGATTTTATCCACTCCGGAAATAGACAGCACACCGGAAAATATAGTACATAGGGTTACCAACAGTTTATAGCTTAACTTGTTGTTTGTAAGCTTTGAGAAGAAGGTGCCTACAGCCGTAGTGAGAGCGATAGACGTAGTAAGACATGCTAACGCAATACATAAACCTATGGCTATCATTCCCAAATCGCCTAAGGTGCTGCGCGCTATATGTATCAATAATGCTGATCGGCCTATTTCTTTGTCTTCAATACCGGAGGTGGCTCCTAGGTAGACGAGCCCTCCATATATGCACACGAGACAAAGAGAAGATATGGCTCCGGCAGATGTTACTACTTGAACTTTTCTGATGAATTTCTTTATATCCTTTGGCCTGTGCTGCCGCGATGATGATGCCAGCAAATACCAGAGAGGCTAACATATCTACTGTCTGATATCCTTCGGTAAAACCGAACTTGAAAGACTGTGTAGGGGTCAATCCGGAAGAAGCAAAAGGCCCGATAGGATGCAACAGACCTACCACAATCAGGATAAACAAAAGCACCAAAAGAAGAGGTGTAAGAATATTTCCTATGATATCCACCACCTTAGAGGGTGAAATACTCAAGATCCATGTGAGACTAAAGAAAATAATAGAGGATATAATAGGATTGAAGTTGGGAAAGTTAGGTAATATTCCTACTTCGAATGTGGTAGCTCCCGTACGTGGGATAGCTATTAAAGGTCCTATGCAGAGCATAATGATTGTTCCGAGAATGGGAGCAAGATATGGATTCACCCGATTTCCTAAGTCGTAGATGGTATCTCCAGATTTAACGATGGATAGGATTCCCAAAAAAGGAAGGAGAATACCTGTCAGCCCGAAGGCTAAGATGGTTATGAGGGTGTGTTCGCCGACCTGAAGTCCTATAAAAGGTGGCAAGAGTAGGTTGCCTGCTCCAAAAAACATGGCAAACAGTGCAAAACCTATCGTCAGGATGTCTTTTCTTTTCTTCATACTGTGATTAGAATAATAATTGAGTTAGTTGTTTTGCCTCTTTAACATCGTGTACACGCAAGATCTGTACCCCACGTTCCAACAGTAAAGTATTGAGTGCTGTCGTACCGTTTAGGGCTTCCTGCGGACTGATGTTCAGTTTCTTGTATATCATCGACTTACGGGAAATGCCTCCCAGGATAGGTAAACCGTGATAATGAAGTTCGTCCACACGGAATAGCAGCTCGTAGTTTTGTTCTATAGTTTTCGCGAACCCATATCCGGGATCTACGATAATATCTCTTACCCCTAATTCCCGAAGCTTGGAAATTTTGCTACCTAGGTCTACGGCAACATCATTTACCACGTCGTCGTAATCGGTCAGCTGCTGCATGGTTTCCGGTGTACCACGCATATGCATTAGCACATAAGGCACTTGAAGCTTAGCCACGGTATTGAACATGTCGTCATCCAACAGTCCTCCCGAAATGTCGTTGACGATATGAGCTCCGGCGAGAATAGCAGCCTTTGCGACATCCGCACGAAAGGTATCTATTGAAAGCGGAACCTCAGGAAATTGTCTACTTAGCGCTTCGATGACAGGCAGAGCTCTGTCCATCTCTTCCTGAGAAGAAATCAGTGGTGCTCCCGGTCTGGATGAATAGGCTCCTATATCGATGATATCTACTTCATGGGCTATCATCTGTTCGGCATGGATAAGAGCCTTTTCTAGAGATTGATGTTTACCACCATCAAAAAAAGAGTCGGGTGTAACGTTCAGTATCCCCATAATCTTGGGTTTCTCGAAAGTCATGAGCCGACCTCTTAGGTTAATAGATTGACAAGGATGAGTCGTTAGCTTATTCATTATACTGTAAAAATAAAAAAAAAGGCTGTAATAAACTACTACAGCCTTTCTTTGATTCGATGTTAATATTTATTTAACGACTAACACACCGTCCGCAACAATGTTGATATCTGTTTTTGGAGAGGTGATTTTTGCTATTTCTTCAGCGCTTTTGCCTGCATCTTCTGCATTGTGTTTCAGCTGCTTCACGGAGAGCTCTTTGACTTTGGCTTTCCCTTCAATCACAACCTTTTTACCTACAATGTCGGTAGGGACGAAGTAGCCGTAGTCTTTGAAACGAACCATGATAGGCTCTTCTTGTCCTTCTCTTTTTAATGTGAGAAAACAACCTTTTTTCTTTGCAAACTCCTACAACTTCGCCTTCAATCTTTCCTGTGTATTCTTTTTTCTCTTTCAAGGACTGCTCCAACTTTTTCACAGAGATAGCATTTTTGGCAGTAATAGTCTTACCGTAGTTAACCCCTGGTTTTGCCGGTTGAATGCTTTGTTGTGCAAAGACAGTAACGGTCATTGCTAAGACGAAAGCGAACAAACTAACTAACTTTTTCATATCAAATTGATTATTTACGTATAAATTCAAACTTTCCCGAAGGGTCCAGCTTCATGATAATGGAAGGTTTTCCCTTCGTAGTATCTTGTTGGCCATATTGCACGATGTAGTCTACTCCTTGTTTTATTTCTTCGGCGATTTCATCGAAGGCAGCAGCAGAAGGCTGGCCACTGATGTTTGCTGAGGTGGACACGATAGGCTTTCTGAAGCGTTGTAATAGCTGCTGGCAGAAAGGATGATTTACTATGCGTATGCCGACACTTCCGTCTTCTGCTATCACATTGGATGCCAGATTTTTGGCGTTGGAGTAGATGATGGTCATCGGGCGGTCAGCCACTTCAATAAGCTGGTATGCCACTTCCGGCACGTCGTTGACGTAGCCGGCAAGCTGATTGTCGTTATGGAGAAGGACAATCATACTTTTGCTTTTGTCACGGCCTTTCAGTGCGAAAACTTTCTCCACAGCCTCAGGATTTGTCGCATCGCAACCTATACCCCATATAGTGTCGGTGGGATACAATATTATTCCTCCATTTTTCAGTGTTTCTAAGGCCTTATTTAAGTCCTCTTTATCTACTAAGGTGCGAGCCATGGTTGTGCTAATGTTATACTGCTACATTATGTTCACGTAAAGCATCGTTCAAAGACGTTTTCTTGTCTGTAGATTCTTTACGCTTGCCGATGATAAGAGCACAAGGCACTTGATATTCTCCGGCAGGGAATTTTTTGGTGTATGAGCCCGGAATTACCACCGAACGGGCAGGCACATAGCCTTTGTACTCTACCGGCTCATCACCTGTCACGTCAATAATTTTGGTGGACGCGGTAAGTACTACGTTAGCTCCCAACACGGCTTCTTTTTCCACACGTACCCCTTCTACCACGATGGCACGAGAACCTACAAAAACATTGTCCTCAATAATTACCGGAGAAGCTTGTACTGGCTCCAACACACCACCTATGCCTACACCTCCAGAAAGATGGACGTTTTTACCGATCTGGGCACAAGAACCTACCGTAGCCCAAGTATCTACCATAGTACCTTCATCTACGTAGGCACCGATATTCACATAGGAAGGCATCATGATAACCCCTTTGCCAAGGAAGGCCCCATAACGTGCCGACGCTCCCGGTACTACGCGTACGCCTAACTCTTTATATGTTGGTTTTTAACTTCATCTTGTCGTGATAGACGAAAGGTGTGTTTTCGATAACCTTCATATCACGTATTGGGAAATATAAAATTACGGCCTTTTTGATCCAGTCGTTGACATGCCATAGCGATCCCATAGGTTCCGCTACACGCAACTCGCCGTTGTCCAACTTCATGATCACGGCTTGGATAGCCTCGAAATATTCTTTATTACCTAATAATTGTCTGTCCTCCCAAGCTTCTTCTACTAGTTTTTGAAGTTTTAGAATTTCCATTTTTTTGATTTAGTATTCGTTATTATTAACTACAAATATGATTATTTTTCTTTAAAACCTTGGTGTGTAGAAAGTAATATTTTAAGAGAATAATGGTATTTTTGGATATGGCAAACGAGTCTGAAAAATTACGTATCGATAAATATTTGTGGGCTATCCGCATCTTCAAGACGCGCAGCTTAGCGACGGAAGCCTGTAAGGCCGGACGTGTCAAGCTGAGCGGACAGAATGTGAAGGCCTCGTATGTCGTGAAGGTGGGGGATACTTTCACCATACAGAAAGGAATAGAGAAGAAGGTGGTGAAAGTCACCGGGCTGCTGGAGAGGAGGGTAGACGCCAAGACGGCCGTACAATATTATGAAGATCTGACGCCGGTAGAGGAAACTTACGGCTTTAAATCCATGTTTCATGCCCCTATATTGAAGAGGGATCGCGGTACGGGACGTCCTACCAAACGCGACCGCCGCGAGATCGATGAGCTGCAGAGCAGTGACTGGTGGGATATAGATGATGAAGATGACGATTAATCATTAATAAATAAAAAAGGCAGGAATATCCTGCCTTTTTTATGAAAATGAAAGTAATGATTATCTGTTTTCGATGTCTACATATTCACGGTCTACTTCACCAATATATACTTGTCTTGGACGACCGATAGGCTCTTTGTTGTCGCGCATTTCTTTCCATTGGGCAATCCATCCAGGAAGACGGCCTAAGGCAAAAAGCACAGTAAACATTTCTGAGCTGAAGCCCAATGCACGGTAGATAATGCCAGAGTAGAAATCTACGTTTGGATATAGTTTTCTTTGGATGAAGTACTCGTCCGAAAGGGCGGCTTCTTCCAGTTTCTTTGCAATATCCAATACAGGATCTTTAACACCTAATTTAGCCAACACATCGTCACACGCTTTTTTGATGATTCTAGCACGTGGGTCGAAGTTTTTGTAAACACGGTGTCCGAAGCCCATAAGGCGGAACGGATCGTTTTTATCTTTTGCTTTGGCAATGTATTTCTGAACGTCGCCACCATCGTTTTTGATAGCTTCCAACATCTCGATAACGGCTTGGTTGGCACCTCCGTGTAGAGGACCCCACAAGGCGTTGATACCTGCAGAAATAGAAGCATATAGGTTGGCATTTGAAGAACCTACGATACGTACGGTAGAAGTAGAACAGTTTTGTTCGTGGTCAGCGTGTAAAATCAACAACACACGCATAGCGTCCAACACCACTTCGTCGAAGATCTTATCACAGTTTACTTCGCCGAAGATCATATTCATGAAATTGTCGATATATCCGAAATCTTTCTTAGGATATACTACTGGATGACCTAACGATTTCTTGTGAATCCAAGAAACGATGGTAGGCATTTTTCCTAAAAGGTTTACGATAGTACGGTACTCTTCGTCTTCGTTTTGATTAGGATTTAAAGATTCTGGATAGAACGCTGATAAAGCACCTACCAAACACGAAAGCTGACCCATAGGGTGAGATTTTGATGGGAATCCCGCGAAGAAATTTTTCATGTCTTCGTGAACCATCATTTGGGATTTGATATCCGACCTTGAATTTTTCCAACACTTCTTTAGTTGGCAATTCTCCGTATATCAAAAGGTAAGCTACTTCCAAGAAGGTAGATTTTTCGGCTAAGTCTTCGATCTTATAGCCGCGATTAATTTTAAAAGTACCTTTTTCACCATCCAAAAAAGTAATGGCACTTTTGGTAGCACCTGTGTTTTTGAATCCTGGGTCTAAAGTTATATATCCTGTTTGTTGTCTTAATTGTGAAATATCAATAGCTTTCTCGTTCTCTGTTCCTGTGATAACAGGCAGCTCTAAAGTCTTGCCATTTAAAGTAATAGATGCTGTTTCCGACATAATCAATTTTCTTGTATTATACAAAAGTATAAAATTCAATAAGAAATTCTAAACTTATAGGGACTTAAAATGCCATTTATCGGTCATATTAATAGTAAGACACAATACTGTTTAACTCCCTGATTATCTATTTCTGCCTAAAATTTGGTTAGAATGATAACTTTCCGAAATGGGTTACCCTTTGCTTATCGCGTAGACAATATAAGAAAAATTAAAAACATATACACAGTTAATTCCCTAGGGGGGCTTAATGACCCCGAAACGGTCTTTTTTTATGATTTAACTGTGGATAGCCCCGAAAAACCAAATGTAAAATCGTTCCATTTTCTACCATCCAGATACCATTATTAAAGAATTATTTCATCATTTAGACCGACGTGGCTCTTGTCGAGCTTTTCGTTTCATAGGAGCTCTTAGCTTCATTAGCGACAATTTCAGAAAGACTTTGTCTAAAATCTTTCACTTTTGACATTAGGTTATTGAAGAAGATGCCAATTCTTTGGTTCATACTTGTTTATATTAAAAGGTTAGGTTATTTGTACTACAGGGATGTCATCCTTATGGTATGACAACCCACGCAAAGGAGATTGATTTGTCAATCTCCTTTGTTTTTATAAGGATTTTGCAATGTCAATATTTTGTCCTTATGTCTGAATTCAATAATATCTAAATAACGTCTAATATTGAACGCCCCTTTGGCTTTATTAATTAAGTATTGGTCACCGGGATAATCTTCAATCATTAGTGAAATTATAATGTTATTTGCTCGGTTTGTCCCCTCTTTGATTGCATCAGAAATTGTGTTCTTACTCAGCACATATACACCTTCTTCTTTCCATAACATTTTATTAATGGGTAAGTTGGAACGTTTCATCAACACATGAGGCACGTCTTGATTTACCAAGCCAACAAAATAAATGTGTTAATGTGCTGAAAACCAGCTATTGTGAAAAAGTGTTAAAATTTTACGAAAAAATTGTACATCTACGAAAAGTTCGTAATTTAGCCTTTGAAATAAAATATTACGTGTGTTATGGAGAAATTGACTATTCAGGAAGAAGAAGCTATGCGATCGATTTGGGAGCTGAACGGTGGATTTGTGAAGGAAATTTTGGAAAACATGAAGCCGGAGGAGAGGGTTCCTTATACGACACTGGCTTCTACCATAAAGAATCTAGAGCGTAAGGGGTATGTGAAAGCCGTAAAATATGCCAATGCGAAAAGATACGAGCCTTTGATTTCCCTTGAAGACTATAGAGCTAAGTTTGTGACCTCTTTTGTGGGCGATTATTTCAAGAATTCCTACAAGGAGATGGTTTCTTTCTTTGTGAAAGAGGAAAAGCTTAGCCCGCAAGAATTGGAAGAAATATTGGAGATGATAAAGAACAATAAATCCTAAAATTATGGAAAGTCTACTAACCTATATTATACAAGTCAACCTGCTGTTGGCCTTGTTGTACCTAGGATACTATTTCTTATTGAGAGGACTTACATTCTACCAGATGAACCGGCTGTATCTACTGCTGGGCAGTATGTACGCTTTTGTATATCCTTTTTGGGATGTAAAAAGCTGGTTCATGCGCTATGAGGTTATTCCGGCGCAACAGCTTCCTGATATTTTGTCGTTACTGGCGTCGTTGTCTAGTGAGGAGGTCAAAGAGGCGGCTTTCACCTTGACGGACAGCATAATTGCAGTGATGGAAATTGTCGCGGCAGTTTTCTTTTTTCGTTCTTCTTATCCAGCTGTTGAGCTTAAGACGCATCCATCGCAATTCGGAGCTTCCACATGGAATTCTTACAGCTTCCGTAATGTGCTGTTTCCGGTAGTTCCTTTTTCGTTCTTCGACAAGATATACGTACATAGGCCTCAGCATAAAGAGAAGGAATTATATGACATTTTTGCACATGAAAGCGTACATGTAAGGGGGATTCATACACTAGACATTCTTACTTTTGAGATCATCCTCATATTGTGTTGGTACAATCCCTTTGTATGGCTTATACGTAAGGCTGTGCGTCAGAATTTGGAATTTTTGACGGACCAGCAAGTGTTGAACAAAGGTGTAGACAAACAGAAATATCAATATTCGTTGTTGCATGTGACACAAAATGGCTTGTCTGTGGATGTGAGCACGCGCTTCAACTTTAAGATCCTAAAAAAACGTATTATGATGATGAATAAAAAACGTTCTTCGAAAGTGCATTTAGGAAAGTATGCCTTTCTGCTTCCTATTCTGTTGATGGCGGGTGCTTCATTTTCCGTAGAGAAGGCAGATCAAGTTATTACAGATATCGTACGTTTTACGGGAGAAATACCTTTGGTAGCTGTAGAAGTTCCCGAAGACACCATAATCATAAAGTCAAAAGGCACCGTTAAACAGATTATTACGCCAGACACAGGCATTCTTGTAGATTTTAAGACACTGAGCGTACCTGAACCACCGGTAATAAAGATTGACGGGAGGGATTCCCTTATTTCGGCGCTCACCATAATGAGAAATGACAATATTAAAGCGTTGACAAAAAGCTTTGATGCCAAAAGGTTGGTTGATAGTGTCAAAGGGGCCGTATCTTTTGTTATCGGGGACTCTGCTTTTCACAAGAAAATCTACCTTGGAGCTACAGCTTTTCCTTCTTATGATGCGGAAGCGGTAAAGAAACTGACAGATAGCATTAGCAAATCCATGGCCTTTACTTTCTGGGGCAATGGAGAAAAATTCTTCATCAACGATAAGCAAATAAACCTCCAAGAGCTGAAGAGCCTCAGAGACCAGAGTTTGAAGATAGCTATGGGGGCGCTAGCGAATGCCGATTCGGCTATAGCTGTGACAGGTTTCCGACTCAGAGGAAATAAAAACCCGCGTGGCAACGATCTGCTCTATGTGGTAGATGAGAATGTCATGAAGGATAATTTTGAGTTGTCGGATCTTGCTCCCGAAGAAATCTCCTCTATCACTATTCATAAAAGGGGATAAAGCAAAAAAATATTTGGGCAATAGCAACAAGAAGGCGGTCATTAAGATTAAGACCAAAAAGGCTAACTCCTAATCTTTATTTGCACTTTTCCATCACTAAAAATAAATCAAAAAGCACTCGAAATTTCGAGTGCTTTTTTTCTATTTGTAGGCGAAAACTTCACCCAAGTCGCTATTGTTGGTGAAGGTATTACCTGTATCTATCAACTCTCCTGTGGCAATGTTAATGACCATACCATGGACGGCAAGATCGTCTCTTTCTTTCCATGCATTCTGGACGATGGAAGTAGTACATAGGTTGAACACCTGCTCTTTGACGTTCAGCTCTACCAGACGGTCTGCTTTTTTCTCCATATCTGCTATAGCGTCAATCTCTTTGGCGTGGATGCGGTACACATCTTTAATGTGGCATAGCCAGTTGTCGATGATGCCAAACTGTCGGCGGCTGAGGGCTGCTGCCACCCCTCCACAACCGTAATGTCCACGCTGACKATGAATATGTTGTCGGTACTACGACTATCGCCG
>NZ_JXAC01000051.1 GCF_000814685.1 Sphingobacterium sp. T2
AGACATAAGCTAGGTATATGGGATGACAGATGGCAGCAGAACGACTAACGTTCGTATAATTCTATAGGCATGCGTCCGGATCAGTAAAAAAAGACAAATTTTTTGCCGGTAAGGCTGTCTATCCGTATGGCTTCTACCGAAATATGCTGCTTTAATTCTTCTACGGTTTGTTCTATATTTTCCACTTCGAAGGCCAGATGGMGTAAGACAAGGCTTACCGGCAAAAAATTTGTCTTTTTTACTAGATCCGGTACGGCATGCCTATAGAATTATACGAACGTTAGTCGTTCTGCTGCCATCTGTCATCCCATATACCTAGCTTATGCTTGCGGGCATATTGCTGTGCCCGCAACAGACGATTTTCGTATTTTACATTGGGCGGAATGGTCATCAGCGTGGCATACCCTTCCTTAACCAGCAACTCATTGAGAAAAGTGCCATCATTCAGAAAGGCATAAGCCAATGTTCTACCATATCGATCCAAGGAATCTATATCAAAGGTAAGCTTCAGATAAGGATTTCTGGTCAGCACGCTATCCAAATAGGCTTTGGAGTGGGCTCCAAAAGGATGCTTCCTCTTGTTAAAAGCATTTCTGTCTTCCGGCGCATCAATACCTATAAGACGTATCTTAATCCTACGCTGATCTTTGTTCAGCACCCAAAAGGTATCCCCATCCACAAATTTATCTACAAGAAAGATAGAAGGATCGTGATACATAGCCGCCTCAAAGCTGTAATCAAAACTCGTTTCCGAAGATGTAAAGCTTTGGGATTGACAAGCCAAAAAATATAAACTTAGTAAAGGTATTAGAAATCTTTTCATCCGAAATCTTAATAAAACAAAGATGCGCTAGTAAATACGGTAAGATAAATAAAAATAGCAAAGAGTAGCTAGGCTCTTTGCTGTAAGTATAAGCATTACATAGATAGGGGAAGACTAGATTTTTTCCATAAACTTCTTCAAAATTTTAAATCCATCATCTTTCATAATAACACTTTGATGTATCTCGACATTCTGAGCTCCGGAATTTTTTAACCATTCCTCCCAAACAACCTTCATAATTTGGAAATCAGTAGGTTGTTTTAATGCCACCCCATTTTTATCCAATGACCTATCAATCAATTCTAAAACCAACACATTGACGCCAGTTAGTTTATTAGTGGTAGGAATTATTTGATAAGTCTCTTTAGAACGAATGAACTCACTCAAATCTTTACTTCCACTTGTTATAAAATCTTTTCTTATTTTTTCTATTAATTGCTGATCTAGTTTATATCCTTCTGCTTTATTACTATTTTCGATATAACCATCTGTTAATACGACTACAACGTCTTTATACTTTTTAGTAATATTATTTTTCTTATTTTTCTGAACTATAACCTCGTCCCTTTTTAAGGAGCTATTGATTGTTTCATTAAAATAATTCCATAGGTCAGCTCCAGCTGTATGAGTCAATGAATAATCGTATACCCTGCCAATATTATCTTTAAATTTTCTAATATCGTTGGATATTGAATCCCTAAGATACACCGCTTCCTCTTGAACCTTATTTCCGAATCGGGATAAATCTATAATCATCTGTTCAGGGATACATATCCCTTTCGAAAGTATACTTTTATTGACAAAGTCAAATTTATAAATGTCTGCCTGCTTTACTTTTCTGTTGTTTAAATCAATTAATTGAACAACATTATCAAGAATATGATATAACAATGTAGTATCATGAATGGGTTTAGGATGTATAGAAAGATTTATTCTGTTAGATAAATCAGGAACAAACAGCACATTAAAGTCGTATTTGATATCTGTGCCTTGACTCTCTTTTTTTTCTTTATAAGAGTTATTGCCACACGAACATAATAATGCAATACTTAAAACAAATAATATGATATTTTGCATAACTTCTTAATCTTTTATGTTTAATTAGCCTTTGATGCAGTCAATGTGCTCAACATTAATTCCGAAGAAGATTGAGAATAAAATTGCAGGGATGTTAACCAATTTTCTATCTCATCAATTGCTTCTTTAGTTTTAGCTTCAGCTATTTGAATTGAAAAATATTCATATAAGTATTTACTCCACCCTCCATAAATATATTACATCTATTTTCTAATTCTGATTTAGATATTGGAAGCTTATCGTTATCAATTTGACTCTTATAAATATTTGATAGATTCAGAAGTTTTTCGCTACAAGTATTCAAAAGCTGCTTCAAATCCTTTATTTTCTCAGCTAAAATTATAGGAGCTTGATTATAGCTTTGTCTTAGTCTTGTCAATTCAAATTCAAAATTGGAAATGCATGCAGTCAGTTTATCATTCTCTTCATTCAGTCTAAGTTTATCGGTCTCCAATTTGTCTATTTCTCTTTCAAGATTATCAATTTTTTGTTTGGTTACTGCTTGATGGAATGTCTGATTCCTTTTATTTAGAGAATCGATCAATGAATTAAATACTTTAGAGAATAAGTAAACTCCTAAAGTTCCCAAAACAAATACAAGCCAGAAATTCGTGCTAAAAATTATTTCAAGAACTGAAGCTTTCGTTTCTTTTTCCCTTGTCAACAATTCCATGTCATTTATATTTACAGCAACTTTATAAGCTATAATTACATCTACTATAAATATCAAAATATTACCTCCTGAGATAGTAAAAAATTTCAAAATTTTCTCCATTCCGGAAAGCTTTTCTTCTTTTTGGGAGGATTCTGAATTAGAAACAAGAAGTAGATAATAAATTCAAACATACCTAATGCAATAGGTATCGTTACAAATAAAAACAGAAACAAAATGCCTCCCACACCTTTATCCCAAATATTAGAAATTGCATGAGGATTAAATACTTCCGGCATTTCACTAAAATCATTATTGTCTAGCATTTCCTGCATATCTTGTTTAGAAAATATAAATATATAAGCAACGGAAGAATAGAAAACAAATAAATAGGCTAGCAATAAAAGTAATAGACCAATTAAAATTATTGATTTAGGCCAATTTATCGGCGGTTTAACGAAGTCTATCTTATGGTCATTAATCGCTTGTTTGATCTTTTCAATCTGATTTTGAAAAAAAGGAATTTTGGTATTTTTATTACTCTCAATATTTGCCTTAGCATTTTCTATCTCCTTTTCTTTAATTAATATTTCTTCCTCTTAATTTCTTTTGTTCTAAAGCATGTATTTCTTTCAGCGAATTAATTTCGTTTTCTGTCTTCAGTTCTAGGTTGGTTATACCAATTTTAACTTGCTCATCAATCTTAGATTTGAGTCTTGTCTTCTTTTCTTGTCGACAACTTCTATTTCATTTAAAAAGTTTTGAATACTAAAGTCTATCCATCGCCTGGGAAAGGACCTGATGATCTCCATTATTTTCCTTAGCTCTATTGTATGCGCTACTTCTTATTAATTCTTTATCCAAAGAGCCGACCTCAGAGGCAATAATATTATCTAAAACCTCTTTAAATTCCTTTATTGATTGCTCATGAAAACTTATGGTCTTTTCCTGCGTCATGGCTTGATATTCTTTTTTACTCTGTAATTCTTCTAATTTTTCGATCTCTTCAAGTGAAGCCCCATTCATTAATTGAATAGATCTGTTTTTTATCTTAAAAAAAGTTTCCAAAAACTCATCTACTGTTTTTGAGAGATTGGTTACTATAACATTCTCATGATTATTCTTAGCATTCTTAGACCAGTTATATGATCCATTTATTACTATTTTCCTATCAATGATGCAAAATTTTTGATGCATCATTCCATATCCTACATTCTTAATTTTTATCACCTCTCCAGTAGGAATATGATTTAATAAATCAAAATTTAATTTTTCGTTGTCACTATGATCAGCAACAATGACACTAACAACAACACCTTGATTTGCTTTATCTATTAAAATATCAAACAGCTCATCATCAGTAAACCATGCCATTGCTACCAATATTTCCTGCTTGGATTGTGATAGCTCATGTTTTATTCTTTGCAAAATTGCGTTAGTATCAGAAAGAGTATCTTGAATTAAATAATTATTACCTATCATAATATAACTGGCTGGTATTATAATTTTAAAATCTCATCAAAGCTAAGGCTATACTTCAGCCATTCCTTACGGTTTCCCGTAAAAGTGAAAAAAATGTAAAAAAAAGTAGAACCTGTCGGTCTACTTCATGAGTTAGTTATAATTGGTAGTAGTTAACTTCAGATGATGCCTTTGTCCTTACAGTAGGCAATGAGCTGCTCATTCTTGGTGAAGGAAAATACTTCGCGCATGGTGTTAAGTCTTTTCTCTACACTGCTGAGGCCGGAAGGCTTGAGGTTTTTCTGCTTCAGACGCTCCGGAATATCTTTTTGCTTTACACCATCAGCAAGTAGCTGGATAATAAATATGTCTACGGCGCTGAATTCGTAGACTGATGTTCCTTAATCTGAGGTTTGATATCTGGAGAGATATAGCTACCTCCCTTATGCAGCTGTAGGAAAGCTTCTTTGAGATGTTGAGCATCATGACGTGCCTTACGCACATACGCATCGATGCCATATTTATTAAATAAGCGGTCGATAACAGCAGGTCTACTTTCTCCTGAGAACACCAAGATCTTTATATCCGGCTGTATGACTTTAACGGCTTGTATCAAATCAATACCACTTGTTATGCGCTGCTTATGATGATCTTCTTCAAATGACAAATCTGTTATCAACAAGTCGTAGTGACGTCCTTCCTGCAATGCACGACTTATCCATGCCAATGCGTCATCGCAGTAATATACATACTTTGCTTCTTCCACCCCCAAATCTTTCAGCGTGCGTTGTACAGAAAGATTGGCTATCTCATGATCTTCGGCAATTAGTACTTTATTAAACATACCTTACAATTTTAGTTTAGAGGAATGATAATCTGAATGTGTGTTCCTCTTTTAGGTTCTTTCCCAAAAATAACCTGTCCATTCAAGTTATTAATACGGTTTCCCGTATTTATCCAACCATTTCCTTTTTTCATTATCGTGAGGGAGCCCTACTCCATTATCCGAATACGACAGCGAAAGCTGTCCCTCTTCGATTTGGAACTTAAGGATGACTTCGGTAGCGCCGCTATGCTTATTCATATTCACCATAAGCTCTTGGATAATAGGAAAAAGCTCTTTCTTGATGACCGGCTTTACAAAGCTCCACACATCATCATTGCCCACAATCAATACCTTCAGATTATCACGACCGAAAGATTTTATCAATGCTGCAATTTCCTGTGCAAAGCTTACCTCTTCCTCTCCCTGTTCTTCTTCCTCCTGTTCGTAAGATATATCTCTTGGATTTTTCATACAGCACTTCCAGCTTGTCGAGCATATCTTCTCTGTCCAGCTCTTCACCGTACTCTATTTCCGACATGACGCGATAGATGCCGTTTGCGACCACGTCGTGCACCTTTTTGGACGTTTTAAGTTTGTTTTCCTTGATTATATTTTCTGCTTCCAGTCGAAGTTGTTTTTTCTTTTTGTCGTTCCAATAGAGAAAAAACGCCATGGTGCAGATCCCCAGTACAGTCATGCCAACGACGAGAGCTCTTTGTTTTGCCATCTTAAGATCTCTATCCAACACGGCATTCTGAAGTATGGCATTTTCTTTTTTTGCTTTTTTCAACTTCATAACGTATCATGGCAAACTGATTGCTGGCTTTCAGGCGTGCCACACGTATGCTGTCTGTCAGTGCCGTATACATGCTGAAATAATACTTTAGGGAGTCCGTCTTTCCCACCCGTATTAACCTATCCAAAGCATTGATCTTATCGTTAGGATTTCCCAGTTTATCCGCCAACTCATAACTCATTTTTGCATAAAAACGTGCAGAGTCCGGATGACGGTTTTTGTGAAAATTGTAAAGATGCGAAACACTGGCACTGACACCCCAAAGGTTGTTGTTGGCCCTTCGAATGGACAAAGCCTTATGCAGGTCAGGTAATGGATTATATTTCTTGTCTATGTGCCATCGGGTGTTGGCATAATTGGATAAGGCTCTGGCGTAATCTAGGGTCCCATCAGCCGTATTTTTTAGCACTTCTTCATATATAGTATAAGCCTGTTGATACTGTTTATCATAATAGTATGTTACAGCCTTATTATTAAGATAAGTAGCTGAATTGTTCGCATCACGGCTATATTGAATCGCCAAATCGTAGTACTGTATCGCTTTATTGTGATTGCCATAACCTGATATAGCATTTCCTAGACAGTTATAATTCATCGCCATAAGGTTATGGTGGGCCGTATCCGTTTTGTCCAACAACTTGTCGGCTTCAATAGAAGTCTCTTGCGAACCATAATAATCGCCTTCGTAAAATAGAGTAATGGCCATCTGTACAAGGCAGGTTGCGGCCATCGTGCTGTCCTTCTCGGCGAGAAACTCCCCTTTGGCAAGCTCAAAATAAAAGAAAGAGCTGTCGCTCACATCAGTATCCAGAAATTTAAGAGCTTTATCATAATACATTCGGCTCTTCCTAACCTCATCTCTTGGGGATACATTCGTCACTTGGCCCTCCTTCCCTTTCATACACGAAGAAAGAAACCAAATAAGCAGTGGTATAAATACTAAATTTCTCAAAGGATATAATAATTGGCTTATTATACAATAATAATAATAAAATAAACAGACAGGTAAAACAATACCTGTCTGTTTAGGAACTTACTCACTTATTAACGAGTGCGTAAGATTTTTACTTTAGGTCGTGGCGTACCTTTATCTCCCGTATTTTGGTCGTTATTCTCATTATTGTCCTCTTCATTATCCGCAGCTTGTGCCACAACAGTATGTTGTACTACAGCAACCGATATTTCCCCTACCTGATGAAATAACATTGCTAGAAATAAAATTGTCTTCATTTTTAGTTTAATTGAATAAAGAACTCCTCTTCTGTCGCAGTTGTCCTTACTGCGACCAGCATTTTATTTCCAGAAGGCCTTCTGAATGGTGGGAAGAGATATTCCTGAGAGCAGCTATTTATATCTTCCCGGCTTTATAGACAGCCACTCTACAGGTTTACCATATGGAATCCTTTTCCTATCTTTATGCTGTTAATGCACTATGGATAGGCATGATTCGTGAAGCAAAATTATTTCGCCAAAACAACTGATAACCAAACATTTCCGCTATTTCCGATATTTCTGATTTTTCCGTTGTGAGGAGGCGAGAAAGATGTTAGGATATAAGGTGAATTCCAATATTTCCGGTATGTTCGATTTTGAGTTATTTAAAAAAGAAGTTTTAGAACACTATCATATTCAGAAAGAGCAGGGTAAGCTCCATATCTATCTAGAAAATCCATCTCCTGCAAATCTGAGAGATTATACGCTCAAGCATGTAAGAGAAGGTCTATCCAAAGATGATGAACGGGTATTGAATTGATTTTTTTGACGAGGGCCGTAAGTTTGAGCATTTGGAAAAGGCTATTCAAAAATGTGATCTGGGGAAATTAAAGTCCTTACAGAATTTCATTACAGGGCATAACAAAAAATCCTAGCGAACTTATCGTAAAGGTATTGGCTATTACTTGCCAACTTTCAGCCGCGCCCCTACCAACGCTGGAGGGAAGAGCGTGCCGGGAAGCGGCCGGACGGGGACACCGAGGCGTGC
>NZ_JXAC01000052.1 GCF_000814685.1 Sphingobacterium sp. T2
AAACAATGATTAGCTTGTAAAGTCATTGGTWAATGGTTASAGTTTAAGGGTAATTAAAACGATAAAAAGGTCGAAGGTAATATATTCGATTCACTTTTATGTTTTTTATTTCATCCAATAGCATAATAAATAAATCCAAGAGCTTCCATCTCTTTACGGTTGAGCAGCTTACGTCCGTCAAAGATGAAGGCCGGTTTCATCATATGCTCTTTAATACGTTTCCAGTCGTAATCCTTAAATTCATCCCATTCAGTGAGGATGGCTATGGCGTGCGCATCTTTGCAGGCCAGATAAGGGTCTTTTTCTACGGTTACTAAGGTTCTATTTTCTTCCGAAGGACGAGAGTTCAGGTTGTCTAGGTCAATAAAAACTTTTTCTGCCGGCACCTTAGGTCATAGACCGAAATGTTGGCCAATTCGTTGAGCAGATAGTCCGCCACGTAGATAGATGCAGACTCTCTGGTATCGTTAGTATCTTTTTTGAAGGCCCAGCCTAATATGGCAATCTTTTTACCGTTGACCGTGTTGAAAAGGGTCTGGATAATGTTGTCGGCGAATCGGTGTTTTTGGTGGTCGTTCATGATGATGACCTGTTCCCAGTAGTCCGCCACTTCGTGAAGGTTATAGCTTCTGGCGATATATACAAGGTTCAATATATCTTTTTGGAAGCAAGAGCCACCAAACCCTACAGATGCTTTCAAAAATTTAGGGCCTATACGCGAGTCCATACCTATGGCTTTGGCAACCTCGTCCACATTGGCGCCAGTCTTTTCACACAGCTCCGAAATGGAGTTGATAGAAGAGACGCGCTGTGCCAAGAAGGCATTTGCCGTAAGCTTGGAAAGTTCTGAAGACCAAAGGTTGGTGGTCAGTATTTTATCTCTATCCACCCAGCGGGCATAAATGTCCACCAACGCTTGGATGGCATCTTTGTTTTCACCTCCTATCAACACTCTGTCTGGTTCGAGCAGGTCTTTGATGGCTGTTCCTTCTGCCAGAAATTCGGGATTGGACAGAATGTGGAAGTTTACGCCGGTACCCGTGTTGTCCAAGATACTTTTTAGTGCTGCTGCCGTACGTACTGGCAAGGTAGATTTTTCTACGACGATTTTGTCGTTTTTCGCTACATGAGCAATCTGTCTTGCGCAGAGCTCTATATACTTCAAGTCCGCTGCCATCCCCTTTCCTCTACCATAATTTTTGGTAGGGGTATTCACGGAGATGAAAATCATATCGGCCTCATCTATGGCTTTGTCGATGTCGGTTGAGAAAAAGAGGTTTCTGTTGCGGCACTCTCCTACGATTTCAGCCAGTCCTGGTTCGTACACCGGAATGTTGTCCAAATTGTCGTCGTTCCAGGCCGCTATACGTGCAGCGTTAACATCCACTAATGTGATCTGTATATCAGGACACTGCTTAGCGATAACGGACATGGTAGGGCCACCAACGTAACCGGCACCAATACAGCATATTTTCTTTATTTGAAAAGCCATTTTGTTGTTTTTGATATTACTAACAAAAGTAATAAATGTTTGTAAGTACTTTTCACATAGAAGTGTTATAAAATGTTATTTCGCCCTAAATATGGGGGATAATTTCTAAATTTGAGGAAAAGCGCGTCGAACATCAAAGGAGAATTATCTTGATAGCAAAAGAAACCATAGATAAAGTGCTAGATACCGCCCGTATTGATGAGGTAGTAGGAGATTTTGTGGATTTAAAGAAACGGGGAACCTCTTTAATCGGGAAATGTCCCTTCCATAATGAGAAGACGCCTTCCTTTCACGTTTCCGTTTCTAAAGGTATTTACAAATGTTTCGGGTGTGGCGCGGCAGGTGATGCAGTGAAGTTTGTCATGGAGCTGGAGAAGTTCTCCTATCCGGAGGCTATCCGCTATCTGGCCAATAAATACCATATCGAAATTGAGGAGGTAGAACGTACGCCGGAACAGATTGCCGCGCAAGATAAACGTGAGAGCCTTTTTGTGCTAAGCCAGTGGGCAAGCAAGTTTTTTAAAGAAAATCTATGGGAGACGGAGTTAGGACAGTCTATTGGGTTGTCCTACTTCAAGGAGAGGGGTTACAGAGAAGATATAATAAAGAAGTTTGAGCTAGGCTACTCTCCTGACCAATGGACGGCTTTGGTAGATGAGGCTAAGAGGGCCGGCTTCCAGAGTGAGTATCTTAAAGAGATAGGCCTTGCTATAGAGCGAGACGACCATTCGCTGTACGACAGATTCAGAGGGCGTGTTATTTTCCCTATCCATAATCTTACGGGGCGGGTGATAGGTTTCGGCGGGCGGACGCTCAAGACCGACAAGTCTGTTCCGAAATATGTCAATTCACCAGAGTCCGAGATTTATCATAAATCGGATGTCCTTTACGGTATCTATTTTGCGAAGAAGGCTATTATGGATGCCGACCTATGCTATCTGGTGGAAGGGTATGCCGACGTCATAGCCATGCATCAGGCCGGCGTAGAAAATGTGGTAGCTTCCTCGGGAACCTCCCTCACTACGGGGCAGATAAGGCTGATTTCACGCTTTACGAAAAATGTTGTCATCCTCTACGATGGGGATGAGGCGGGAATCAAAGCGTCCTTGCGGGGTACCGATATGCTTTTGGAGGAAGGACTTAACGTAAAAGTTTTGCTTTTCCCGGATGGCAATGACCCCGATTCTTATGTCAAGCAAGTAGGCTCCGCAGCCTTCAAAGAGTATATAGAACAGCATCAGGAAGATTTTATCTTCTACAAGACTCATATTCTACTTAAGGACGCACATGACGATCCTATCAAAAGAGCGGAAGTTATCCGAGAGGTTGTGCAAAGCATCGCTTTGATTCCTGATGAAATCAAGGTTTCTCTATTTATACGTCAGTGTAGTACGCTGTTGGATATTGAGGAACGGGTGTTGCTGTCAGAGCTCAACAAGATGCGTATCAGCAAGGCTCGTTCGCAAGAGAAAAAGGCGCAGGCTGCATCCAAACAGGGGGCGGTGACTGTCAGCCCGCAGGAGCCTCCGGCGGATCTTTTCCTGACGGACGAAGAAAGAGGAGTGGGAGGCAGCAACGAGCCGACAGTGGCCACTTCGTTTACCTCCGACATATTGCAGGAAAGAGAAATCATACGCATATTATTGAACTATGGTCAGGAACTGGTGACATGGGAAGGGGACGGAGATACTCCTGTAGCGCCCTATCTGCTGGGAAGTATTGAGGATGTGACCTTTGAAGATGCTGCTTCAGCAAAAATTGTGGAGGAGTTCAGAAGGAAGGCCGAAAACTTCGAGGTGCCGGATGCAAAATACTTTGTCTCCAGCCAAGATCCTGAGGTGTCGGCATTGGCTATAGACTGTGTGGCCAGCAAGTATGAGGTAAGCCCGAAGTGGAATGATGAGAAGCGTAAGATCTATGTTTCACAGGAAATAGAACATCTCAAAGACTTGGTCATACAAGCAATCTACAGGATTAAAAAGCGTAAGTTTGAACGGGAAATGTTTCGTGTGCGGGAAGAGCTGAAGAAGAATCTTTCTCCAGAAGATATGGAGATAGAGCTGCACAAATACCAGAAGTTGAAAGAAGCGGAGAAGATGCTGGGACAGCTGTTGGGCAATACGGTTGTCAAATAGATTATGGCTAAACATCTGGAAAGCGGAAAATACGGAGAGCAGTTGGCAACCCGATATCTGGAAGGTCAGGGGTACAGCATACTTTTCGTCAACTGGCGTTACAAACGTTGGGAAATTGATATTGTGGCTAAGGAAAGGGATGTTTTGGTCTTTGTTGAGGTGAAGAGCCGTAGCATGACGTCTTTTGGAGAGCCTGTGGATTTTGTGGATCAGAAGAAGAGACAACACCTGCAGGAGGCTGCCGAAAATTTTATCGAACAGCAAGGGTATGAGGGCGATATACGTTTTGATATTGTTTCGGTATATTTGGCGGACGGCAGGGTAGAGCTTATCAAAGATGCTTTTTGGAATGATTAACAGGAAATAACAAAGCAATATGAATATCAGATATTTTGCAGGAATGGCGTTGTTAGGGGTGTTGGGTGTTTTCGGATGTAAATCCACAAAGGGGAAGTTCGAGTTTATTCACCCTGAGTCAGGTACAAGGGTGGCTTTCGGAGAGGTTGTAACCCTAAAGCTGAATATTCCTTTCAACAGTATAGATTCTGTGGTGTACTCGGTGGATGGAGAAGTTATTGCCCGAAAGACAGACACCACTAGTGTACAGTTAGACACTAAAAACTATGGCTTCGGAGACCGCTCTCTTTCTGCTAAGGTGTATGCTGAAGGTAAGGAAGATATAGCATACAGCAATATTGTGGTGCTGCCGGGAGCCGCAAAAAATTATGGGTTTGAGGTGGTAAACAGGTACCCGCATGACACCAAAGCTTATACACAAGGTCTGCAATATGCCGACGGGGTTTTGTACGAGACTACAGGACAGCCGAGCATGTTGGATGGAATAGTGACCTCTCTACGCAAGGTAAACCTTAACACAGGTGAAATTATCAAAATCGAACAACCGAATGAGGATTTCTTTGGTGAAGGGATGACCATAGTGGGTGATAAGATTGTATTTTTGACCTGGGAGCATAACAAAGGGTTTTTTTACGATAAGAATACCTTTAAAAAGATCGGTTCCTTTGAGTATGGCAACAGTCGAGAAGGATGGGGACTCACTTACGATGGCAGCCGTCTTATCAAGTCGGATGGCAGTAACAAGCTGTATTTTCTGAATGCACAAACCGGAAAAGAAGAAGGGTTTATTGGGGTGTATGATGAGAACGGCCCTGTTGCCAATCTAAATGAACTGGAATATATTGAAGGAAAGGTGTATGCTAATGTATACGGTCAGGATATTATCGTTATTATCAATCCACAAAACGGTATGGTCGAAGGAAGGATTAATCTTGTGGGGCTTTATACGGAGGCTGAAGGGAGAAAACAGACGGACAATGAGCTTAACGGCATAGCATATGACGCCAAAGGTAAACGTCTTTTCGTTACCGGAAAACTGTGGCCACAACTATTTGAAATCAAACTAATAGAACGATAAACACAATAAAAAACGCCGACAGAATCAGTCGGCGTTTTTTATTAGGGTCTTACTGCTTGCGGATTTATGGAAAACTGAATTTTATCGTTTAGTGGGACATCAGGGTTTTTCTCCTGTTCTTCTAGGCGGTCCGGATAGAGTATACCGTAGAGATGGTCTACTTCGTGTTGGAAGATAACAGCGGTAAAGCCTTCTATGTTTTCCTCGATGATATTACCCTTTTTGTCCCAGTATTGTAGACGTATGGCGTAGCTGCGTTTCACGTTTTCTCTTCTGTCGGGGATAGAGAGGCAGCCTTCCGCCCCTAGCCGAGTAAGTTTGGAGCGCCAGATGATTTTAGGGTTAATGTAAAATTCAAACGGCTCGCCGGCTTTGTCGAAACGTTGCACCCAGATAAGGTTTTTGTTGACACCTACCTGTGGCGCGGCAATACCTACGCCGGGATGATCAGGATCCTGAACGGTAAGCAGCATTCTTTTTTCCAAGATTTCCAACAGAGGGTCGTCGACCTTCACGTCTTGGGAGGGCGTGCGCAGGACGGCAAGTTCTTTTTCATCCGTAACCTGATATACATGCATCTTGCTTTCTTTATCTCCACTGAGGATAATAGCTTTTTCTTTATCTGTAAATCCTTGTGCCATATTTTTATTTACGGGTCTTTCGTTCTTTGGGCCGACATATTTCTTTTCGCCGGCTAATATTTTCTGATAGATGGTGTTTTCTGCCGGAGGCTGAGGACATCTGTAGCCGGAGCTGTATGCGCAATAAGGGTTGTATGCCTTATTGAAGTCTATGACAATCTTGTTGTCTTTGATGGTCGAAGCATCCAGCTCGATATAACGTCCTCCACCGTAGGTTTCTTCACCGTTTGTCAAATCCAAAAAGGGTAAAAATAAATAATCTTTGTATTTAGGGTTTTGGAGTAGGGAAACACTCTGATAGGCGGTAAGCGTAGTTTTTTCACCGTTGAGTTCGAACTCTAGCAGGGCGAAGCGTTTGTATTCGTTGCTGGTGCCGTCGTAGGTAGGCATGCGGAAGGAAGGTTCGTTAAATAAATAATTCACTTTCGCTTCCACGACATACTTTTTGTCTGCCGGAAAATAAGATAGATATTGTACATTCTCCTTGCGCAGAGGGCCGTAGGCGTCCTGTTCGAGCTGTGTTTTGATGGTTTTGCGGTATTCTTCGATCTCTTTCTCATACGATTGAGCCTTCACAAAAGAGGGAAGGAAGATGATGAGAACAAATAAATAAAGTTGTCGCATAATGATTGTATAATAAATTCTACCAAAGTTATAGATTTTTATCCTCAAAATGGAATCGTACCTTTGTTAAAATTTTGGAAGCCTATGCGATTGATGGCCTTTGACTATGGAACCAAACGAATTGGTATTGCGGTGTCGGACCCGCTGCAAATAATAGCAACGTCCCTGACTACGATACATCCTGATGAGGTGTTTACCTTTTTGAAGGAATACCTGAAAACCGAACAGGTTGAAACTTTCGTGGTAGGGAAGCCACTGCAGCTGGATGGTACAGCATCAGAATCGGCACAGCATGTGGTAGGATTTATCCGCAAGTTACAGAAGGAATTTCCGTCGATTAAAGTGGTGGAGGTGGACGAAAGGTTTACATCCAAGATGGCATCTTCGGCTATTGCCCAATCGGGTATGCGCAAAAATAAAAGACAAAGTAAGGCGTTGATCGACACGGTGTCGGCGACAATTATCTTGCAATCATATATGGAATCAAAAGGTTTTTAAATAATGGCATTAAAGGATATCTCTTTTTTTAGTGAGGACATTGACTTCACCTTAAAAGATAAAAGCAAAATAAGAGCTTGGATAGGAGAAACTGTCAAGGCGGAAGGTTTCAAGCGTGTTGCCGAGCTGAATTTTATTTTCTGTTCGGACGCCTATCTGCTGAACATAAACCAGCAATACCTTAATCATGACACGTATACCGATATTGTCACTTTCGACAATTCGGAGGAGGAAAATGTTATTGCGGGCGATATCTTCATTTCGGTGGAGCGTGTGCGCGAAAATGCAGAGAAGTTCGGTGTTACTGAGAGAGATGAGCTGCATCGCGTGATTATCCATGGTGTGCTACACCTATGCGGGTATCTGGATAAGAAAAAGGAAGATAAAGAGCTGATGACCTCTAAGGAGGACGAATATCTGGGAAAAAGAAATTTTTAAATGTTTTGTAACAAAAAGGACAATCTTTTCGGATTGTCCTTTTTTGCTTATGCGGATTTCAAATTAGAATCTTTCGAATTGCGAGAAGAAGAAGTTACCTTCGATTTCTGCGTTTTCGTCAGAGTCAGAACCGTGAATAGCGTTAGCGTCGATAGATTTTGCGTATTTATTGCGGATAGTACCTTCTGCTGCTTCGGCAGGGTTGGTAGCACCGATTAATTTACGAAAATCTTCAACCGCATTTTCTTTCTCTAAGATAGCTGCGACGATAGGTCCTGAAGTCATGAAGCTTACTAGATCGTTGAAGAAAGGTCTTTCTTTGTGTACTGCATAGAATTGACTAGCAGCTTCTGTTGACAATTTAATATATTTCATTGCCACGATTTTGAAACCGCCGGCAATAATGTCATTTAAAATAGCGCCGATGTGACCATTTGCTACTGCATCTGGTTTGATCATCGTAAAAGTTCTGTTCGTTGCCATACCTTGTTTTCTCAAATTTTTTGCAAAGGTAAAGATTTTGAAAAAATATAAAGAAATATTAAATTGAATGTTTTTTAGTTATTGGTCCAAACTTTTTTGATAAGACGGCAATTTAGTAACTTTGTAATATGTCAAAAAATCTGCAGGTTACGATCGACAAAGATTCGGGGTTCTGTTTTGGTGTGGTATACGCCATAGACATGGCCGAAGAGATTCTAGAACAAGACGGCTATCTGTATTGTCTGGGAGATATTGTGCATAATGATGAAGAGGTGGCGCGGCTTAAGGCAAAGGGACTCCGTATCATTAACCATGACGTTCTTCCTACCTTGCAGAATGAGAAGGTGCTGATTCGTGCCCATGGAGAGGCACCCGAAACGTATCGCATAGCCTTGGAAAATAATATTACCCTTATTGATGCTTCCTGTCCGGTAGTGTTGAAGCTGCAAAACCGTATCAAGACCTCTTACGATGAGAATGAGAAGATTCTTATTTTCGGTAAGCATGGCCATGCCGAGGTTATCGGTCTGCAGGGACAAACCAATAATGAAGCTATCGTTTTCCAAGATTTAGAAGAGCTCAACAGTATAAATCTACCTCAGTCGTTTACTTTATATAGCCAAACGACCAAAAGTGTGGACAAGTTTTACGAAATTAAAGAAGAACTTATCAAGAGAGGGTATGACGTGAAGGCCAATGATACCATCTGTCGACAAGTATCCAACCGTTATGAGGATTTGGGTGATTTTGCCAAGCAGTATGACAAAATAGTCTTCGTGTCCGGTAAAAAATCATCCAACGGCAAGGTGCTTTATGATGTATGCAAGTCGGCCAATCCCAATACTTACTTTGTTTCCGGACCGGAAGAGCTGGATGAGACACTTTTCGCTGAAGGAGATACAGTGGGTATTTGTGGTGCTACATCCACCCCGATGTGGCTTATGGAAGATGTGAAAAGAGCATTGGAAAACTTCTAATACCCGTCATGTCATTATCATTTTCGATAACTCTACAAGGGGGCTTATAAATAATTTTTATTTTTGTGCCAATGAATTATCAAGGTAAAAAAGGTGTTCTTTTGGTGCAATTGGGGACTCCTGATGCTCCTACTACACCTGAGGTTAGAAAATATTTGACCGAATTTTTGATGGATGGTCGCGTGATGGATATCCCTGTCTTGGGTAGAAATCTTTTGGTGAAAGGTATTATCGTACCTAAGCGGGCTGCGCAGTCGGCAGAGACCTATAAGACCATCTGGCATGAAGAGCACGGATCGCCCTTGATGCACTATTCGCAGCTACAGAAAGAGCTGCTACAGCAGGCGTTGGGAGAGGAATATCATGTAGAGCTCGCCATGCGCTATCAGAACCCTTCTATAGCTTCAGCCTTGAAGAAACTGGAGGGAATGCTTTTGGAAAGCCTGACTGTAATACCATTGTTTCCGCAATATGCATCGGCAACGTCGGGCTCGGTAATCGAAAAGGTGATGGAGATTGTCCGCAGCTGGCAGTACATTCCCAAAATATCTTTCGTTAGCAGCTTCTGTGAGGATGACCTGATGATCGAAGCTTATGCCGAAAATGGCATGAAACATGATGTTAATTCTTTCGATCATATATTGTTCAGCTATCACGGTTTGCCGGTGAGGCAGTTGGGGAAGGTGGACCCTAGCGGCAGCCTGAAGTGTCCGGATTTCGGATGTACGGGATGTAAGAAAGAAAGGAATCCGTATTGCTATCTTTCCCAATGTTATGCTACTTCGCGGGCTATCGCCAAGCGCATAGGCATCACTGAAGAGCGCTATACGGTATGTTTTCAGTCCCGTCTGGGTAAGACGCCATGGATACAGCCTTACACCTCGGATACCTTACATGAGCTGGCAAACAAAGGAGTGAAAAGATTGTTGGTATTTAGCCCGGCTTTCGTGTCAGACTGTATAGAGACATTGGATGAAATTCAGGTAGAGTACGCCAACGAATTCAAAGAGCTGGGAGGTGAAGAGGTGGTGATGGTGGAAAGTTTGAATGATAATCCGAAATGGATTCAATCCTTGAAGCGATTGGTCCTTTCCAACTGAGATTGATGATGTTAGTATTTAACGCTATATTGCTTTTTGTCCTCGATTTCTATATCTTCTTTTCTCTTCGGTCGACAAAAATCAGGTTCGTCAGAGAGAAGTGGTTCGGTATAGTGTGGTGGGGTTACTCTATAGCTTTGCTCATCGGCCTTTTCGTTTCGCTTAAGTATAATATTCCTCTTATTTACCGCTCTATGATTCTTGTAGCTTTCTTTTTGACGGCGGTAAGCAAGTTTATTTATGTGCTAGTGCTAGCGATAGATGATCTGCGAAGAGGAGGTATTTGGCTTTCTAGGCTTTTAAGCGTAAATCCTAAAAAATCCGTTGAAGACAATCTGGAAGAGCTGGAGAAGCCTTTGCCGGAGACGGAAGATCATTCCAACAAGATTTCTAGGTCCGAATTTTTGCTGAAGTCGGGTATTGTGGTGGCTTCTTTGCCTGTATTTCCCTTGGCATGGGGTGTCCTTTCTTCGGCATATGATTATGAGGTGCGCTACCAGAAGTTGGTGCTTCCAAATCTTCCTAAGGCGTTTCATGGTATGCGCATAGCCCAGATTTCGGATATACATTCCGGTTCATTTTATAATAAGAAAGCCGTGTTGGGAGGTGTGGAGATGCTGTTGGGAGAAAAGCCGGATATGATTTTCTTTACGGGAGATCTGGTAAACCATGTTGCCAGCGAGATGCGCAACTATCAGGATATCTTCGCAAAGTTGCATGCTGACCTTGGGGTCTATTCGGTACTAGGGAACCACGATTATGGAGACTATTTCTATGGTAAGGAGGACAGTCCTGCTAAGCGCAGAAACCTGCAAAAGCTTATAGATACCCATAAGGTGATGGGATACAACTTGTTGATGGACGAGCACAGAACCATCAAGGTAGATAATGAAGAGATTGCCGTGGTAGGCGTACAAAACTGGGGTACGGGCCGCTTTCCTAAGAAAGGAGATCTGAAGAAGGCTTTGGCCGGGACAGAAGAAAAGGCGGTGAAGCTGCTGTTGTCTCACGATCCTTCGCATTGGAGAGCTCAGGTGTTGGATACCGATGTGGATGTGATGTTTGCTGGACATACACACGGCATGCAGTTTGGCGTACGTGGTGAGCATTATCAATGGAGTCCCGCTAAATATGTGTACAATGAATGGGCGGGTTTATATACCGAAGGGCACAAGCAGCTCTATGTAAATGTAGGGTACGGATTCCTCGGATATCCGGGTAGAGTAGCATTCTGCCGGAAATTACTATCTTCGAATTAGTAAGAGCTTAAATAAAAAAGAGGCCATTTCAGCCTCTTTTTTATTTCTACATTGCACACAAAAAGTAAATCCTCCATACTGATATAGGAGTTGGTTTGATTCAGTTGCTTCAAACACATTTGGTTTATAGTGTGTGATTGCTTAGAAGGAAAACCTTAAAAGAAAATTTCTATTTCTTCTATCCTTAGCCCGAAAAGTAAGTTCTCCTGTGGTCTTATCCTCCTTTAATAAATTTTCTTGTCTTAGTATTTTGTAAATTATACATTAATCCTTCAGGATGTAATAGCTAAATATTGGTTATGAATCGATTCTGCTAGATAGGAAGACTATCGATTAGAATTTTAAAAGGAAGGAAATTAAAGGATCAAAAAGGGAAAACAAAAAACTAAAAAAATTCCCCGAAAATTTTCGGGGAATTTTGTTTACGTCGTTGGAAGTTGAATCGGAAATCTGTCTGTTTTAATCCGAGCAATTCCCATCTGGTC
>NZ_JXAC01000053.1 GCF_000814685.1 Sphingobacterium sp. T2
GGCAAAACACAACATGCCGGCAGTGGCACATGACAGACATGGCAATATGATGGAGCGTTCCATTTCGATCAGCAAGTGTAGGCGCRCAACAAAGATGTGGAAGCAAAAATCAGGAAGCTATTGCCGCCGGTGATGAACCAAAAGGCCAGATTATTAAACCAATCGTGGGATGTGAGTTCTATATCTGCGACGACCGTAAAGATAAAAACCGAAAAGACAATGGCTATCAGGTCGTATTTCTCGCCAAAAATAAAGCTGGATATCATAATCTGGCCAAGATGGCATCCATAGCCTATACCGAAGGGTTCTACTACGTTCCCCGCATCGACCGCTCTGTAGTAGAACAATACAAAGAAAATATTATCGTGCTGTCAGGAAATCTGCAAGGAGAAATTCCCAGCAAGATATTGAATGTCGGTGAAAACCAAGCTGAAGAGGCTTTATTGTGGTGGAAAGAACAATTCGGCGAGGACTTTTACATAGAAATAATGCGTCATGGTCAAGAGGACGAAGACCGCGTCAACGAAACGCTGATAGCTCTTGCCCGTAAACACAATGTCAAAATCGTAGCGACAAACAACACCTATTACGTCAACAAATCCGACGCACATGCTCACGACATCTTACTCTGTGTTAAAGATGGTGAAAAGCTGTCCACACCTATAGGTCGAGGACGTGGCTTCCGCTACGGTCTTCCAAACCAGGAATACTATTTTAAGTCGGCAGAAGAAATGAAAAAAGCCTTCGAAGATTTGCCGGAAGCTATCCTCAACATCCAAGAGATATTAGACAAAGTAGAAATATATTCACTTAACCGGAACATCCTGCTTCCTAAGTTTGATCTTCCGGAAGAGTTTCAACATCCGGAAGATGAGATAGATGGCGGCAAAAGAGGTGAAAATGCCTATCTACGCCACCTCACCTACGAAGGAGCTAAAAGACGGTATAAAGAGATTACCGACGAGATCCGCGAACGTCTGGATTTCGAGCTGGAAACTATCGAACGTACAGGATATCCGGGATACTTCCTCATCGTACAGGACTTTATCTCTGCTGCACGGCGCATGGGAGTATCTGTAGGGCCGGGACGGGGGTCGGCAGCAGGGTCGGCAGTAGCATACTGCTTAGGTATCACTAACCTAGACCCTATCAAGTATGACCTCCTTTTCGAGCGTTTCCTAAATCCGGACCGGGTATCCATGCCCGATATCGATATTGACTTCGACGATGAAGGCCGCAGCCGCGTCATGCAGTATGTGATAGACAAATATGGAGCCTCTCAGGTAGCACAGATCATCACCTACGGAACTATGGCGGCAAAGTCCTCTATCCGTGATACGGGACGTGTGCTGGACCTTCCTCTCGTGGAGACCAACGAGATTGCCAAGCTCATCCCTAACCTGAAGCTGAGCAAAATTTTCTCCATGGAAGAGGAAGCCCTCAAAGAGGTGTTGCGTGCGGAAGAATTGGAAGCAGTCAACAAGCTTAAAGCCTTGGCCGAAGGGGCCGGTCTGGAAGCTGAGACCATCCGCCAGGCACGTGTCTTAGAAGGATCCATGAGAAATACAGGTATACACGCCTGTGGTGTTATTATCACACCGGACGACATCACCAACTTTGTCCCTGTTTCCATCGCTAAAGATTCGGACTTATGGGTGACACAATTTGACAACTCGGTGGTAGAAAGTGCTGGCCTCTTGAAAATGGACTTCCTAGGGCTGAAAACGCTAACCCTCATCAAAGATACTGTAGCCAACGTCAAGCTGCGCCACGGCATAGAGCTGGACCCCGACAACTTCCCTATCGATGATGAGCTCACCTATGAGCTTTTCCAACGCGGTGAAACTGTCGGAATATTCCAGTACGAGTCTCCCGGCATGCAGAAATACATGAAGGAGCTTAAGCCCACAGTCTTCGCCGACCTCATTGCCATGAACGCTCTCTACCGTCCGGGACCTATGGAGTATATTCCTTCCTTCATCCGACGTAAGCACGGCATAGAGCCTATCACCTATGACTTAGAAGCCTGCGAAGAATACCTTAAAGAAACTTACGGTATTACAGTTTATCAAGAGCAGGTAATGCTGCTTTCACAGAAGCTGGCTGGTTTCTCCAAAGGTGATGCCGACGTCTTGCGTAAGGCCATGGGTAAAAAACAAAAAGACCGTATTGGATAAAATGAAACCGAAATTCATCAACCAAGCGGCAGAACGTGGTCACGACCCTAAAATTCTGGAAAAAATATGGACGGACTGGGAGGCCTTTGCGAGTTATGCCTTCAACAAATCCCACTCCACTTGTTATGCATGGGTGGCGTACCAGACAGCATACCTCAAAGCGCACTACCCCGCAGAATATATGGCAGCCGTACTGTCCAACAACATGAACGATATCAAACAGGTGACCTTCTTCATGGAAGAGTGTAGACGCATGGGACTCGAAGTGCTGGGGCCTGATGTCAACGAATCGCACTACAAATTTACAGTAAACGAAAGTGGAGCCATACGTTTCGGAATCGGTGCGGTGAAAGGCGTAGGTGCCGGCGCTGTAGATACCATAGTGCAAAATCGTGAAGAAGGACCTTATAAGTCTATCTTCGACTTTGCTAAACGTATAGATTTACGTGCAGCAAACAAAAAAGCATTTGAATCCCTAGCTTATGCCGGCGGCTTCGACTGCTTCAAAGACACGCACCGAGCTCAATATTTCCATAAAGATGGTGACAATAGCACAGGTATAGAAAAGGCTATAAAATTCGGACATCGCTTCCGCGAAAACGAAAGCTCAGCACAAGCCTCCCTCTTCGGAGGAGGAGCAGCCACATCTCTGCCGGAGCCAGTGCTAGCACCTTGCCAGCCGTGGGGCCTCCTCGAAAAGCTGAAGTACGAAAAGGACGTGATAGGTATATACCTGACCAGTCACCCGCTAGATAACTATAAATTCGAAATCAAAAATTTCTGTCCACATAAAGTGTCAGACCTGCAACTTATCAATAAAGTTAAAGCCGCTGAAGTGGATGAAGAAGTGCTGCTAGACTTCAACAGAATAAAAAACAAAGAAGTCGTAGTGGGAGGCATTATAGCCAGTGCAGCACATAAAGTCTCAAAAGCAGGAAAACCTTTCGGCTCGTTCGTCATAGAAGATTATACCGACTCCTTCGAAATTGCGGTCTTCGGCGAAGATTACGTCAAGTTCAAAGGATACCTTCAGGAAGGCTATTTCGTGCAAATCAAAGGGCTGGTACAGGAACGTTTCCGTCAAGTAGGCAACTGGAGCTTTGAGTTGAAAAGCATACAGCTACTGTCAGACCTGCGCGACAAGTATGCTAAAAGCTTTACCATACAGATAGCCCTACACCAGCTTGATGAAGAAATAATCCATAAAATACATGAGGCAGTGGAAGCTACTACCCCTGAAGGAGAAGTAGCAAACTGTCAGCTCAAATTTATGGTGGTGGATGTTCAAGATAACATTGCCGTGGAAATGCCCGCAAAAACGAAAAAAATTAAAATCACCAATGAGCTGATAGAAACCATTGAAAGCATGGAAGGAGTCAAATATAAATTAAATTGATAGTGTATAAATAATTATTACATTGCAATTACCGTGTAATTACCTCTGAAATAATTATCTTTGTTGAGGAATAAAAATATAAAGAGCGTATAGTTATGGCATTAGAAATTACAGATAGCAACTTTGATGAGCTTGTATTAAAATCAGATAAACCAGTTTTAATTGATTTTTGGGCTGAATGGTGTGGTCCTTGCCGTATGGTAGGTCCTTTAGTTGACGAAATCGCTAAAGAATATGAAGGTAAAGCTGTTGTCGGCAAAGTAAATGTAGACAACAATCCAGATATTTCAGTACGTTACGGTATCAGAAATATTCCTGCTTTATTATTCTTCAAAAACGGAGAAATCGTTGACAAACAAATCGGTGCTGTACCAAAATCAGTACTTACAGCAAAATTAGACAAGCAATTATAAGATTGTAAACGGGATTTAAAAACAAAAAGAGGTATTTTAAAATGAAATCCCTCTTTTTGTTTTTTTATCTTAAGCTGAATAAATCATCAACGCCTAACAGTTTTCGAGCGGTGAAACCTTCCCCGAAGGCAACCTGGATATTTCGTCCGAATTCTCTACCTCGGGCCCTCGTATACTCTAAAAATTCCGGGGTGGAAATATAGGTCTGTGGGCCGTCATCATTATTAGATGCGTTAAACTGTGTCTTATACGCCAAAATCGACTTTTCCTTGATGTCCCAGTAGTCAGATACATCCAAAATGATATCCGGTTG
>NZ_JXAC01000054.1 GCF_000814685.1 Sphingobacterium sp. T2
GTCTTTATAGAAGTTTGGTTGAGCAAATCATTATCGTAGCAAGAAAGATGCWWGAYATGTCCGGCAGCCTCTTCGGCGGTATCTACTATTCTATACAGCTTTAGGTCCTCAGGAGAGATATATGCATTGGCAAGCATGGTCTTTTCGATCCATTCGAACAAACCGCCCCAATATTCCGAGCCTACTAATACGATAGGGAAGCGGGCGATTTTTCCGGTCTGGATAAGAAGTGATCGCTTCAAATAGCTCATCCATCGTGCCGAACCTCCACGGCATCACGATATAACCCTGAGAGTATTTCATAAACATAACCTTACGTACGAAGAAGTAGTTGAAGGTTAGAATTTTATCTCTGTCTATATAGCTGTTGTGAAACTGCTCGAATGGCAATTCGATGTTTAAGCCTACCGATTTTCCACCCACAAGGTGAGCTCCTCTGTTGGCTGCTTCCATAATTCCCGGACCACCCCCAGAGATCACACCGTATCCTTTTTCTGCCAGAAGTTTGGCTATCTCTACGGTCATCTGATAGTATTTATGGTTTTCAGGAGTTCGTGCCGAACCGAATATAGAAACACAAGGACCTATTTTTGCCAACTTCTCAAAGCCATCCACAAATTCTGACATGATTTTAAAAATCTGCCATGAATCTTTCACTTTAATCTCTTGCCAAGTTTTGTTGGCAAACGAATTTCTAATTTTACTTTCTCCTGTCGTCATCTTCTTTAAACTCAAATCAAGAGTTGCAATATAATAAAAATTATATTTCTATCCTTATACTAAAATTTTCCTTAAGAAAGCTATTTTTTGTCCGAATGGCCCAAGTTTTTTTCAGGACAGATGCGGTCTCTTACCCGCTGCTTTAGGGTTTTGATATCTGCAAAGCCTCCATCTCTTTTTCTGTCGAAAATCATAAAATCTTCATGACGTATCTGAAAACGGCCGCTCACCTCGCTAGGAATAAGCGTAATGCCGTAAACATCCTCTTCAAAGGTGGTCAGTAACTCTTGGGCTATATAAGCAGCCCGTAACATCCATCCGCACTTAGGGCAATATTCAATCTGTAGTGTTGGTTTCATAACAGAAATATAAAAAAATATAATGCAGAACGGAGCAATGCTTTCGTATACTGATATTTTGCTGACACAAAAAATAATTACCTTTGTATTATGAATTTTTCATCCAAGCTATTAGAAAATGCGGTAGAGGAGTTCGGGCGCCTGCCCGGAATCGGAAAAAAGACCGCATTGCGATTGGTGTTACATCTGCTCAAACAGCCGGATGGCGAAGTGCAACGTTTTGTGCAGTCCCTGACTACGCTCAAAGAGCAGATACAGTATTGTCGCGAATGCTACAATATTTCGGATGAAGCTGTCTGTGAGATCTGTCAGTCCGTAAAGCGTGATAAGACGACTATCTGTGTGGTGGAGGACACTCGTGATGTCATGGCCATAGAAAATACCAACCAATATCAAGGTGTTTATCATGTATTGGGAGGGCTTATCTCTCCGATGGAAGGTGTAGGTCCTTCGGATCTAAAAATCGAAGGGCTTCTCGAACGCATACGTCGAGGGGATGTCAAAGAGGTAATCCTAGCCCTCAGTGCTACTATGGAAGGGGATACCACCATATTCTATCTATACCGTAAACTGAAAGAATTTGATATTCAGATTACGACCATAGCTAGAGGTATAGCGTTCGGTGGAGAATTGGAATACGTGGACGAAATAACACTGGGCCGCTCCATATTAACTCGTGTGCCATACGAACGCAACGTAGGTTAAATCTTCATCTTGGTAATGACAAACTGGAATCCACCACTAGCAAGTAGTAGTAGGCTACCTGCCACTGTCCACAAGGTGAAGTATCCGTAGTGTTCAGCTAGGTAAGTTCCAAATAAGGGGAAACGATATTGGCTGCAGCGAAGGCTAATGAGTTGAACCCCATATAGGCTCCTTGGTTATGTAATCCCGCTCGTTTGATAGAGATTGTAGCCATAAAGGGTAGTGTCAGCATCTCCCCGGTGGAAAGGATAAACATGGACATATAAAGCCAGATAAGCCCAAAATCTATATTCAGCATAAAGTATGCTATGGAAGTAATGGCTGTACCCCACACCATAATCTGCCGTACCGTAAAGCGATGTTCTACGAAATGGACCAAGACCATTTCAAAAACCACTATGACGAAGCCGCTAAACCCTAGAAGAAGACCTATCTGTGTGGAGTCTAAGCGATAAACATCCTTATAAAACAGCGGTAAAGTACTTAACAGCTGAAAGAATGCCATTGAAAAGAGGCAACATAAAATATTGAAGATGATGAAGAGACCGTCCCGATAAGCGTTTTTCTCTTTTTTCGTATCTTCAGAATGTTTCTTTGGTTGTTACATTAGGTTTTCTGTTTTTGAAGAAATAGATAAAGACAATACATGCCAATCCGGCAGCAATAGCGTTACCATAGAAAATCCAATGATAGGAAATAGTGGCGAGGAAGCCTCCCAGTGCAGGACCTATGGAAAACCCTAAATTTACGGCCATCCTGTTGAGTGAATAGGCCCGTGTAATATTTTCGGGTTTAGCATAGCGTGCCACCGAAACTGAGTTGGCCGGTCTAAATGTGTCGGCCACTACGGAAAGCAGGAAAATCATAGGAGCCAGCCCTTCGAAGGTAGTGAAAGCCGGTAGCACCAAGAAAAGTGGTATTACCGCCATCAGGGAGATGGCCTGAACTTTAAAATTACCAAAGCGGTCTGTCAGCCAACCTCCTAACCAGGAACCACATACCGCTCCTAATCCAAAGCAGCCTAACACCAGACCTATCTGAGTCTTGCTGAAGCCCAACTCCGAAGACATATACATCCCCAGAAAAGGTATTACCATGGACCCGGTTCTGTTAATCAATATCACCAAAGCCAATAGCCATGCGGCTTGCGATAATCCTTTGTATGAGTTTATATATGTTTGAAAAAGAGCTTTCAATCTATTTTTATGTAATTTAAAAGGTTAATTATACAATATTGTTGTCAACTTTGTAATTGTTGAATACAACCTTTTTTGTTTTGTTCTTTGGGATTGAAGATAAAATCTATTCTTCCCAATATTGCTCCACCCGTTGCAGCCTGATTGACTATAGTTTCTTTGCCGGCAGCGTTAAGGACACGGGTTGGTTCTTCTAGGTAGGTGTGTGTATGTCCTCCTATGATAAGGTCGATATCCTTTGTTGCGGCGGCCAATTTCAAATCCGAAATCTGATCCGTGGTATAGCTGTATCCCAAATGAGAAAGACAGATAACAATATCGCATTTATGCTTGTTCTTTAACGTAGGAACTATTCTGTTTGCTACAGCAATAGGATCCAAATATTTCATCCCTGCATAGTTTTTCTTGTCTACAAGTCCTTCGACATTGACGCCTAGTCCGAAGACTCCTATTCGTATTCCACCTCGCTCCAAAATCAGGTATTCCTTGGTTTTTCCGGCCAAGGCTGTATTGCTGAAGTCGTAGTTGGAGGTAACGAAAGGAAAGTTGGCTTTGTCGAAATGTTTGAGAATACCGTCAATGCCATTGTCAAATTCGTGGTTGCCGAAGGTGCCTGCATCATATCCCAACTTGGACATGAGGGTAAGCTCCAGCTCTCCATCAAAAAGGTTGAAATAGGGGGTACCTTGAAACATATCTCCTGCATCGAACAGAAGTACATGCTTTTCTTCCTTACGTATTTTGTTTATCAACGTACTTCTGCGTGCTACACCTCCTAATCCTTGTAGTTTTGAACCATCCATAGGAAAAGGTTCTATGCGGCTGTGTACGTCATTGGTATGTAGGATGGTAAGCTTTATTTCTGTAGGCTTAGCCCACAGGTCTGTAGGCAGCTGACTTAGTGCTATAGTACCGCCTAATACTCCTATATTTTTTAGGAAATTTCTTCTATTTAATGATTTGAACTCTGCCATCGAGTTTAGTATTTATGGTTTTACCTTCACTTGTTAACTTCTTCAGGTAGTCGATAAGACCGTTTCGGACCAATATTCCTGAATCTTTTCTCGAAATAGGGTTGTCTAGTCCTAATATGCGGTCGCCACCATTAGCCAGATAATCGTAGGTCACCAATTTATAATTCTTATTGATGTCGAAAGGTTGGCCTTGAATAAAGACATCTACCGGCTTTCCGTCTTTGATTTTCATGGTCATTCCCGCGATAGGTTGTCCCCCTGTGTTGGCCATAAACTGTAACAGGTTAGCCATTTCCGACCCTTTTATTTCCAATATGGTGATATAATTTTCAAAAGGCATGAGCTCATAGATATTGCCGATTGTAACATCTCCCTTCTTGATGTCTGCACGTATACCGAATTTTGTGGCAATAGAAAACTGTACGTCAGGATCCAGTGTTTTTCCGATTTCCAGCAGTGCATCTACGAAAAAGTTTCCAGCCGAAGATTCTGCTTCTGATCGCGTGCGGTACAGGTTGTCTTCGGCAAAGGCGATGACTCTGTTCATCTCAATTTCCATCTTTTGCTTATAAGGCAAATAATATCGGATGATGCTGCTGTCTTCTTCAACCTGACTGTTAATGACATAGTTGTGGGTTGAAGTGCTATGTCCCCATTGAGTGGTCTTGCATCCCACTAGGGAGAGGGTTAGCAAGAGCGTCGGGAATATTTTCGAAAAGAAATTCATGGTACTAAATTTTATGCGAAGCTAAGAAGAATGTGGCTAGGAGCCAATTATCTTTTTGTAAAATTTTGATTTCGTCGTAGTAAAATTGTAAAAAAAAGAATTCTAATTTTTTCAAACAAAGTATTAGTTGTAATTTGGCTTATTGAAATCTAAATTCACCTTAAATAATCGATCTAAACTAGAGTAGGAGGAAGAGAAAAAGTATGCCTTTAAAGATTCCAGATAATTTGCCGGCTATAGAACTTCTAAAGCGTGAGAACATTTTCGTTATGAGTGATTTGAGGGCCAATACTCAGGATATTAGGCCGTTGCGTGTATTGGTGCTCAATCTTATGCCTTTAAAGATTTCGACGGAAACCGACTTTATCCGGCTTCTGTCCAACAATCCTTTACAGGTGGAGATGGAATTTTTGAGTATGGAATCTCATGTATCCAAGAATACTCCACAGGAGCATTTGGAGATGTTTTATAAGACTTTTAGTGAAGTTTCGAATCAATATTACGACGGATTGATTGTCACGGGGGCACCTGTAGAGATGCTTCCTTTTGAGGAGGTGAACTATTGGGAGGAGCTTGTACAGATTTTTGATTGGGCCCGTACACACGTTACCTCTTCATTATATATCTGCTGGGCTTCCCAAGCTGCCTTGTATCATTTTTATGGCGTCAACAAAATTGCTTTGGACAAAAAGTTGTTCGGTGTATTCAAACATACCGCTAGCAAGAAGAAATATCCGTTGTTTAGAGGCTTTGACGATGAATTTTACATTCCGCATAGCCGACATACAACTATTGATAAGCAGGAAGTGTTGTCCAAAGACGGATTAACCATCCTTTCGGAATCTCCAGAGGCGGGAATTGCCATTTTAAGTTCAAGAGGAGGAAGGGAGTTTTACCTTACTGGTCATTCGGAGTATAATCCATTCACGCTGCATGAAGAATATATGCGTGACTTGGAAAAAGGTCTGGACATAGAGATGCCAAAAAATTATTATCGAAATGACGACCCTAATGAGGGACCTATGGTACGTTGGACAAGCCATGCCAACCTTTTGTTCAACAATTGGCTCAACTATTACGTGTATCAGGAGACTCCATATAACCTTAACGATATTGCTTCTTTAGGTGATATTGGTGAGCAGAGCGAATAATAGCCAAGACATAAAAAGGACTTTGAAAACTTTTCAAAGTCTTTTTTTTTAATGTACACTTTCTTTACTTTCAACGACTATTAGTTGTAATTTAGGAATATGATTGGTAGCTACAGATATATGGATATTGCTTTCTCCTCGTCGGATAAGGTAGCTACTGACATGGCTATTATCTTTTAAGTTTAACCTCCATGTCGTATTATCCTTTACCGATTCGTCCATGGGAGGCAAGACATCGCCTTCAAATACTTTAATTCCTCCTAGAGTACTCACTTGGTCGGTGATATTCTTGATGACATAGTATGTGGTGATTTCAAAGTTATTTGCAGGGTCTTGTTCTAGCATAGCACTAAAGACACGTCCTTTAACAGGGATTTTATTTAGGCTATCCAGATAAAAAATGAAGGTGCAATTTTCGCAGATATTTTCATTGGTCGATTTGGCTCCTTTGGGGACTTTTAGGTATGGAAAATCATTCAAATCTACATCGGAAATAGGTGTGTTGCTTAGAAATTTTTCTATACTCAGGACGCCTTCTTTCTCATTGTCTGTATGTGGAGGGTTATTTGGTGGATGACAACCTACCAAAATTCCAACCAACAGTGATAGTAGTGCAGTTTTGTTGATCAGCTTTTTCATAAGATGTGAATCACTTACAGAGTATGATTTTTATTTCACCAAATTAATATTCTGGTAGTAAGACAGGAAGCTGATAAAAGTTTATTTTTTCCTTTAACATATCGATTATTAAGATTGTAGTCTTCAAATCTTCTCCAATAGCTTTACTTATCTGGTCTAATGAATTATTAGCTTTTAAAAGCTCAATGAGTTGTGTTTCTCTTTTGGTAAGTTTTACCGTAGGTATACTATTATCTTTATGGATGTTTTCTAGTTTTTCACTAGATATTTCACAGAAGAAGAATTCACCGTTCATTACTTTTGTGATAGCTTCGTAAATTGTGGGGATTTTTGCCCCTTTCACTATATAGCCGTCGGCTCCGGCTTTCATAAATCTGTTGATATATTCGTAATCTTCAAAAGAAGAGTAACCAATGATTTTGATATGAGGATTTACTTTTTTGAGGTAGGGGCAAATCTCAAAGCCACTTGTATCTGGGAGATTGATGTCCAGAAGAGCAACGTCGATATCTTTCAGTCCTGTAAATTCGAAAAGTGATTTACCGGTAGAAAAATTATCAACAATATGGATATCATCGTTATTGTACTTAGTAAACCAATTTTAAGGTTAAAAACCACTATAGGGTGGTCTTCTATAATGATAACCTTTCTCATAAATGATGCTTTTCATAGTAAGATGTTTTAATAATACAATAATTAAATAAGAAATACAATGATTTTGTAGCACTGTTTAAAAATATTCTTTGTATTGAGGGATTTGAAGTATATTTATATAAGTTTTGGGATTATCTACCTAATGAAATTTAAAAAAATTATTTTTTATATACTATCTTATTTTCTACTTACCAGTCCATTATGTGCAAAATCTTTTTCTCTTGATTCGTTGAACCAGTATAATGACTCTGTTATAAATCTTAATAAAACAGCACAAGTAAACTAGAGAAGAAGCATGTGTTAATAAATGACTTGTTAAATAAGAATAAAAAAGAAAACTTTGATTTTAACCGCAATTTTGTTCAAAAGCATTATCTGCTTGATAAAAATTACCAAAAAGACAGTCTTACCTATTCCAAAATATTATTCAATCATTATTCAAAGCTATATTTTTTCGTAGAACCGGACACTATTCTTTCTTATATCAAAGGGATGATAAGTTACCTCAGGGGGTCGACTACTCCGGAGTTGCAAAATATGCTGTATGAGTTTCAGCTGTTGGAAGCTACGGTTATCGGTCGGATGGGCTATGCATTGACAGAATTAAGGATGCTTTCCGAACTTTATCCTAAGCTACTTAAAAGCAATAACACACTACTTTTATATAGATATAATTTCAATTTAGCCCTTATATATTACCAATATAACGAAACACAAAAATCATTGGATTTTCTATATAAGGTCATCCATGAAAAGAAATTGACCCAAGAAGTACAAAGATATAAAGGTGTTTCTTATATCCTTCTTGCATCTAATTATTTGAAACTTAACCAACCGGATAGTATCAGAAAATATAATAGAATGGCGGCACAATTTCTAACACGAAAGGTGCTGAGTCATATAATTTATATTTCTCGATATCATAGTATCAATGCATATCTGTTGGCACTGGACAAAAATTTTGTTGAGGTCTATAAGAATATTGATTCGGCCTACAATATAGCTGTGGAACGTAATAATGACGGAGAAATTTTGTATTCTAATTTTATGAAAGCGCGTTGTTTCGCTTTGCAAAAACGTTATGATGAAGCTATAGATCTTTATAAATATATTTTGGCTAATTCTCCGGTCCTTATGCTTAATATTTATAAGTCTTATATTTTAAGAAATCTATTAGATGTTTATAAGCAGACTGGAAAGATTGAGAAGGTGTATGATACATATGACGAGCTTCTCGAATTTCAGGAAGAAGAGACACAGCGAACTAAAGAAATGCAGATAGAGGAGTTGGATTAACAATTTCAAGCTTCAATGAAAAGCATGCTAATCCTAAATTGAAAGATATTGTTTGATAGCGTACAACTATATCGTTGACTTGGAATTAAGCTGATAATTTGTTAATTTGAGGCAAATCAGTGTTATGATACCATCCATAGTTATAAGAAAGTACAAAAATGAAGATTTTGAACCGTTGGTTCGTGTGTTAGAGCAAAACATACCTCAATACTTTGCTGAGTCCGAGATTGAAGATTACAGAAATTTTCTGACCAATGAGTTGGAGGATTATTATGTTTTGGAAATGGAAGAAAGTGTTGTTGGAGGAGGAGGTATCAATTACGACAGGGCTAAGAAGATAGCAAAGCTGAGTTGG
>NZ_JXAC01000055.1 GCF_000814685.1 Sphingobacterium sp. T2
TTGCAGTTTCAGCAGCTCCCGAGACAAAGTCTGTAACCTCTATGGGAGTACCAAAGCCGGTAGCTTCACCTTCACAGACCTCCCTTCCGAAAAGTAATAATTCTGACAAGCCGACAACTTTTGCTGAACCTAAACGTGCCTATACCTCTGGAAAAGGATGGGGCAATGTCAAAGCATCGCTAGCGGTACCTAGTCTTACTTCTGTCTTTGAGGAAAAGGAGGTAGAAGTTGCGGAAGAAAACGAACTAATCCAAGGGTCAGAGTTTAGGGAAGTAACTTTCAACGCATTCATCAACAAATGGAATGCGTTGGCAGAAAAGTTTAAAAAAGAAAACCGTATTACACTGTACACGATTATGACTGCCAATGAGCCTAGGTTGAAAGGCAATATCATTGAAATCGATGTGGAAAATATGGTGCAGAGTGATCAGTTAAGGGAGGGTAAGATAGACATCCTGAACTATCTGCGTGTGGAGCTCCAAAACTTTGCTTTAGACTTGGTATCGCACCAGGTAGAACAAGCCGTGGTGCGAAAAGCTTACACTTCTCAAGAGAAGTATCAAGCAATGGTTGAAAAAAATCCAGCCCTTGAAGTACTACGCAAAACTTTCAATTTAGGACTAAGTTAACAGACAATAAAAAAAACAGAAGAACAGTTCTTCTAAATATATCATAAGAATGCAACACAATTTCCAACGCAGAGAAAGAGCAGAACAAAAAGAGTCAAACCAAATGGTTTTTGGTATTCGTGCCGTGATAGAAGCTATAGACAGCGGTAAAGAGATAGAATCCTTGTTTATCCAGCGAGGCTTGAGCGGCAGCTTGATGTTGGAGTTGAAAGCTTTAATCAAAGAGCGTAATATTGGTTATCAGCAGGTTCCGGTAGAAAAACTTAATCGTATAACGCGTAAAAATCATCAAGGTGTTATTGCCGTAATTTCTCCTATCACCTACCAAAATATTGAAGATATTCTTCCTGCTATCTATGAAAAGGGCGAAACTCCTTTATTATTGATGTTGGATGGTGTTACGGACGTACGCAATATGGGAGCCATAGCACGTACGGCGGAATGCGCAGGAGTGCATGCTATCATCGTACCTAAAAAAGGATCTGCAGAAATCAATCCGGACGCGATAAAGACTTCAGCTGGAGCTTTATATAAAATTCCTGTATGTCGTCATGACTCCTTAAGTAAGATAGGTAAGTTTCTGATAGAGTCGGGTGTACAGTTGGTAGTAAGTACGGAAAAGACACAAGATTCTATATACGATGTAGATTATACCGTGCCTACATGCATCATCATGGGAGCTGAAGATGTAGGAGTGTCGGACGAGCTTATCCGCATCTCAGATAAGCTGGCTAAGATACCTATGTTTGGAGAAATAGAATCCCTGAATGTATCCGTGTCCGCTGCCATAGTTATCTATGAAGCCATTAGGCAGCGAAATATTAAATAGTATTGTAAAAACCACGCATAAACGCATAGAAGATCCTTAATGAATCAGAAATCATAAGTTCTATCGTTTATATACAGTATATATGAGTTTTTACTTGTAGTACCTTTTAACTTTCTGAAGGAATTAAAGGTAAAATCCTTAACTTCGTACAATCAACCTAAGATATATGAAAAAGCGTGTGGTGAAGACTGCTTTGGCAGTACTTTTTTTGTTATTCTCAATCAGCAAGTTTTGCACAGCAGCTGAAGATTGAAGAGTCTATTTTAAAAGATCGTAAGAGCTTTTATTACATTGATTTTTCGAAATACCCTAAAAATCTAAAAAATCTTCCTATTGGTGTTTTCGATTCAGGAACCGGAGGTCTGACGGTACTGGATGCCTTGGTGAATTTTGATCAGTACGATAATGTGTCGCAGGCAGCCGGTAAGGACGGTAAGCTAGATTTTCAAAGTGAGAAGTTTATTTACTTGGCAGACCAAGCTAACATGCCTTATGGCAACTACAATGCTGCCGGCAAGGACGATTTGCTGAAGGAGCATATCATCAAAGATTTTCAGTTCCTTTTAGGTAATAAATATTACCAAAAGGCTGAAGATCAGAATTTCAAAAAGGATAAGGAGCCCGTGAAAGCTATCGTCATCGCATGTAATACGGCTACAGCCTATGGCTTTCATGATGCTTTGAAATTTATGGAGAAGACCGGTCTAAATATTCCCGTAATAGGAGTTATCAATGCTGCGGTCCGAGGTACATTATCTTTTTTTGATAAGGATGAAAATGGTTCTATCGGTGTTTTTGCTACGGTGGGAACCATAGCATCGAAAGGTTATGAGCGTACCCTTCGTGAGCAGATACAGGCCTTAGGCTACAAAGGAGATATACAGATTTTCAATCAGGGAGGCTATGGGCTTGCAGAAGCTGTGGATGAGGAGCCTAACTTTCTTCGTAGGGACGTGAGTGCTCCTTGGGAAAGTTATCGTGGCCCTTCGTTGGATAACCCACAGTACAAGATTGATAAAGCCTTGCTGGAGGTTTATAATTTCAAGAAGGAAAATAATGCCCTCCTTTGTGATGACCCTAACCTAGATGACTGCTCGGTAATTCAACTCAACGATGCGGAAAATTATGTGCGATACCATTTGGTGTCATTGATGGAGCAGATGCGTCGTACACCAGATGCTCAACCTTTGAAAGCTCTGATCTTGGGATGTACGCATTATCCTTATCTGATAAAAGAGATCAATACCGTGTTTGCTGAGTTACGTAACTACAAAGATAGATCGGGAAATTATGTTTATCGCCATTTGATTGACGACAATATTCATATCATTGATCCTTCGGAGTATGTGGCTAAGGAATTGTATGAGTCGTTGGCAGCTAGAAATCTTTTCAGCGACAAAGCTCACAACATGTGGGAGCAATCGGAATTCTATATATCCGTTCCGAATGTAACAAATAAACATGTGGTGCTTGATGAAACAGGACGTTTTACGTACGACTATAAATACGGACGCCATGCAGGGGAAATCCAAGAGTATATCAAAAATGTACCGTTTGACAGGGATAATATTTCGGAGGAGACTTTGAGCCGCTTCAAAAAGTTGATTCCGAATACCTTCAAGCTGATGGAAAACTTCTCGCTAAAAAATAAGAAAACCCGATACTTAGATCCTAAGAAAAGAATAATAAAAAAAGAGACTATCCTAGATAGTTCTTCTTTTTTTATGAGGTAAGACAGGCAGAATTAATATCTGCTGCTGCTTCTTGATTCGCGTCTTTTGCCGGAGAAGTCACGGAAGCCTCCATTACGTTCTCTACGTCCGTTGCGGTCTTTTCTGTCTTCTCTGTCGCTACCATTACGTCCGCTTTTCGAACGACGTCCGCCTTTGTCGGACTTGCTGTCTCCCGATAGCTCGATACGTACTTGACGTCCTTTGAAATCAACGCCTTTGAAGCCTTCGAACACTTTGTTTACCTCACTGTCTTCCACTTCAAAGAAGGTGTAAACCCCTTTAAGGTCGATCTTGCCGATAGCCTTGCCTGAAATTTTAGCGTTGTTGCAGATATATCCAAGCATATCGCCACGACTGAAATCGTCCACAGAACCTAAGTTCATAAACAGACGGGTGAACCCTTTCGAAGATTTACGTCCTGCACGATCTCCTTTGCTGCTGCTTTCGCGTGCATCGATGTTAAGGTCCGGTGCATTTTTGTAGTATTCTAAGAAGCGGTTGAACTCCAAAGAGGCGAAACGTTTGATGATTTCTTCTTTCGAAAGGTGTTGCAACGACTCTTCGATAGCTGGTAGGAAAGGAGTGATCTGTTCTTCATTTACTTCTACATTGTGGATTCTGTCCACGATGGCAAAAAGTTGTTTTTCACAGACTTCCTGACCTGACGGTACCTGCTTACGGATGAAAGGCTTGCCGATGATCTTTTCGATGTGACGGATTTTACTCATTTCCTTCACATTGATAAGAGATATCGACGTACCTGTTTTTCCGGCGCGAGCGGTACGTCCGGAGCGGTGGGTGTAGTTTTCTACTTCATCCGGTAGGGAGAAGTTGATGACGTGCGTTACATCATTCACGTCAATACCGCGTGCTGCCACATCCGTAGCGATAAGCAGCTGTAAGCTGCGTTCGCGGTAACGTTTCATCACCTTGTCGCGCTGTTGTTGCGATAAGTCGCCATGTAATGCATCGGCATTATATCCATCTTTGATAAGTGCCTCTGCTATCTCTTGGGTTTCGATTTTGGTTCGGCAGAATACGATACCGAAAATTTCAGGGTAAAAGTCGACGATACGCTTGAAAGCAGCATACTTGTCTCTGGCTTTTACCACATAATAATGGTGCTCGATATTAGCGTTACCTGTGTTTTTTGCTCCTACAGTCAGTTCGAAAGGGTCTGTCATGTAGTTTTGAGCGATGCGGCGTACTTCTTTAGGCATGGTTGCCGAGAAAAGCATGTTTTTTTTGTCTTTTGGTGTTTCTGAAAGGATGCTGTTAATATCCTCTTGGAAACCCATGTTTAACATTTCGTCTGCTTCATCCAACACCACATACTCGATGTTTGAGAAATCGACAGCATCTCTGTTGATGATGTCCAGCATGCGGCCTGGTGTAGCAACTATAATCTGTACACCTCTTCTGATTTGACGTAATTGATCGCTAATGTTAGCACCACCATATACAGCAACAACATGTACGTCGTTGAGGTATTTGGCAAATTTTTCTAAGTCTTTGGCGATTTGTAAACAAAGCTCTCGGGTTGGACATAGTACCAACGCCTGAGGATGTTTTTTCGAAAAGTCGATTTTTTCTAATAATGGTAGACCAAAAGCCGCTGTCTTACCTGTGCCGGTTTGGGCTAATCCGACAAAATCGTCGTTGCCAGTCAATAATACAGGAATGGCTTTTTCCTGAATCTCTGAAGGTTTCTGAAAACCTATTTCTGTGATGGCATTAACAACTTCCTCACGGATTCCCAGTTCTAAAAATGGGTTCATGAATTCAATTATACAATAGGCTCTATTGCCTAAGGCACGGCAAAGGTATGAATAATTTTGCTAAAATCCTAATGTTTAATGGATTGACGTAGAGGAATTACTACCTTGAGCTCTAATCCTTTACAAATAGTTGTATTTGAAACAATCTGTAAAAAATATAAAGGGCTAAGAGGTAGGGTTTTTTATGGATATCATGCGAGCCGTAATTTGTATATAGGCTCGCTTTTGTAAGTGCATAAAATTTATCCCCATTTCCATGCGAGGATTCGCATTTTCTTTTGTCCCTGCTCTACAGGGATGATTTCTACGTGTGCTTTGTGATATTCCAATACTGCTATCAGAGGCTTGAGATGGGCTTTGTCGGATACCAACGAGGTAATCCAGTTTAGTTGGTCTTTAAACTTTTGACTTTCGTAAATCAACGAGGTGATGAAAGCTTTTTCTCCTCCCGGACACCACAGCTCGTTAGGATGACCGGCAAAGTTCTGTACGGTAGGAGCAGCGGTTTCTTTTTTAAGGTTTTGAAATTTTTTGGTGCTTTTGGTCCAATTATCTTCTCTGGATTTGAAAAAAGGTGGATTACAGATTACCACATCGAAATGATCTTTTTGATGGATGATGTTTTCCAGTATTTTAGTTCTGTCCGGTTGGAAACGTAGCTCGATTTTTTTCTTCAGCCAAGGGTTGTGCTGAATGTTGAGCTCGGCTTGTCGAAGGGAGTGACGGTCAATTTCTGTCCCTACAAATTTCCATTCGTATTCTTGGGTCCCCAAAAGAGGATAAATGAGGCTGGAACCTGTTCCTATGTCTAGGACAGTCACTTTGTTGCCTTTTGGGATGTGGCCTTGCTGCTCAGCGGCTAAGAGGTCTGCTACATGATGGATATAGTCTGCTCTTCCGGGGACGGCAGGACAAAGGCTGTTGGGCGTTAGTTGCCAGTATTTCAGCTTGTAGTCGGCAAACAATAAGGCTTTGTTAAGCTCGAAGACTGCTTTAGGGTCCGAGAAATCAATAGTTTCTCGGCTTTCTGTACGGATGATATATGTTTGTAGCTCGGGGTTTGCAGCTTTAAGCTTCTGCATATTATAACCCCGAAGATGTTTGTTTCTAGGATGCATAAATGAATGTTTGAACCTTCGAAGGTACTTTTTTAAATCGAAATTTCAGTTATTGGTCTTTCATTTTTGATAAGTTACATTTGTTTGTGGAAATATTAGTAAATTTGCATTTCACGGATTTCAGCCGGCAAGCAATGTAGTTGTATGCATTGTGGTTGAAATCTTTTATCAATCGTTTTTATAATAATTTAAAATCATATTTGTTAATGATTAATATTACACTACCTGACGGTTCAGTACGTCAGTATGAAAAAGGGACAACAGCAATGCAGATTGCGTTGTCGATCTCAGAAGGGTTAGCGCGAAATGTATTGGCTGCCGAAGTGAATGGTGAGGTATGGGATGCTTCGCGTCCTATAGAGCAGGATTCCTCGGTGAAATTGTTGACGTGGAACGACGACAAGGGCAAGTCTACCTTCTGGCATTCGTCGGCACACTTGTTGGCCGAAGCGTTGGAAGCATTGTATCCGGGTATCAAATTCGGTATAGGTCCAGCTATAGATACGGGCTTCTACTATGATGTGGATTTCGGCGACAGAGAGTTTTCGTCGGACGACTTCAAGAAGATTGAGGATAAGATGCTGGAGCTAGCCAAGCAGAAAGAGGTCTTCGAGCGGAAGCCGGTTTCCAAGGCTGAAGCATTGGAATATTTCACACAAAAGGGTGATGAGTACAAGCTGGACTTAATTAAAGATTTGGAAGACGGTACTATCACTTTCTACACACAAGGAAACTTTACAGACTTATGCCGTGGTCCACATATTCCGCATACAGGTTTTATCAAGGCGGTGAAGCTTACTAACGTTGCAGGGGCATATTGGAGAGGGGATGAGACACGTAAGCAACTTACTCGTATTTATGGGGTTACCTTCCCTAAAGCTTCGGAACTTACCGAATATCTCAAATTTATTGAGGAAGCCAAGAAGCGAGACCACCGTAAGCTGGGTAAAGAATTAGAGCTTTTTGCCTTTTCGGAGAAGGTAGGTGCCGGCTTGCCTTTATGGTTGCCAAAAGGTACGGCGTTGCGTCAGAAGCTTCAAGATTTCTTGCAGAAGGCGCAGCTTAAAGCAGGCTATGAGCCGGTAATCACACCGCATATCGGTAACAAGCAACTTTATATCACTTCGGGGCACTATGAAAAATATGGAGCGGATTCGTTTCAGCCTATACACACGCCTATCGAAGGGGAAGAGTTTTTCTTGAAACCGATGAACTGTCCGCATCACTGTGAGATATACAAAACAAAGCCACGTTCGTACAAAGACCTTCCTATCCGTTTTGCGGAGTTCGGAACAGTATATCGCTACGAACAGTCAGGAGAGTTGCATGGGTTGACCCGTGTTCGTGGGTTCACACAAGATGATGCGCACCTGTTCTGTCGTCCCGACCAGGTTAAGGACGAGTTCAAAAAGGTTATCGACTTAGTGTTGTACGTATTTAACGCACTGGGCTTTAATGACTATATCGCTCAGGTGTCACTAAGAGATCCAGAAAACAAAACCAAATATATCGGCTCGGAAGAGAACTGGGCTTTGGCGGAAAGCGCTATCATTGAAGCAGCACAGGAAAAGGGTCTTAAGACCGTGGTAGAGTATGGTGAGGCCGCCTTCTATGGCCCTAAGTTGGACTTTATGGTGAAAGACGCTTTGGGACGTAAGTGGCAGTTAGGAACTATTCAAGTGGACTACAATCTTCCTGAGCGTTTTGAGTTGGAATATACCGGTTCGGACAACCAGAAGCACCGTCCGGTGATGATTCACCGTGCGCCATTCGGTTCGTTGGAGCGTTTCGTAGCAGTATTGATTGAGCATTGTGGAGGTCAGTTCCCATTATGGCTTGCTCCAGAGCAGTTTATCGTCTTGCCGGTATCAGAAAAATATGAAGAATATGCACAAAATCTTTTAGATTCGCTAAATAATTCCGATATTCGCGGTCTGATTGATCTTCGTGATGAAAAGGTAGGACGCAAGATCCGTGACGCCGAAGTGAAGAAGATACCTTACATGCTGATTGTAGGGGAGAAAGAGATAGAAAGCGGCACGGTTTCTGTTCGTAAGCATGGGTCAGTGGATTTAGGATCCATGACTGCTGACGAATTTAGAGATTTATTAATTAAAGAAATCACTGTTTAAACTTTAACATTTGGCATTAAAAAAAACTAGTGGCCCAAGACCACCGATGAAAAAGAAAGAACCAGAACACCGTATAAACGATGCTATTCGTGTACCAGAAGTACGTTTGGTAGGAGATAATATCGAGCAGGGTGTGTATCCTACTCGTCAGGCATTAGAGATGGCGGATGAGATGGGATTGGATTTAGTGGAAATTTCGCCAAACGCTGTTCCTCCTGTTTGTAAAATTCTGGATTATAGCAAATTCGTTTACGAACAAAAGAAGAAACAGAAGGAGATCAAAGCGAATGCGAAGCAAACCGTCATCAAGGAAATTCGCTTCGGTCCTAATACCAGTGATCACGACTTCGACTTCAAGTTGAAACATGCTATACGTTTCCTTGAGGCAGGAGAGAAGGTACGTGCATACGTTCACTTCAAAGGTCGTGCAATAGTTTTTAAAGAGCAGGGAGAAATCCTGTTATTACGTTTTGCACAAGCTTTGGAAGACTACGGTAAAGTTGAACTATTGCCAAAATTGGAGGGGAAACGTATGTTCCTGACCATCGCTCCTAAAGGGAAAAAATAAAAAAGAATTCTAACAGATTGATATAAAATATAAGTAAGTATTATGCCAAAAGTAAAAACCAATTCCAGCGCTAAAAAGCGTTTCAAATTAACTGGAACAGGTAAAATTGCAAGAAAAAGCGCTTTCAAAAGCCACATCTTGACAAAGAAAACAACTAAACAAAAACGTAACTTAACGCACAAGACTTATGTGTCTGACGCAGATTTAGGTAACGTAAAACGTATGTTAACAATTGGTAAATAGTTGTTTTATTCAATTATTATTAATTAACAAGTAACAATATTTTTTAACCGGGTACTGGGTTGTAAGTTCGTTGCGATACACGACGCCTTTTACCAAAAACTAAAATTTTAAAATTATGCCACGTTCGGTTAACGCAGTAGCTTCAAGAAGAAGAAGAAAAAGAATCTTGAAATTAGCCAAAGGCTATTTCGGTTCACGTAGCAAAGTTTATACTATTGCTAAAAATTCAGTAGAAAAAGGTTTACAATACGCTTATCGCGACCGTAAAACCAAAAAACGCGAGTTTAGAGCTTTATGGATCCAACGTATTAACGCTGGAGCTCGTCAACACGGAATTTCATATTCTCAATTTATGGGTAAATTGAATGCTAAAAACATCGGCTTGAACCGTAAAGTTTTAGCTGACTTAGCGTTAAATAACCCAGAAGCTTTCAAAGCAGTAGTTGATGCAGTTAAATAATTAAGTTGTAAACCGCTATCAATTTGTTAGATATACGAAAGGGAACTCATTGAGTTCCCTTTTTGTTTTATTCAAACAGCTTGACCGTGAATTTGCTGTCGGCATCCTCTTCCAATATGTTGGCGCCAGGTCTTGGAGCGAAAGTTTTTACGGAAAGCGTGTTTTTGGTAAGGTTGAAGCGCATAAGACGCATATATCCGTTGCCGCCGTTAGGTCTGCTCTGGTAGTCTGACAAGAAGGATTTGATGACGGTAGAATCCTGTCCGTTGTTAAATTTATATATCATCTCTTCTATAGCTCCTTCACCACTGATGTGTCCACACAGCATGATGATGACATTTTTATGTTTCTTAAAGTTATGATAAATCTTGCTGCCTTGGGAAGTGAAGCTGCTATATCCTTGTTGAGTGCTGGTCCCCGGCGTGGTGATGTTAGCGGTGTTGTTAGTAGGAGCCTTGAGTATGCTATGGCTTACGATGATGACCTTTCTATCCGGAAATTTCTGAATGATACTGTCCGCCCAATGGAAGACTTTGGCTTCATAGTTTGCATTATATAATGCTTCCGAAGGGTTGTTGTATTCGAGATAGAGCACCATGAATTTATGCGCTCCATATTCGAAAAAGTCGTAGTGGTTGTCGCTGTTGTTGGAGCTACCATAGGCGTCTTTGTACCACGGAGTAGCACTGGTCTTCATCACATTTTTTCCGAAATATACACCGTAGCCACTGTTGGTTCCCGGCGACATGGGGTTACCGTATGGTGTTTGGTCGTGATTTCCTACAGCCACGCCAAAAGGAATCTTGGCATCTTTAAGCCGGTAGAGCTGATTTTTGGCGTTTATCCATTCCTGAGAGTTGCCGTCATCGCCATGGTCAACGACATCCCCTAGGTGTGCAACATATTTAATTCTGGAGGTCGTTACATTAGCAAGAATCCAATCGATTTGATATTTAAAGAGGTTCATGGAGCCACCGTGTTTTTCCGCGGTGTAATACTGAGTGTCGGGAAGGATGGCGAATCTGAAAAAAGTCGTCGGAAGAAGAAGAGGAGGCGGCCACCTTTTCTACCTTGCCGAGATTCAATGTGCTTTCTACGAGTTCTACAGACTCCTTGCAGCTCATCAGCAGCGCTGCAGACAGAATAATAACATTCAAATTTTTCATAATATCTGTTTATATTGGTTAATAGATAATAACAAAAGGCTTGATTATAAATCAAGCCCTTTTGTTATTAATATCCTGGATTTTGTTTCACATTTGGTAGAACGGAGATTTCGGCCGATGGAATTGGCCAATATTCGTCTTTGTTGACTTTGAATACTACGTTTTGCACGCCGAAATATTTAGTAGCCTCTGCGTGGTTGTATTTAGGAGTGTAGTTTTCGTCGAATCCGGTAAGCACATTTTTCTTCCATCCTTTAGCATCTCTGTTGAGGTATAGAGTTCCGTTCATCACATCGTTTGCTATTCCCCAGCGACGGAGGTCGTACCAGCGTAGTCCATCGGCAGCCAGTTCCACCTTACGTTCGTAACGAAGAGCTTTACGCATTTCACTTTGTGAAAGGTTGGATGGTATTTCCGGCATTTTGGCTCTGCGTCGGATTTTGTTTATTGCTTCGGCTACCGAGGCATCGATTTGGTTGGCTTCAATCTTTGCTTCGGCGTACAGCAGCAATAATTCGGCGTAACGGAAAAGGCCGACGTTAAGATCACTCATGCCTGAAACTGAGGTGGAGTTGATGTCGCTATATCACAATGTTTACGCCAGAGGTACCCACTGTAGGAGCGTGCTGCATTGGACTGATCAGCGTTGGCCACACTTACAGGATTGGCGGAAGTACCGTTCAGTACAGGCCAGTAGTTCAACACATTTTTATAGTTTGCGTTCATTTCGAACTGATAGCCAAGAAAGCGGGACCCAGGTCTTACGCAATACATGTCGAGACGAGGATCTCGATTTTCAAAAGGTTTGTCCTCATCGTACAGTGGTGATTCGGTAATAGGAAGGCCATCAATAGCCTGGAAGGAGTCGATGAAGTCTTGTGTCGGCCCCCAATAAGCCACTCCCTTCCCGAGACGGGAAGCTGCGTAGTACTGTTGGTTATGTGTGTTGCCGTCAATATTCATGTTATATTCCAGCACCCAAATCCATTCTTTACTGGAACGGAATCCCTCATGACCGAAGATGTTAGACACGTCAGGTTCCCCTACTGTATGGTCCTTTCCTACATATTGGATACTGGAGTTGAAAGGTGTCAATTCGTGTATCCCTTCGGATAGCTGAAGAGCTTTGGAAGCGGCATCAATAGCTATATCGTTATTTTTTTGCGTAGAGTGCAATACGGGCTTTGAGCATATAGGCAGCTACACGACTGGCACGTACATTTCCTGAAGCTGCTTGGGAGACAGGCAAAGCGTCTGCGATTTCCGTCATCTCCTCCATAATCCATTGCTGTATTTGTTCTTTCGGTGTGCGGCTGATGGTTTCTGCTTCGTTGAGATCCAAGGTCTTCGTCAATAAAGGGACATCCCCATAAAGTTCTATAAGTTGAGAATAGGCATAGGCTCGGATAAAACGCAGTTCGGCATCAAGCTGGTTATATTTTTCTATAGGTGTGGAGCTTTTCAAGTTTTCGAGGTTATCCAATACAGTATGGACGCGGCCTATAGTTTTATAATGATAATTCCATGGTTTTATAGCTAGAGCGTTGTCCGTAGTATAAGAGCTGGTGATGGCAGGTGTATAGTTGTTGCCTGGTCTGGCGTATCCTATGTCCGTCACGTTGTCTATAACGTGGGCAAAAGGAGTGCTGCTAGCATCCAGCAAAGTGAGGGATTTGTACGCGCCGAGCAGTCCGTATTCAGCTTCTACCGCATTTACCGGAAAAGCACCTACGGTAGGACCGTTCAAAGGATCCTTATCGATGTCGCAAGACACCATGTTTAATGTAGAGAGGAGCGCTAGGCTCAGCAATATATGTTTACGAATTTTCATTCTTCTTAAAATTTTAAGTCAATACCGAATGTGTAATATTTAACCTGAGGATAGAAGTTACCGTTTCCGAGAGTTACCCCCTCACTGCTTGAGGCATCGTAGTTGATTTCAGGGTCGTATCCTTCATAGAATTTTGTCTTAGTAAATAGATTTTGACCGTTGACATAGATGAAGGCTTTACTCACCTTAAGTTTAGACAGGAAAGAGGCCGGAATTTCGTATCCTAACTGGATGTTTTTCAGACGTAAGTATGATGCGTCACGCATCCAAAAGGTAGAATTTTGTGTGTTATTTGTGGATACGTGCGATAGGCGTGGTAAGGCCGCATTAGGGTTGTCAGGTGTCCAGTAGTCTTCCTGCCAAGGTTTTACGGCGCTAGCGTTTGCCAAAGGCACTACATAGTGTGAGTTGAGGTATCCGTCAGCTTTTCCTACACCTTGGAGGAAACCACTTAGGCGTAATCCTTTGTAGCCTAGGTCGAGATTTAGTCCATAGGTGTAGCGAGGGATGGTACTGCCAATAATAGTTTTGTCGGCATCGTTGATCACGCCATCCGGAATAGGGTTGCCATTAGCATCAAATGCTCCTGCGATATCTTTGTAGCGAACATCGCCAGGCTGCAATGTTCCGAATTGGGTAGGTACCATTCTTTATTTCTTCTTCATTTTGGTATAGACCGTCAGCGATATAGCCATAGATAGAGTTGATGGCATAGCCGGTTTGTTGTCTTAAGAAGGTTCCGTCTGTAGTGTTACGCATGTCGAGGATTTTGTTTTTGACATCTGAAATATTGAAACCTACTCCTAGACGGAAATCACCAAACTTATTGTCATAGCGTGTAGAGAACTCCCATCCTTTGTTTTCTACCTTTCCTGCGTTTTGGAAAGGAGCATTTAACCCGGCAAGTTGGGTGATATATAGTTTCATGAGGATTCCTTCGGTAGTTTTATTATACCAGTCGAAGGTAAAGGAGAACTTGTTGAACAGCTGAGCATCCAAACCTACGCCCGAGATGGTTGTTTCTTCCCATTTCAGATTCGGGTTGGCCATGTCGTTAAGTGTTACGATAGGATGCACCTCCCCGTTTAGAGATATACTTCCTACAGCAAGCTCCGAGGTGAAAGGATAATAGGTGTTGCCGATGTTTTGATTTCCTAATTTACCCCATGATGCGCGTATTTTTAGTTGGTTGACAGTGCTTTTTAGGGGTTGCATGAAATTCTCTTCCGATATTCTCCATCCTGCAGAGAAAGAAGGGAAGGTAGCCCATTGGTTGTTTTTGCTGAAACGTGAACTGCCATCATGGCGGATGTTTGCTTCCAAAAGGTATTTGTCTTTGAAGGAATAGCTAAAGCGTCCGAAGGCCGAAACTAGCAGCCATTCTTCTACCGTTCCGTTATTACCTTTGGTTTCGTTGTCGGCACCGGCTTTCAACACTTCATATGTGTCGTAGATGAAGTCTCTACGGTAGCCCATGAGAAACTTGTCGTTGTATGACTCCCTTGAGGTTCCCGCCATAAGGGTGAAATTATGGTTGCCGAATCTTTTGTCAGCAGTATGCTGTCAGGTAATAGCTGCCATAGTAGTCCCGATAGGAGGTTTCTTCCAGGTCAGTGAAAGTGTTTGCCGCGCCTTGAGAAATGCCATTTACGTCATATACGTCTACGCTTTTGGTGAACGTATGTCTGTTGCGGGTTTCATAACGTGGAGCTACCGTGCCGTTGATGCTCAACCAGTTGGTAGGTTTGTAATTTAAGGATATATTGCCGTAAAACTCGATGTTATTGGTTTTGCGGTTACCTCCTTCTTCGATAAAGGCTACGGGGTTATTTTTCACCCAACCTTCAGCCCACAGGCCATTAGGGTGACGGATAGGCAAATTTGTGGGCATACGTCCGATGTAATTCCAGACTGTTCCTTCGCTGGCAATCTGTCTGCGGTTTTTGTTGGTTACCGCTACGTCCATTTTGATAGATAACTTCTCACTTGGTGCAATATCCATGTTGTTGCGGAAGTTGTATCGTGTAAAGCCTGTGTTTTTAAGCAAGCCTTCCTGTGTAGAATAGCTGAACGAAGGGGCAACGCGGATAATGCCACTGTTGGCCATAAGGCCTACGAAATGGTTGTGAGTGAATCCGTTTTCGGTAAGTATTGCGCCTTGCCAGTCAAAGTTTGAAGGATCAGCTTCGTATAGTTTTCTAAACTCTTCGATGTCGGCATCGGTATAGGTAATCTGGTTGCCGTCATTGATATTGGCTTCATTGAACATGCGCATCAAGGTGAATCCATCAGACACCTTAGGGATGGCCGTAGGTTCTTGAAAGCCGACATATCCTTTATAGTCTATGGCGATTTTATCTTTCGCACGTTTGGTGGTGACTAGGATGACGCCATTTGCAGCTCTTGATCCGTAGATGGCAGCAGAGGCGGCATCTTTAAGGATGGATATACTTTCTATAAGGTTGAAGTCTAAATTATCCAGAGAGCCTGCCACACCGTCGATAATGACAAGAGGAGAGCTGTCTGAGCCACCGAATGAGCTTATACCACGGATACGAATCTGAGCTGCATCCCCTCCAGGAGATCCTGTTTGCGACGTTACTGTAACGCCGGGAGCGAAGTCCCTGAAGAGCATTACTGGTAGATAGGTTAGGTCTACGCTGTAGCTGTTCACTCTGGATTTGCGATACCGAGCCGGTGAGGTTGCCTTTTTTCTGTAGTTCCATAACCGATCACCACTACTTCTTCAAGACTTTGTTCTTCTGTGAAGAGTTGTACATTTAATCGGCTTCTTCCTTTTACGGCCTCCTCATGTTTGCTGAATCCTACAAGAGTAAATACGAGGATGTCGTCGTCATCAGCCTAGATTTTAAATTCTCCGTTGGCATCAGTGAAGGTAGAGGCTGTGGACTGACCTTTGATGCTGATTGTTACGTTGGAGAGCTTTTCTCCCTTTTCGCTGGAAACTTGGCCGGTAATATTTTTCTTCTGTCCGAAAGAAAAATAAACCGGAATCATAAAAAGAGCGAAAATCAATAATAATTGTCTTTTCATTAATTTTTTATGGTTTAATGGATTAAAACTGGTTTTTTGTAAAGTTTTAATGTTTTTGTGTTGTGTAAAGAATTATTGGTTATCTATCTGATTGCTCAGTAATTCGAAAATAAAAAAAATAAAATATAAAATAAAAAAAGTAAAATTAAATTTCTGATAATTTATTGTTACGTCTCGTAGTGCGTGTTTTCGTGTTTTTTCAGAGGTTTATGAAATATTAAAAGTTTAAAAAATGTTTTGTAAAATTTTTTATTTATTGAATAAGTTTAAATTATTTGTAAAGTATTCTGATGTGAATGTATGAAAACAAAGTGCTGACCTGCTTTTATTCCTAAAAATTTCCCAATTCAAATCGTTATATTGTATGCTGTATGAAAATCTTGATTATTGAAGATGAGTTGCAACTGCAAGGTGCCATTCAGGAATTTCTGGTCGGGGAGCAGTTTTTGGTGGAGGTGGCATCGACATTTGATAGTGGATTGGAGAAGGCTTTGACTTATAGCTACGACTGCATTTTGTTGGATATTATGCTGCCTGGAGGTTCGGGGTTGGATATTCTTAAGGTTATGCGTCAAGAAGGGGTGAAAAGCCCTGTGTTGATTCTGTCGGCCAAAGATTCTGTGGATGATAAGGTGGTGGGGCTGGAGAGAGGAGCGGATGACTATTTGGCGAAGCTTTTCATTTTGCGGAACTGTTGGCACGGGTAAAGTCTATCATACGTCGAAATGTTCAGCACGGAACTTTGTTTCTGACCTATAAAAATGTCATGCTGGATCCTGATACACGCGAGGTGAGTGTGGGTGGTGTGCCTCTGTTGTTAAATCGCAAGGAGTATGATCTTTTCTATTATTTCATGTTGCGACCGAATAGGTTATTGGAGAAGATGACCATTGCGGAGACGGTGTGGGGGGATCATGCGGATCAGGCCGATAATCTGGATTTTATTTATTCTCAGATAAAAAATCTGCGTAAAAAGCTTAAAACTGCCGGTGCTGAATTAGATATTCAGGCAGTATATGGTGTGGGGTATAAACTGGTTTAGTGATGGCTATATCCGTAAAAAATTACACCAATAGGTTTGTTGCGGTCGTGTTGCTGGTGGTCATGGCTGTATGGGCACTTCTTTTCTATGCTGTTATCATGGATGAAGTGTATGATAATATTGATGACGGACTTAAAAACCAGAAAATACTTATTCTTCGTGAGGTATATAAAAACCCTAAGCTTATAGAGGATTCGAAGGAGTATGGGGTCAATCAATTTATTATTCGTCCTTTGGAAGGAAATGGGGAAGAGATAGATAAGAATGTTTTTTCCAAAGAGATGATTTATATGCCTTATGATGAGGAAGAAGAACCTATCGGGTGTTGCGAACAGGCTTTTATGATGCTGCCGGCAACCCATATCTGTTGGAAATACGTACATCTACCGTCGAAGAGGATGACTTTCTAATCAATTTGGGGATATCCTTGCTGGTGTTGTATGTCGTTATCGTATTGAGCTATTTTGGTGGTCAATCTATTTTGTATTGACAAAGAGCTTGGCAGCCTTTCGATAAGATATTAAAACATCTTTCCCGTTATCGATTTGGTAAGGCAGATAGTTTTGTGGCTGTACCTTCAGCGGTGAAAGAATTTAATGATTTGAATAATCATTATTCAATTTATTGAATTCATGCAGAACGAAAAAAGTTTTTGAAAAGTTTCAAAGCATTTTTTTGGAATGAATGCATTCTTCATGAATTGCAGACTCCTTTGGCTGTGAGTATTAATAAACTAGAGTTGGTGCTTGAAAATAATGCGCTGTCGGAAGCTGATCTGGTGAAGATTGTGGAAGCAAAGAGGTCAATGCAACGTATCGTCAATCTAAACAAAAGTCTGACTCACCCTTTCACGTATTAATAACCAACAGTATAGTGAGAATCAAGAAGTGAATATGAATGAGGTGGTGGAAGAGCTGTTAGAAGACTATCACGACCTCATTGTCTTTAAAGATATTCAGCTTCATAAGCAAGATAATGGGGTGTTGAAAGTTATGGCTAATAAGGAATTAATGAGCATATTGGTGGCTAACCTGCTTAGCAATGCTATTAAATATAATGTTCAGCAGGGGAGTCTTGATATCTTTATCGAGTCGGATAGCTTACGGATTTTAAATACCAGTACGGAAGGAGCTTTAAATCCGGATTATATTTTCGAGCGCTTTTATAAGGGGAAACAAGATAGTAATTCCAATGGCCTAGGGTTGTCCATTGTAAAATCCATTTTGGAGAATTATCCACAGTTTTTGTTAGAGTATACGTATACGATGGACAAACATCAATTTTCTCTCGTAAAACGGGAAAAGTAATTTCTTACCAATTGTTTCCAGAATTGGAGATGATCTTTGAGTGTAAATAAAAATAAAAGATATGAAAACGATATTAAAACTAGGACTGGCTGTAATGTTAATGTTGAGTTTTGTTGCTGTGCAGGCACAGGATAAGCTGATTACTGTTGCTCAACTGCCAAAGCAAGCGCAGGCTTTTTTGAAAACTTATGGGAAGGGAATGACTGTGTCATATGTAAAAAAAGAAGATGAAATATTTTCGAGAACTACATATGAAGTAAAAATGAATGATGGTTCGGAAGTCGAATTTGACAAACATGGAAATTGGAAAGAGGTGGATTTCAAGCTTAATGCAGTTCCACACGCTTTGATTCCTCAAAATATAAGAAATTATGTGGCCAAAAGTTTTCCGAATAATAAAATTGTAAAGCTAGCGAGGAAATCTACTAAGTACGAAGTAGAGCTGTCAAATGGTCTGGATTTGGAGTTTGATAAGAATGGCAAATTCCTTCGAATAGACGACTAGTAGACTGTAAAATAAGTGATGGAAAAGGGGAACTTGGTAAACTGATTTCCCTTTTTTAGTTTTAATGGGTATTTTATTTAATGGGATAATTAATTAGTTTGATTTGGRAATTTGAAAAATAAAGCTTTAAAAATTTTATATTTTTTTAAATAATGTTAAAAGAGTGGTGTAAAATCGTTTTTGTAGGGTTAATAGGGCATAATAAGTTTTTGTTTGCTGTCAAAATAAAAGAAATAGCTCTTGTAAGGGTTTAAATATGTCTTATTTTATAACAAAAAAGTTTCATAACATTTTTTTTTTATTATTTTTTCTTTTATATATTTGTTTCCTAGTTAGATAACCAAGAGCCTAAGTATTTAGGAATAGAAGAAACCATACAGAATTATAAACCATTCAAGTCTATTTTATGAAAGTCAATCGTAAACATGTTTTGGCGGAAATAGCTGTATCCGGATTGTGGGATTTGAGGAATCTGAGGATACGTTATCTCTACATCTTGTTGCTTTTATTGTTTACTGCAGCGGGCAACAGTGTGGCTTATGCGCAACAAGTTTTATCCCTTACGGGTAAGGTTGTAGACGCTTCCACAAATAAACCATTAGCGGGTGTGAAAATTGAAGACCAGCAAAGTAAGGTTTTGGGCGTGTCGGATGTTAAAGGTATGTTCTATATCAAAGCCAAAGAGGGAGAAAATGTGGTGCTAACCATGTTGGGCTTTGAGAAATATTATTATACGGTTAGAAAAGATTCGTTGAATATTACTTTGCAGCTAGAGCCTTCGACACGTTCTATCGATGAGGTGGTGGTCACTGCTTTGGATATCAAACGTGAGCAAAAGGCTTTGGGATATTCTGTTACGACTTTGAAGACGGAAGAATTGACCGAGACCTTGCCAAACAACTGGACGGAGGCCTTGTCGGGAAAGGTGGCAGGTCTTAACTTGGTGCGTTCTAATGCCGGACCTACAGGGTCAAATTCTATTATCTTACGTGGGGAAAGCAACCTTACGGGTAGCAATGAGGCCTTGATCGTAGTAGATGGGGTAATTATTAATGGCGGTTCTGGCCGTAGAGTAGGTGGGTCGGCAGCTTATCAAGATGAAACGGTGGTAGACTACGGTACTAACGTGGAAGATATAAACCCCGAAGATATTGAAGAAGTTACGGTATTAAAAGGACCAGGAGCTGCCGCTCTTTATGGTTCTCGGGGTGCCAACGGAGCTATCATCATCACTACCAAAACCGGAAAGAAAAAAGAGAAAGGTATTGGGGTAAATTTTAGCTCTAACAATTCTATGGCTACCATCAACCGGATGCCGGATTTGCAATACGAGTACGGTCAGGGAGATATGGTAGACTATTATTCATATGGAAGTACGGAAGATGGAGCAAATACAGGAGGAACTTCCAAAGCTTACGGTGCAAAATTTGACGGACAATATTTTTATCAATATGATCCTGCTTTGCAAGCACGAGGTACCGAAAGAACCTTGTGGAGACCATATACCGAAGGGTTTAATGCCTTCTTTGAGACGGCAAGAACTTCTACTAACAGCATTTCAGTAGATGGAGGTACTGATAAGACTACAGCACGTTTCTCTTATACGAATGTGCAAAACTCGTGGATAGTGCCGAATACAGGATACAGAAGAAACACAGTCTCTATGTCGGTAAATTCCACGCCGTCAAAATATATTAAAGTGACAGCCAAGATGGATTATACGAACAAGAGTTCGGATAACCTTCCTGGTGGTGGTTATAACAACCAAACGATTATGTATGGTTATATCTTCTGGCAGCCAAACGGTGATGTACGATGGTTGAGGGATTATTGGAAGAAGGGGTTAGAAAACGTGGAGCAGAATACACCGTTGTCTACAGGAAGAGATAACCCATACTTAATAGCGTATGAGATGTTGAACACGCAAGACCGTAACGCACTAACAGGAAATGTAGCGGCCACCTTTACGTTGCGAAAGAATCTTGAGGTTACCGTGCGTACGGCGATAGATCAGGCAGCAGATACTCGCAGTCAGCGCAGACCTTTCGATACATACAACTTCCCTAAAGGGATGTACCGCGAGCAGAATGTCATCAGCCGTGAGGTAAACTCAGACGTGATGGTGAAATACAATACGCAGGTCGGGGAAAATGTCAAAATCAACGCTTCTGTGGGTGGGGCTATGTTGCGCAACTCCTACAACCGCGTGTCGATGTCTGCTGACTCTTTGTTATATCCAGGGGTGTTTACCTTTGCTAATGCTGCCAGTACGATAGTGACTAGTCCGTATAAGGCTAAATATGCTATTAATAGTGTTTATGGTCTTATCGCAGGAGATTATAAAGGCTTTGCCTTCCTAGACTTTACGTTACGTAATGACTGGAGTAGCTTGCTGGCGACACCTACAAGCACAAAGAATGTATCTTATTTTTATTCCATCGGTCAATGGTAGTTTGATTTTATCGGATATCATTAACCTTCCTCGTCAGGTTAACTTCCTGAAATGGAGAGCGTCGGTAGCGGGGGTAGGTAGTGGCGGTACATCGCCTTTCCAGACATCCAACCCTTATCTGTCAAGTCAGCTGTATACGGGAGGTGGTCTTTATAATCCAACAACCTTAAGTAACGAAAACCTAAAGCCTCTTTTCACTTTGAGCTACGAGACAGGTATAGAAGCTAAGTTTTTCAAAGAACGAGTGGGGTTAGATTTTACTTTATATCATTCTAATACACGAGATCAGATTCTGACAACCATTCTCGACAGATCTTCGGGATATAGCAATATGGTGGTAAATGCCGGAGAGGTGCGCAACAGAGGTATCGAAGCAGCGCTAAATCTAACTCCTATCAAGAAGAGAGGAGGACTAACGTGGACTGTCAACACTACTTTCTCGAAAAACGAAAACAAGATTTTATCATTAGCTGAAAATACCGAATCGTTGATTCTGCAAAATGGACCGGGAAGTAATGGGTATGTGATGGCTTATGTAGGAGGAAGTATGGGCGATTTGTACGGCCGTGGATATAAGCGCGCCCCTTCGGGAGAAATTATCTATAATGCAGGATTGCCGGTTCTTTCGGAAGAGTTGCTGTATCTAGGTAACACTACACCGGATTGGAAAGCGGGAATTCAAAACAAATTCAAATACAAAGGTTTCTCATTGGGATTCTTGTTTGACGCTCAGGTAGGAGCTGTAGCCTACTCACTCACTCAAGGTAAGATGGCCGTGCAGGGTAAGACCAAAGTTACTTTGCCTGGTCGTGAGAACGGAATCGTAGGTAGAGGAGTAGTGGAGAATGAAGACGGTACCTACAGCCCTAATACGGTAGCGGTGTACGATATGTCTTCTTATTACGATCAGCACTTTGGTGTTGCCAATGTGGAAGGATCGGTATTCTCTACAGATTTTATCAAGTTGAGAGAAGTGCGTTTTGATTACTCTTTCAAGGCAAAAGTCTTGCAAAAAGTGAAATTGCAAAAACTTAATATCGGTGTGTATGGAAGAGATCTGTTCATCTGGTCGAAATGGCCGGGATTCGATCCAGAGTTCGGTACATTGAGCGGCTCAGAGATCAACAGAGGTTTTGAGATAGGTCAGTTTCCTTCAACACGAACCTACGGTGTGAATTTAAGTGTAGGCTTTTAATTGATTACGATTATGAATAAGAAAAATATACTTGTTGCTTTTGTCTGTTCCTTGTTCTTGACTTCTTGTACAAAGAACTTTATGGAGCTGAACACGGATCCGAATTCTAGTGAAAAAGCACTACCTGAATATTTGATGGCTAGAGCCTTGACTCAAACGGTCACCAACAATATGAGCCGGACGCGTACACTCACCAATGAGCTGATGCAGGTTACTGTAAATACCTTAGTGGAGACAGATCGTATCTTCCGATACGACATTGCCAACAGTGTGTCAGAAGCTCCGTGGAACAACTGGTTCTTACAGCTGACCAATTTCAAAGATATGTATAAAAGTGCCCCGGAAGGATATGCAGGTAACGAGAAACTGATTAATTCGTTTAAGGGTATATCGTTGATCTGTCAGGCTTGGGTGTATTCTATGATTACGGATACATATGGAGATATCCCTTATTTTACCTCTAACCTCGGAGGTACTTCCGGTATCTTTACACCAAAATTTGACAGACAAAAAGAAATTTATCTGGATTTGTTCGAACGCTTGGAGGAGGCTAATGAGCTGCTATCCAATGCTTCGAACATCAAGGCAACAAGCGATCCAGTGTACAAGGGGAATATCAGCTACTGGCGAAAACTTGGAAACTCTTTGTATCTGAGGTTGTTGTTGCGTGCTTCATATAAGGAAGAAGTGCAAGATTTTGTGTTTGAAAAAATCAGAGAGATTGTAGAGACCAACAAAGCCAACTATCCATTGATTTCCTCTAATGATGAGTCGGCTATACTGCGTTGGACAGGTGTTGCTCCTTATGCTTCTCCTTATGTGACTTTGACCGATGCGCAATGGAAACAGCCTAAGGCTGCCAGCTTCTTTGTGGATAAGTTGTTGTATTATAATGATCCTTGTATTGACGCATGGTTGGCAAAACATAATGGTGAATATGAAGGTATTCCTAGTGGTTATACGGTAGGTCAGACGCCTGAAGGAAGGTCTACGTTGGCTGCTACGTTGAAGTCTAGTCCATTGACAGGCAACATCATGAATTATGGTGAAGTGCAGCTTATATTGGCTGAAATTGCTGCCCGTGAGCTCGTAACTTCTGCTGCCGGAACAGCACAAAGCTTCTATAATGCCGGCGTGACGGCACGTATCACTCTGTGGGGAAAATCTTCTTCTGCAGCTTCTACCTATCTAGCCAATCCAAATGTGGCTTGGGATAACACTTTATCTTTGGATGAAAAGATGGAGAAGATTCATTATCAGAAGTATCTGACCTTGCTCTATACCGATATTCAGGCGTGGGCCGAGTACCGTCGTACCGGTCATCCTGTGTTGCCTAAAGGTCCAGGATTGATGAATGATGCTATTATGCCAACTAGATTATATTATCCTAGCTCGGTACAGGCATCCAATCCGGCAAACTATAAGGAAGCTGTGGATATTCAAGGTCCGGACAACCTTAAAACATTGACATGGTGGCAGACTCAAACTCATTAAAAATAAATCCCATCCGGTTATGAAAAATATTAAACAGTTTATTCAGATATGCTGTCTAGCAATAGTTGCTACAGCCTGTGAATTGGATATGCCCATCACGGGAGATCCCAATCCCAATCTTTCTATCTATGATTTGAGAAAGATATATAACGAAACTCCGGTGGTATTGGCAAAATCCAATATGAAAGCAGCGGTTTCCATCACGGGAGTAGTCATCTCGGACGTCGAATCAGGCAATGCGCCGAGTGGAAAAATTGTTCTGCAAGGGTATAAAGGTAATATGGTAAGCGGTATAGCCTTGGACGTGGGCTCGGAAGCTTCCCAATATAGATATGGAGACTCGCTAGTGGTTAAAGTGGAAGGTTTGACATTGACACGAAAGGACGGAGTGCTAACCGTAGAAAATGTTCCTGCGGCTTCCATAGAAAGGGTCGCTAGCGGAAAATCCCCACTAATAAGTGCTACATTTAGCTCTATCTCTGCATTGGAGGCAGAGGTAGATAAGTATGAAAGTACGTTGATAGCTTTGAATTCCATGTTTGTCGTGGATCCCGAGGTAGGAAAGAAATTTGCTCACAACTTGAAAATTACGGATTGGGTATCAGAAATAGAGGTGCCTGTAAATGCAGGAGCAGTTTTCGCCAACCAAGAGGTGAGCAATTTGGCCAATTATACCTTCTTGTTGCAGAGAAACGCGCAAGGTTCTCCGGTTTTGCTTTTACAGCGGCTAGAGCATGTGGAAGAAATGGAGATGGAGCCGTACAGACCGGGAGAGTTGTACGAAGGTTTCCCAGAAGATTTTTCGGATAAAATAGGAGGCTCGTCCAACCTGAATCATGATATTGTTCTTCCTACAAGCGGTTTGCCATGGATTTTTAGAGGGGCCTATATCTTGAATTCCGGTAACTTTACCCATACCAATGGATATGTAAACAGTACCAATAAGGGGGATCAAACAGGGTTGATGATGACAGGGCCCGAAGGATCGTATATTGAGCTGAACAAAAACCTATATTATGGCGCTAGTAAAATGGAACTTTATCTTTATCCGGCAACAGCTACGGATGCCGGGGCGGGCAAGTTGCCATTGCAGGTAAGTATCTCTTATTCCAAAGATAGCGGTGTGACCTGGCATCAGATAGGTGATTTGATTACCATTACAGAGAACAAACGTTATCCGGACGGTCCTATTCCTCTGGATATAGACGGTATAGTCCGCTTTAGGATTACTTTGGTGAAAAAAGGAGCTAACAATGATGGCGGTCGTCTAGGGATAGATTATATACGTATCTACCAGAAATAGATATATGATAAAACGTGAAAACCTCAGCTGTGGCTGAGGTTTTCTTTTTTTATGGAGGAAATGAAATTTCTTAAGCAACAATAACTTTTATACCTATTTCTTCCAATGCACTGATATAGTTGGATGGAGTTTTGGAGTCTGTAATAATGTAGTCAACGTCTTCCAGCTGACATACCTTACCAAGACCACGACGTCCAAACTTGGTGTTATCCGCAAGGATGACGACTTTCTGTGCCGTGGAAAGCATTTTTTGATTCAATGTAGCTTCAGTAAGGTTGCTTATAGTGATGCCGAACTCAAGGTCTATTCCGTCGACTCCTAAAAACAAAATACCGCAAGAAACATCATCCAAAATACGCATAGCGTATTGTCCTGCCACGGAAGAAGAGTTTGGACGTATCAAACCTCCTAACTGCAACACCTCGATGTTAGATTTGTTGCAGAGCTCTAAAGCAACTTTTAAAGCCGGCGTGATTACAGTCAAACAGTGCGTGGGGTTAAGATGTCTCGCTAAAGCGTAAGCCGTAGTTCCTGACCCTATCATGATAGAATCATTATCTTTAATCATCTCCACAGCTTTTTTTGCTATCTTATTTTTCTCTTCCGAGTTGATGAATTCTTTTACTAGGATAGGGCGGTCAATGGCATAAGGGTTGCTGTTGGAAGCCCCCCCTTTGGTTCTGAAAAGAAGGTTCTTTTCCTCTAGGATTTTTAAATCCTTTCGAATAGTAACACTCGAAACGTTCATCTCCTCACAAAGCTCCTGAATCGAAACTTTGTTCTTCTCTTTAATTTTCTTCAGAATATACTCGTGTCTATCCGTAATATTTTTCATGGATAATTGATTAATATATTACGAAAATAAGGAATATCCTCGATATTTTGTAACAAAAAAATAATATTAAAATATCTTTAATTTTGTTTACAAAACTTAAATTTACCTTTCGATAACCAAAATTATATGTCTATGAAAAAAAATAATTGCTTTGCTGTTAGCAGCCCTATTATGGGTAGTTGCCTTAATTGCTCAGCAAAATCCAGGAGTTTTTACCATTGCTCTATTACCGGATACCCAGTATTATACAGCTAAAAAACATAATGGTACGGTTCAGATGTTTCAAAATCAGATCGATTGGATAAGGGCTAATGCATTAAAAGAGAATATTGCTTATGTTATCCACTTGGGAGACATGTCGGATCATGGTGAGAAAAGGCTGAAAGAATGGGAAATAGGAGCGAAGATAATGTATCAGTTGGAGCAACCTATTGAAGGATATCCAGAGGGTATACCCTATGGTGTGGCGATAGGCAATCACGATACTACACCTATGGGAACTCCGGGAGCTATGAAAGAGGGGTATCCTAAATATTTTGGATTAGAACATTTTTCGGGAAAATCCTATTATGGTGGTGCCTTCGAAAATCAAGCTACCAGCGAGAACCATTATAGTCTATTCTCTGCTGGAGGTAAGGATTTTATTGTCATCTTCATCGGGTATAACGAGAAAACAGCCAAGACGGAGAAAAATGAAGAATTGGAGGAGCGTGTGTTCAAATGGGCAGGAAAGCTTCTTAGAGAACACAAAAACAGAAAAGCTATAATCGTAAGCCATTCTCTTTTACGCAGACCGGAAGGGAGTGAAAGTATGTACTATCCGGATAAGGGATATAATGGAAAAGCTAAGCCTAACTTCACTCCACAAGGAAAGGCTATCTATAATTTCTTTAAGGATTATACCAATGTCTTTCTCATGTTAGGGGGGCATATTTCGGGAGAAGCACATCGTGTGGATCTCTATAAAGGCAATAAAATCAAATCTATTTTGACGGACTACCAAAGTCGTAGAAAAGCTCCTTTCGGTGAAGAAGACCGTAATGGAGGAGGTGGTCTTATGCGTACTTTGACATTAGATATACCTAACAACAAGCTGTATGTGAAGACATTTACACCGTTGTCGGCTACGGAAGTCGTGTATGAAAGAGATAATGACAGTGAATATGTTTTGGATTTATTTTAAAAACATTTAATTTTCTTAAATTATTTTATTTTTTGTTTTTAATTTTTATATTTGATTTACAATAAAGCGAGATAACCTTTTTTATAAGCCTATGTCAAGATTTGTGCTGCCGATAAAGCCATCGCGTCGTCGCTGGTTTATTATTTCAGTAATATTTTTAGCAATAGTATTCAATTATTTTGATAGACAGATTGTTTCTATTTTGAAGCCGATGCTTAAAGAGGAGTTTAGTCTTGGGGATGATGGCTATGCGTTGGTATTGAATGTATTTATCGATATTTTATGCTTTGATGTATCCGGTGGCGGGATGGTTGGTAGATAAGTTTGGCGAGCGTCGGGTGATGTTGGGGGGGATTATCGGGTGGTCGGTAGCCTGTCTGGGGGGCGGGATATCTCGGACGTTTGGTTCTTTTTTGTTTTTCAGGGGACTGTTGGGAGCTGCAGAGCCTACCAATTTTCCGGCGCAGATTAAGGTTGTCGCCGTCTGGTTTTCCGGAAAGCTGAGAGCTACAGCCAATAGTCTGTGTGTTGCGGGGAGTTCGATAGGAGCAATCATTGCGCCACCATTGGTTGCTTGGCTGGCCATGCAATTCAATTTCCACATGGTGTTTATTGTAGCCGGAGTGGTGGGGTTGATTATTGCATTATTATGGTTTTTGATTTATACGGAGCCACCGGCAGAGGTAAGGCAAGAAGTAGAAAGGGAAAATCCGGTGAAGGATTCTGGAAGAAGCTTTACTTGGGGACAGCTATGGACGACTAAATCATTATGGGGTATCCTGATTATCCGTTTTGTAAGTGATCCGGTTTGGTATTTTTGTTTGTTCTGGCTTCCAGGATATCTGCAAGAAGAGTCGGGGCTTACATTGGCGCAAATAGGTATGTTTGGTTGGATTCCTTTTTTGGTGGCTGACCTAGGAGCTATAGGTACGGCAGCGTGGTCGGATAGGATGGTGCGTAATGGCAAGGAGCCTTTGTTGGCTCGAAAGATCATGTTAACCTCCGTAGCGGTATTGGCGCCTTTATGCTGTCTTACTACCTATGTGTCGAATCCATTTTTGACGATCCTTATATTTGCTTTAGTGGCGGTAGCATGTCTAAGCTGGCTGTTCACTTTAAGTGTAGTTATCGCTGAAGCTTTTCCGGTGAAAAATGTGGCGTCTGTATTAGGTATCGCAGGAGGTTTTGGAGCTTTGGGTGCTGTGCTTTTCAATTATTTCGTAGGGCAGATGATGGGTTCAGTAGGTGCGGGCACCATCTTCATTGCTATGGCCTTCATGCATCCTATTGCGGTATTGGTATTATGGACAATGATCAAAAGGGAAAAAGTTCCCGCTTTAGAAACAGAAAACAATTAGTTGCGTAAAGAAAATATTAAATAAAATATTATGAGTGAAGTGAAAACAATACTTGAGCCGGCACGTGAAATTCCTGTGCGCTTGGATGTGGATGTGCTTGTAGTTGGTGGGGGACCTGCTGGGATTATTGCGGCTCAGGCGGCTGCTTCCGATGGTTTGAAAGTAGCTTTGATTGAGAGTAGAAGCTTTGTTGGCGGCAATATGACTATCGGTTTGCCGGTATTGGGATTCTTGGGCCAAAAAGGTAATACAGATTATCAAAGGGTTGCCGACAAAAGATTTATCGACAGACTTAAAGCTATCGATGCGGCGTCGGAGCATAGACCGTGTCCTTTACATATGAGTTTGACCTTGGTGGAGCCTGAGGCGGTCAAGAATGTAGGGCTGCAGGTGCTGGAGGAAGCTGGAGTGAAAGTATTGTTATATGTTTTTGCTTCAGGTGTAGTGATGGAAGGGGATGAGCTCAAAGGTGTCATCATCGAAAGCAAATCAGGAAGGGAAGCTATCCTAGCAAAAACAATAATAGATTGTACGGGAGATGCGGATATCGCTTATAAAGCAGGGGTAGAGTGTGAGCAGGGAAATGACTTCGGCGGCACACAGCCTCCTACACTGATGTTCTGTATGGCGGGTGTTGATACAGAAAAGCTTAGAATGTCCATCGCCGAGGAGCCTCGTACTTACCTTACCGATTTTATTCCTGCAGAATATTTCGGACAGAACCACCAATTTATTGTGGTGGGGTTACGATCGGTTATGGCTAAGGCGCGTGAAGCAGGATATAATTTGCCTGTAGAGCGTACCATCCTCATCACCGGGTTGAGAGAAGGGGAAATCTGGGTTAACATGTCTCGTATCAATGGTGTAGACGGAACCAACCCTGAGAGTCTGACTTTCGGTGAGATGGAAGGACGTCGTCAGATCGAGGAAATCCAACGTTATCTGAAAGGGTTCGTTCCAGGATTTGAGAATGCGAGATTCACCAAGATGGCGCCGTTTTTAGGTATACGTGAGACCCGTCGTATAGTAGGAAAATATGTGTTGACAGCTGACGATCTTCTTTCTTGCAGACGATTTGATGATGCTATAGCTGTGGCAAGTTATCCTTTAGACATACATCACCCTGAAGGTGGAGACTGTACTTTGAAATGGTGTGGTGACAGCTACGATATTCCATATCGTTCGTTAGTGCCTGCTAAAGTGAAAAACTTGTTGGTTGCAGGGCGTTCTATTTCTACTACTCATGAGGCCATGTCAGCCATTCGTGTGATGGCTCCTTGTATGGCTATGGGAGAGGCAGCAGGACGTGCAGCGAAGATTGCTGTTCGTAAAGGAATTCAGCCGGCAGAGGTAGATGTCAATGAGCTTAGAGCTGAGTTGATTGCTGAAGGTGCTTATTTAGGTGAAAATGTATTAGTGAATAACTAGTATTTATATGTTTGAGAATGATGATAAAAAGCCCGCTTCTTCTAGAAGGGGCTTTTTGCAAAAATTAGGACTTCTTTCCGGTGCTGTTTTGTTTTCCGGAGAGCAAACTTTTGCCTATAGTGCAGATGTTTTGCAGGGCAAGAGCGATTTGAGAGTTATGACCTGCAACATACGGGTTGATCTTCCGGAGGATGAAAAGACAGGCAACGGCTGGAAAACCAGAAAAGAAGCTTGTGTGAAAGTTATTAAAAATCAAAAAGCTGACATCATCGGTTTTCAGGAAGTACTGGCGAATCAGTTTGAAGATCTAAAAAAAGGTTTATCAGATTATTTTGCTTTAGGCTTTGACGGCCCCGAGATGGACATGTATAAAGAAGGATATCACGGCATAGCCAAAAATCCGATATTCTTTTCCAAGAAGAGGTTTGAATTGTTGACGGCCGGAGGATATTGGCTTTCGGAAACACCATTGAAGGCGGGTAGCATTTCTTGGGAATCGGCACGTGCAAGAAACGCTTTTTGGGTTCGTCTGAAAGATAAGAAAACAGGAAAGCAAATCCGTGTCGTAAACCTTCACCTAGATCACGTGAAAGAAGAAGCTCGTGTCGAGCAGATTAAAATGGTGTTGGACGAAAGCGCCCAATATCAGCCGGATTTTATACAAATCATGACCGGAGATTTCAATGCAGGGCCAAATTCGCAAGTAGTAAAGACTGTATTGAGTAGCGGATGGAAAGATTCTTATACAAAGGTGGGACCGAATGGCAAGGTAGAGGGGACAACACATGCATTCAAACCCCACGACAAAGAGAGAGCCGCGAAAGCAAAAAAGATAGATTATATCTTTACGAGAGGACCTATCGAGTCTGTAGATTCACATATCATAAAAGATAATTATAAAGGGATTTATCCGAGTGACCATTATTTTGTGGTTGCTACATTCCGATTGTAATAGTTATAGTTTGTTTAGATTCTTTTAAAAGAGCTTGCGAAAGCTCTTTTTTTTTATTTCAAAATCTTTTTTTTTTATTAAGAATACTTATATTAGTCATGCATAACCAATAAAACCTACGACAAAAATTATGATACAGGAAAGTTTTTATAACAAGGTGGGCTTACCTGAAAACTTAAAATGGGGCTACTTGGGGATTTTAATCTTCATGATGGGAGATGGCGTGGAACAAGGGTGGTTGAGTCCCTATCTGGTAGAGCACGGTATGTCCATACAGCAATCTGCCAGTCTATTTACCATTTATGGGATTACTATTGCTATTTCTTCTTGGTTTTCAGGAGTTTTGGCAGAAAGTTATGGCCCTCGGAAAGCAATGTGGATGGGGGTATTACTTTATATTATTGGCACGATAGGATTTGTTGGTTTGGGAATGGCCAATCTGGATTTTACGACCATGATGATATTTTATGCGATAAGAGGGTTTGGATATCCTTTGTTTGCTTATTCATTCATGGTATGGATTACTTATAAGGCTCCTAAACAAAAGTTAAGTGCTGCGGTAGGATGGTTTTGGTTTGTATTTACCGGAGGGCTTAATGTCTTGGGGGCATATTACTCGAGCTGGGCAATCCTCAGCTTAGGGTACAGCAATACTTTATGGAGTTCTATCGTATGGGTTTTGGTGGGGGCTTTCTTTGCGTTGGTACTTAACAAAGATAAGTTTGATTTGGGAAGTTCCAATAAGTCGAAGGCACAAGAGCTTATCAACGGTCTTACGATAGTAAAGAAGGAACCTAAAGTTTTGTTGGGAGGAATTGTACGTGTAATCAACACTACGGCACAGTTTGCTTTTCCTGTTTTTCTACCGATGTATATGGCTGAACATGGCTTTGAGACTACAGAATGGTTACGTATCTGGGGGACCATTTTCACGAGCAATATCATCTTCAATCTGATTTTCGGTTTGGTGGGTGATCGTTTGGGCTGGCAGAATACCATTATGTGGTTTGGAGGTGTAGGCTGTGCTGTCACCACAGTGTTGTTTTATTATTCGCCGGTGTGGTTTGACGGTAATTATTGGGCGGTGATGGCAAGTGGTGTGGCGTGGGGTGCTTTGCTGGCGGGATATGTACCGCTGTCGGCATTGGTGCCTTCTTTGGTGAAGGAAGACAAAGGTGCTGCCATGGCTATACTTAATTTAGGTGCCGGCTTGCCTGTATTTGTAGGTCCTGCTTTGGTGGGGCTATTGATTGCTGCGATAGGTAATTCAGGCGTAATATGGGTCTTAGCGGGCCTATACGTTCTTAGTGCCATATTAACGAAGTTTATAACATTAGATAAGTCAGAAGAAAATTAAATAGTTATTTAGAAGTCGAAATATTATGAAAGTTTTATTAACAGCTCCTTACGAGAATAAAGATGCTTTGAAGGAATTAGAAGGTTTATTTGATGAGGTGATTTACCGATCTTGGAAACCACATGGTAGAGCTTATAATCCGCAGGAACTTATAGAAATGTTGAAGGAGACAGGAGCTGATGCTTTGATTTCTGAACATGATGAAATTACGGCTGAAGTTCTTTATGCAAATCCGCATCTTAAATTTGTAGGGATCTGCAGAGGTACTCCATCCAATATAGATTTGGCGGTGGCTACAGAACTTGGCATCCCGGTCTTCAATACTCCGGCAAGAAATGCACAAGCGGTAGCTGAAATGTTTATTGCCAATGTGATTACCATTATGCGCAACACCTTGCCAGCTATCCAGTGGTTGGAAGGAAAGAATTGGGGTGAAGGAGCACATACTTCGTACCTTCAGTTCAAAGGAAATGAGATAGCAGGAAAGAAAGTAGGTATGGTAGGCTTCGGCGCGGTAGGTCAATACATTGCTCGCATGTTGAAGGAGTTTCCCGCTCATATCTATTATTATGATCCTTACTATACAGACCCTAATCCAGACTTTAAGAAGGTAAGTTTGGAAGAAATATTCTCTAAATGTGATATAGTAGGTATCCATCTTCCTGTAACTGCTGAAACTAAAGGAATGATTGATAAGCGCTATCTATCGTTGATGAAGAAAGATGCCATCTTTGTCAATACGGCACGAGCAGTGGTGGTAAATAGAGAAGATCTTCTGGAACTTATCGAAGGAGAAAAAATCCGAGGTGCTGTGTTGGATGTGTTTTACCATGAACCACCCGATGAAATCGATTACAGAATGATCCTGCATAAAAATGTGTTGGCTACGCCACATATTGCCGGGGCGACACATGAGGTGGAAGACCATCATGCTTTCATTATGAACAATAATCTTCGTGAGTATTTTCATAATGGAAACAAGAAAATAAAACAATTGGTAAATAAAGCTGTGTTGGAAACTATTGACGAAATCTAATTATGGCTAGGCAAGGACATTTAATAGTAGATATCGGTACAGGCAATGCGCGTGTAGGCGTGGTCTCCACGGATGGAGAGATACTGTCTATTAAGCGGGAAAACGTACATTACATCACTGACGAAAATTACGAAGAGTCTATATACTTTGAGCCTGACGAGCTTTGGAGTCAAATTACAAGACTTTCCAAAGAAGCCTTGCAGGAGGCCGGTGATATAGATATCAGAGCCATCACAGCTACCAGTCAACGCGAAGGTATTGTAGTGGTCGATAGGGAGGGAAATTCTTTGTTAGGAATGCCTAACATAGACCACAGAGGTAGAAAGTGGGAAAAAGATCTAAAAGATAAAGACCTTGTTTATGAGTTGTCCGGACGTTATCCTACATCCCTTTTTTCAGCATTCAAGCTGGTAGCTTACGTGCCGTTTATCCGGATCAATTTGCGAAGGTTTCCTGTGTGATGAGTATCTCGGACTGGATACAGTTTAAATTTTCTGGCGTAGAAGCTTATGAACATTCGCAGGCATCGGAGACCTTGCTCTATGACGTAGAAGCGAAAAAATGGTCAGACGTATTGCTGAGTCTGTTTGATTTGTCTATGTCAATATTACCTGAACTTAAAGATTCTGGAAGTATCCTAGGAAAGATATTACCTGCGGTTGCCGAACAATACGGCATATCAAAAGATGCTGTTGTGGTAGTGGGAGGTAGTGATACCCAACTAGCTATACGCAGTATGGAACCTTCACCTAACGACGTGGTGATCGTGTCAGGTACTACTACGCCTATTATCAAGATTGTCAGCACATTTGAGAAGGATCCAGATCAACGTACATGGACAAGTCGCCATATCGATAAAGATAATTTTATTTTGGAGGCCAACGCCGGCGTTACAGGACTTAACTATCAACGTCTTAAAGAGATTTTCTACCCTAACGAAGGATATGATGTCATAGAAAAAGAACTTGTTGAAACAACATATTTTCAGTGTGTGGCTTCTTTAGGATCTTTGATTGCCGATGAGGAGGAACCATTGGTCAAAGGTGGTTTTATTTTTAATGCACCTGTTTCGCACCAGCTTACCCGAGGCAGCTTTGTCTTCTCCATCCTGTGGGATATTGCATGTTCTATTTATGAGAACTATAAATTTTTGTGTGATGTTTCTTCGCACAATGAAAGCTATATCTGGGCCTGTGGTGGGGGAGTACAGAGTAGGTCATTACGTCAGTATTTGGCCAATCTTTTAGGCAAGAGCATCCGTATCCGCAATACATTCCGTCAGGCATCGGTGCTGGGAGGGGCTTTTATCTGTAATGAAGCGCTAGGAATTCCTAATGAGACGCCTTCGGTGTTAGAAGAAACCTTCCCTCGTGAACAGGAAAAATTTGAAAGTCTTTATCAGGAATGGAAAAAGGCGCGTAAGACATTTAAACACGTTTCGTAGATGAGAACATTCTTTTTCGGTGTAGATATAGGTACGCAGGGAGCACGTGTAGTCTTGGTGGATGAATACGGAGAGGTGGTAGGCGCTGGAGAGAAAAAGTTTGCGCTGAGTGAGGGCTTCCGTGAGGAACAGAATCCCGATATGTGGTGGGAATGTTGTCTGGAAATCGTAGACCACATAGTGGAAAACTTAAATATCGACAAAAATAAAATCCGTGCGATTTCTGTTACTTCTACATCAGGGACAGTAATTCCTCTGGATAGTAGTAATCGACCGTTGCATAATGCCATAATGTATAGCGATCCACGATCCGCAGAACAAGGCAAACGTATAAAGCATCTTGCTACACAGTATAATCCTAATGCATATACCGGATTTAACGCTTCTAGCGGGATTAGTAAAATGGTATGGTTTGTAGAAACTTATCCCGAAAAGGTGGGGGCTATACATACTTGGATTCATGCTTCAGATTATATTGTAGGTAAACTGTCGGGTAACTACCGTATTACGGACTATACAAACGTGTTAAAGTCTGCGTATGATCTCGAAAAGCAACAATGGCCAAGCTATATTTTTGATGAATTAGGTCTTAAGCCCGAATGGTTGCAGGAGGTAGTCCCTTCTGGAACGGTAGTGGGTAAGCTGGATAAAAGTCTGGCAGCACGATGGAATCTTCCGGAATTGGATGTCGTAGTAGGTATTACGGACGGATGTGCCAGCCAGATGGCTTCGGGGGCCGTGACGCCGGGAAGTTGGAATACTACCATAGGTACTACACTAGTGATCAAAGGCGTTACCGAACGTAATGTGGTAGACCCTCTGGGAAGGCTATACAGCCATAGACATCCAGAAGGCTACTGGATGCCGGGAGGCGCAAGTAATACCGGTGCCGATTGGATATCATTAGACTATAAGGGACAAGATTTGGGAGAGCTGAATGGTATAGCTGCCACATTGATACCTACGGGATTAGTGGCATGGCCTCTGCTACAAGACGGAGAGCGATATCCGGTAATGTCGCCCCAGGCGCGACGTATAGTGCCGGACACAGCTTCTAAAGAGCTGCTTTACGCAGCCAACTTAGAAGGAGTGGCCTTCATCGAAAAACTTGCATACGAGATCATAGAAGAGCTCTCACAAAGAAAAAGTCAATGCTGTCTATACGGCAGGAGGAGGAAGTAAGAGTGATGTATGGTTAGCCATTCGAGCTTCTGTGCTTAATGTGCCTATCCATAAATGTAAAGAGGCTGGAGGAGCATTAGGCGCTGCCATTATGGCCGCCTCAAAGACATACTACAACTCTCTGACGGAGGCAGCCAAAGCCATGACAAAGGTGGAAAAGACAGTATTGCCGGATGAGGAACTTGTCAATGCTTATACTGAACAATATCAATTATTTAAGGATAAATTAAAAGAACTTAATTACATATAATGGTTACTATTTGTTTGCTTAGACACGGAGAGACAGCTTATAATGCTGATGGCAACAGATATTGCGGGCGCACGGACGTAGACTTACAGAAAGGGGAATAGCCCAGGCAAACAGAATGAAGGAATTGTTGAAGGACTTTACCTTTGACGCTATATTTTCTTCGCCTCTAAAGAGGGCACAGATGACAGCAGGAATTGCTTCGGGCCGTCCGGTGGATGTTGTCACTGATAGTAGATTGATAGAGGTAGACTTTGGTGAATGGGAAGGTAAACGCCCTGAAGAATTCCAAAGTGAAGATCCTGAATCGTGGAGCAAGTGGCTGACCGATCCCGAAACACATAGAGCAGGACGTACTGGAGAAACCGCCAAAGAAGTGATTGACCGTCTAGATGATTTTTATCAGGAATTATTGGAAAGATATGAGGATAAAACGGTGCTTATTGTTGGTCACAATGGCGTAAACAGATTTTTTATGGCTTCCAAGTTGGGAATGCCTTTAAAAAACTATAGAAGGTTGGTGCAGGAAAACTCTGCCCTTACTTTAGTTAAGTTGATAAGCAAAGACGAGATACAGCTGTTGAAGCTGAATGCCTGACAGCTGACCTACACCTTAAATGATAATGACACTTAATAAATCTTATTATGAAAAAGTATCTTAATTTTTTAATCTACTTTCTTGCATTCACGCTGGTGGGCATTGGATGTGGCAAGTCTACATCGGATCCCGTATTGGAGGATACACCAGGGGTAGAAGACCCTAGTAAAAAGCTTTCAAATATTGTTCTAGAGCAGGGAAATAATGTGTATGGTCATGTGGTAGACGCTGATTATAATCCTATTCCCGATGTGGTGGTAAGTGATGGATATTCAGTCGTGAAGACCAACGCTAAAGGGGAATATCAATTTAAGAAGAATAGCAAAGCTACCTTTGTATATTATTCCACTCCTGCAGGATATGAAGTCAATGTAGCGACAGGGCGCAATATGGCTTTGTTTTATGCTACACTGAGTAGCTCTGATGCACCACAAAAGCATGATTTTATCTTGAAAAAGCTTACTACCAATGAATCCAAATTCTATTTATATGCCATTGGTGATCCACAGGTAGCCAACAGCAACGAGGTAGACCGTTTTAACAACGAGACCATGGCGGATATCAAAGAGCAGCTAGCTACATCTTCCTTGCCGGCTTATGGTATTTCGTTGGGAGATATCGTTGCCGATCAGCCTAGTCTGTTTAACGCCATGAAAACAGCTCTCGGTTCTTCGTCGATGAAGGTATTCACCACTATCGGTAACCACGACAAGACAGGTGGTAATGCGACAACTCCAAGAAATTCAACGACCTTTGAAACACAATATGGTCCATTGAATTATTCGTTCAACAGAGGTGACGTACATTTTGTGTGTATGGACAATGTGGTGTTCAGCAACAATTCCAGCTATAGCTTAGGATTTAGTAACGAGCAGCTGGACTGGTTGGAAAAAGATCTTTCCTTCGTTCCGAAAGACAAGCTTTTGATTCTTTATTACCATATGCCAATACGTGGTACGAACTTCTCTACCCGCTCTCGATTATTTAATCTTATAAAGGATTTTAAAGAGGTACATCTGATGGCCGGCCACACACATTATAATGAAAACTATATCCACAATGTGTCTGGAAAAGAAATTTATGAGCATGTACATGCTGCAGCATGTGGTGCATGGTGGAAATCTACTATCAATGGTGACGGCACACCAAATGGTTATGCTATCTACGAAATTGACGGCACAACTGTGAAAAATTGGATCTACAAACCCACAAAGCTTCCAAGCACCTTTCAGATTCGCCTTCATAAAGGAAATGCCTCCTACGGCGGCACCTATGGATTCTACTCGTACAACGAGCCAGAAAATCGCTTGATAGCCAACGTGTGGAATGCAGACCCAGAATGGAAGATAGAAGTATATGTAGGAAATCAGAAACTGGGTAACATGACATTGAAAACAGCCTTGAATAAAGACGCTTGGTCTTTGGGGTATCACTTAGGAGTACTCAACAGAAATCCAGATAACTATACGACAGCGACAAAACATCTTTATGTTTTCGACCTGCCGGATAATACAGCCTACAATTCGGTGAAGGTTGTTGCTACAGACAGGTTCGGAAGAACCTATGAGCAGTCAACATTGACTACAGATTTACAAGCAGCTATTTCTTATTAAGTGTGTCATATCATTTGTAGCAAGAAGCCATCCTTTATGGATGGCTTCTATTTTTTGTATAGAGGAGAAGGCCTGTCGTTGAGTTGAAGTGTTTTCTTTTTATAGTTGATTACCGCTCCATATTTGTACAGTATGTCGCCGCCTAATACCCCTACTACCGGGTCAGCATTGATCTGACTATAAGCATAATTTATGGTGGAAAGATCCAAAACGGCAACCTCAAAATTTTTGCATTCCCATGCTCCTATACGTAGATAGGGAAGGGTAAATACTGCGGACTGCATTTCATTCGTTCCTAAGCCCGAAGAGAGGATACTCGTCGTTACGAGTTTTTGTTCATCTATTCCAGCCTGAAGGAGTGTGTTTTTGTCCAATACGGTCTTTGAAGCTCCCGTATCCAATACCATCTTGAAAGGTTTGTCTAAAATTTCTATATGCAGAATAAGGTGAAACCCTTCTTTTTCTAGGGCTAAAATTTCTAATGGAATTATTTTCATACATCAAACAAAAAAAGAAAAGGACTTTGGGTAAAGTCCTCTCAAAGATAAGATATTGTTCAATATGCTTTTTAAATAATGTTGTTATCTTTCAATACCTGATTCATCTTTCTTACAGCTTGAGCGCTGTCTTCAAATTTGGCGCTTTCCTCGGCATCAAGATCTAGTGGAACGATCTTGTCCCAACCGTTTTTATTGAGGATTACGGGCACCCCGATACAGATGTCCTCTTGCCCGAATTCGCCTTCCAGATAGACGGAAGCGGTGAAAAGTTTATTTTGGTCCAAGGCTATGCTCTCCACCATGGCGGCAGCAGCAGCTCCAGGCGCATACCAAGCCGATGTACCTATAAGTGCGGTAAGGGTTGCTCCTCCTACCATAGTCTTGTGGACGATTTCTGCCTTCTCCTCTTCTGTAAGGAAATTTTTCACAGGAATGCTGTTCCATGTAGCCTTGTTGATAAGAGGAATCATGGTTGTATCTCCATGACCGCCAATTACAATGGCATTCAGGTCGGCAGGGGAAGCGTTCAGTTTGGTGGCTATTTGGTATTTGAATCTTGAAGAATCCAAAGCACCTCCCATACCTATGATTCTGTTTTTTGGGAGTCCGGAGACTTTTAATGCTAAGTATGTCATCGTATCCATAGGGTTGGAAACAATGAGAATCGTTATATCAGGAGAATGTTTTATCAGGTTCTGGACTACCTCTTTGACAATATTGGCATTTGTTCCGATAAGCTCTTCGCGTGTCATTCCAGGTTTACGTGGAATGCCGGAAGTGATAACAGCGATGGATGAACCGGCAGTTTGCAAATAGTCGTTAGTGACACCTTTGATTTTGGTATCAAAGCCCAATAGAGCAGATGTTTGCATCATATCCTGAGCTTTGCCTTCAGCAAAACCTTCCTTAATGTCCAATAAAACTACTTCTTCGGCAAAATTTCTTCTGGCAATATTATCTGCTGTGGTTGCACCCACAGCTCCGGCACCAATAACTGTTATTTTCATAATTAGATGATTTGTTTATTGATTAAATATAATTAAAAATCAATGAATTATAAAAGTCGCTTTGGTGATAAAAAATATCCTTTATGTTTAGAAAGGATATCCTATGGCCAAATTGAAGATCAGTTGTCCCGTCTCCAACGAACGAACTGCCGAAATCGATGTTTTTATTACCCA
>NZ_JXAC01000056.1 GCF_000814685.1 Sphingobacterium sp. T2
AATTGGAAAGTCCTTGTGTGGCTTTTCCAATTATCTTAAAAAGCAATTTCCGAACGAACAGATCAAGGTTGCGGTATCGTACGACAGCCGCAACAATTCGCAAGGTTTCGGCCATCTGGTTGCCGATTGTCTTTTCGGCTAATGGTATCCATGTCTTTTTATTTGAGCAGCTGCGTCCTACGCCTATGCTTTCTTTTGCCGTAAGACATTACAGTTGCCATGCCGGCGTGATGTTGACAGCTTCACATAATCCGAAGGAATATAACGGCTATAAGGCTTATTGGAATGATGGCGGACAGCTGGTACCTCCACACGACAAAAATGTCATTGCTGAAGTCAATGCCATCCAATCCGTTGCGGAAATAAAATTTGAAAGAGTTCCGGAGAACATAACGTTGATAGATGAGTCTTTCGATGATATATATGTGGAAGCCAACAAGCGTCTGAGTATACATCCTGAGGCGGTAGCCGCGCAGAAAGACTTGAAAATCGTTTATTCGCCGATTCACGGGACAGGAATCACTGTTGTACCTAAAATGTTGAAAACATGGGGCTTCACCAACGTTACGGTGGTGGAAGAGCAGACAACTCCCGATGGCAATTTCCCTACAGTAGTGTATCCGAATCCGGAAGAGGAAGAAGCTATGTCTATTGCTAAGAAAAAAGGTCAGGAAGTAGGAGCAGATATTATCATGGCTACAGACCCTGACGCCGACCGCGTTGGCGTGGCGGTACGCAATAGCAATGGAGAATACCAGCTGCTCAACGGCAACCAGATCGGTAGCTTGTTGACGTACTACGTTCTTTCTTCGTATAAGGATAAGGGTATATTGAAGGAAAACGATTATATTGTTAAAACCATAGTTACTACAAACCTTATTACGGATATCAGCGAAAGCTTCAACGTGAAGTCGTACGAAACCCTGACAGGTTTTAAATATATCGGGGAGGTGATGACCCAAAAGCTGGGACAGGAAAACTATCTCGTAGGGGGAGAAGAAAGTTATGGATTTTTGGTGGGAGACCTTGTAAGAGATAAAGATGCGGTCAATGCCTGTGTCTTTTATTGCAGAGATGACGGCCTACTTCAAAAATCAAGGAAAAACGCTTTTTGAAGTGCTTATAGACTTATACGTTCAATATGGGTTTTATAAAGAGAAATTAATTTCACTTACCAAAAAAGGGAAAGCAGGGGCCGATGAGATCAAGCAGATGATGAAAAATCTGCGTGAAAATAAGCCTGAAATCTTGGGTGGGGTGAAAGTAGCAGAAATTAGGGACTATCTGGCTTTGGAAGCAACGAACCTCAACTCCAATGAAATCACAAAGATAGATCTTCCAAAATCCGACGTGCTTCAGTTTATTACGATAGATGGAGATGTGATCTCTGCCAGACCATCGGGAACAGAACCAAAGATCAAGTTCTATTGTTCAGTAAAAGAAAGCCTACTTGATAAATCACAGTATGAGTCAGTAGCAGCCAAATTGGAACAAAAGGTGGAAAACATAATGGCTGATATCGTGAAAGAATAAGCATGCAGAAGTGGAAAATACTCGATTCTAAATATATTATTCAACGGCCTTGGGCAACTTTACGGGTAGATAAAGTACAGTTGCCCAACGGATACGTGAAAGAAGAATATTATGTTCTGGAGTATCCTTCCTGGGTCAATATGGTTGCTTTCACGGAGGATGGAAAAATCTTAATGGTGAGGCAATACCGTCATGGCGCTCAGCAAATCATGCTGGAACTTCCGGCAGGAGTCGTAGAGGAAGGTGAAGATCCACAAGAGGCGGCCAGAAGAGAGTTGTTAGAAGAAACAGGCTACGCCTTCGATACTATTACGTATATCTGTAAGCTGTATGCCAACCCGGCAACAAGCGGCAACTTAACTTATACTTACCTTCTCCAAGGAGGTAAGAAGGTGCAAGAGCAACAACTGGACAGTTCCGAAGATATTGAAGTGGTGGAACTTTCAGTCGATGAGGTTAAAAAGATGTTGTGGGATAATAAGATTGGCCAGTCTCTCCACTGCTCAGCTCTATTTTATACTCTCCATACACTAGGTTACTTTAACTAAGCTTATCGTTTTTTTTGAGGAACAGCAATATTTTGTTGCGATAAGCACAAATTGGCGCTTATTTTTTATCTTTGCGCCATGGCAAGAGAGATATTCGAAACGAAGCGCAAGGCTTTGAAAATTAACCTTGATCCGGCGATTTATGGAACTTTTGCAGAGATTGGGGCCGGACAGGAAGTGGCGAGAAATTTCTTTGAGGCGGGGGCTGCTTCGGGGACTATTGCAAAGACCATCTCCGCATACGACATGGCTTTTTCGGATGCTATTTACGGGGCAGAAGAATCTGGACGATATGTAAGCCGTACGCGTCTTCGTAAAATGTTAGAACACGAATTTTCTCTTCTTACCGAAAGACTGAATACTGATAAATACAAAGACAAAAAGTTTTTCGCCTTTGCAGACACTGTAACCACCCTAAACTTTACAAAAACCAATGATCCGCACGGCTGGCTAGGCATACGTTTTCAGTCAGAAGTGGGAGGTCCTACAAATGATATCATCATGCACGTCCGCTTATTGGACTCCGACAACCGCCTTCAGGCTAAGGTGCTTGGTATTTTGGGGGTTAACCTTGTCTTTGCGGCATACTATTATGCCCATGACCCACAAACCATGATCGAATCGTTGGTGGACAATCTGTCCGTAGGAGCAGTGGAAATAGACCTTATTAAGCTTACAGGTCCTGTTTTCGAAAATGTAAACGAACGATTGGTAAACTTATATCTTATAGCTAAGGGTTTCTCAAAAGCAGCTCTGTTTAAGCCGGATGGCAAAGCGGCACAGATTAAAGATTTCTTATACAAAAAAAATATCGTTGTATTGCGAACCAAATACCGTCAGAAATCGCTGCCTAACTTCGATCTGTTCAATCTTGCTGTGGAGCAGTTTAAAAGGGATGCAGGGGCAACGCCGGAAAATACCGTTGTACTTATTGAGGTACTGATGGGCAATGTGCTGGATGAAGAATCGGATTTGACTATCGATGATCTGAAATATTTTGCCGACAGAGCCGAAGAGCTGTGCGCTACAGGAAACAACATTTTGGTGTCCAACTTCCGCAGAAATAATCACTTAGCGGAATTTTTCAAAAACTTCAAACCGGGGAATGTGGGAATTGCTACCAACGTTTCCAACCTCAGAAATATCTTTAATTCGGATAATTACAACAAAGATAATTATACGCACGAATTGCTGTCTTACATTTCAGGTATGTTCAGCACCAACGTAAAGCTATATGCTTATCCTTATCTGAATAAGAAGGAAAATAAGATTGTGACAGCAAAAAATCTTAAAGTGTCAGAGGAAGCTAAGCCATTATACGACTTCCTTATACAGAACAAATACATTGTAGATATAGAAAATTATGACGAAAGATATGTGAAGACCGTGTAGCGGTATTCACCCTGAAAAAGAAAGCCTTCGACGATAATCTCTCGAAGGCTTTTTTGTCAAATCTTCGCTATAATTTCTCTAGAAAGAAGTACTTTTTGCAATTTTCTGTAAATTCTATACCAAAACACTATACTTTTGTTGAGATTATAAAAATTTCGGATGAAAGCAACTTACATTGATTATAAGGATACCAATAGTTTTTCGAAAACGTTATTAGCTTATCTGGCTGCAGATGAAGGCCTGAAAGAGTTTTATGGCAATGCGCCTAACTTTGACGGCTTTGCCGATCAGATGAAACGTAAGTCTTCTTTCGCTAACCGACAACTTTTGGTTTCCTCCCTAAAAGATCAATACGGAGAGTTGCTGAAGGATTCTCCTGAAGTGGCAAAAAACATAGAGTTGCTTGCTCAAGACAACACGTTTACTGTTACGACAGGACATCAACTAAATATTTTTACCGGACCTCTATATTTTATCTTTAAGATTGTCACGGCCATTCGTCTGGCAAAGGATCTGAAGGTGCAGTTTCCTGAGAAGGAATTTGTGCCCGTATATTGGATGGCCACGGAAGATCATGATTTCGAGGAGATAAACAATACGCGGGTTTATAACAAAAAGATAGTGTGGGATGTTCCTGGTATTTCAGCTACCGGAAGAATGAAGACCGATACTATGGAGGCCGTAGTGCGTCAATATATTGGTATGCTGGGACTTTCTCCTAACTCTTCGAAGCTCGCTTCTATTGTAGAAGAGGCCTATCTTCGAGGGCGCAGCCTGGCAGAGGCCACTCGTGTATTAGTAAACGCTCTATTCAAAGAGTACGGATTAATCATTGTCGATGCCGATCGTAAAGAGCTCAAAGAGCTTTTCGCTCCGATTATAAAAGAAGATATTCTGAAAGAGAAAAGCTTCCATGCGATATCGAAAACTTCAACACTACTGGAAGAGAAGGGTTTTGGCACACAGGTACATGCTCGTGAATGCAATTTTTTCTATCTGACGGATGAATTTAGAGAGCGTATTGTGAAGGGAGAAGACGGCAGGTATGAGGTGTTGCATCGAGATATCTTTTTCTCAGAGGAAGAGCTTGTGGCTGAAATCTTTAGGCATCCAGAGCGGTTCAGTCCTAACGTGGTCATGCGCCCTCTATATCAAGAGTTAATTTTGCCCAATCTAGCATATATCGGAGGGGGAGCTGAGATTGTATATTGGTTGCAGCTCAAAGCTAACTTTGATCAGTATAAGGTTCCTTTCCCTATTCTTGTTCCCCGAAATTCGGCAATGATTACGGATGATACGGTGGCAAGTAAGATTTATCGTCTAGACCTTACCTTTAAATCTATCTTTAAACCTACCGCCACACTCCAAAATGAATACGTGCGTAGGCATACCACCCACAGACTCAACTTGAGGGATGAATGGATGGAGTTTAACGCTATCTTCGGTAAGATAAAGCTGCGTGCCCATAAGATTGATGCTAGTCTGGCGCCAAGTACGGATGCGGTAAAGGCCCGCCTGAAAAAGGCCATTAATAATTTGGAAAAGAAGCTGCTGAAGGCTGATAAGCGTAATCATCAAGAGGCTTTAATTCAGATCGAAAGACTTAAAGACAAGCTGTTCCCAAATGGGGGGCTGCAGGAGCGATCAGAAAATTTTGCTACCCTTTATATTAAATATGGTGATGAGTTGGTAAGAGAGCTAATCAAGCATTTTAACCCTCTGGAATTCAAGTTTACGATTCTATATTAGCAGGAAGAAGGAAGAACCCCTCCAGCTGCAAAGCAGTGAAGGGGTCTCGTAGTGCTAGGTGTAGAATATGTATGAACATTAAGGTAAATTGTTGATGGCATTTATAACCTGTTGTATGCTTCCGTCTTGCAGTTCGGCATAAGTGAAGGTTATAATCTGATTAGGAGAGATTGTCGCTACAGGTTTGACAGCATATTTGAAGCCACCATTGTATTCCGATACTAAGATATAGTACACTTCAGTTCCTATAGGCATTTTGGTGCTGGCATAAGCCAAGGCATGTGGATTAGATTTGGCGGCCATGAAGATATAGCTGTTGCTGCTGTTGAAGCCCACAGGTGTCTGAAAGGTAACGTAGGTGAAACCTTGTCCCAAGTCTACAAATCTGTCATAATTAAACCATTCGAAATTGCTTACGAAGGCGTTGTAGGCTTCCTCGTTGGAAGCTTGGTTGAAGCCTATCCAAAAATCTGTAGTTTGAGTAATATTTTCCCAAAACAGGTTGTCGTTGGCATCTATAGTTCCGGCAAAAACCTCCATGTCGTTGTCTGTACCGCCAGTGATGCTGGTAGGAGCATGGATGGTAAACCCACAGTCCGTAATTAGCTCTTCTCCATTCTGATATACTTTTACCAGAAATTCTCCACCTGAAGTCAAAAGGTGAGGTTCGCCGTTGAGCAGGCCTACAGTAGGTTTGTTGGTAGCCAACATGGTACCTCTGTCGAAAATTTCAATGTATTTGAGTTGTACCTGTCCGCTTACAGGATCTCCGTTTTGTTTTTTGAGGCAGGCTCCATTGATTATTACTTTTACTCCTTTTTCGGATGTGAACGTATATAATTCACTCGCATCAAAGACGTCTTCTTGCGTTATAGCTTCCAGGTTGCTTACAAAAAGATTTTTTAATGCCTCTCCAGATGGAGAATAGATGGGCTCTGTCACGGTGTCGTTAGAACAAGAGACAAATCCGATGAAGAGCGATAAAATTCCGAATATTGGTAACATCTTTTTCATAGTCTTAAAGTTTAAAGGGTTAATAACGTCTTTCTTTACCGTTATATAAAGGTTTGGATAAAATTGTTACCCCTTAATCCTTAAGATTTGCTTAGAAAATTTCAGCTATCATACAGCGTAGTGAGCCGCCCCCGAGCCGTTCTATGGTATAGATGGGGGCTGTGATCTATTTTACCAAAGAGAGATATGTTGTATTCTTTTCTGCTTCGTTTGGATGTAAAGTTTATATGCTTTGTTCG
>NZ_JXAC01000057.1 GCF_000814685.1 Sphingobacterium sp. T2
TAGGTCTTCCATATGTTTGTCAGAGACTTGTCTTCACTCAGCKAGTGGTAGGTTTCCTTCCAGTTCCGAAACGATATTTTCTATTCCTTTTGATGCGTCACGAGCTACAGGAAATGCTTTGTTTTTTAAAGTATTGCATTATGCTCACCGTCAGACCTTCGATCTGAATGGTAACCCGTGGAACGGCTGGAGTGCGCGAGCCTGCTTATTTCCATCTGTTTGAAGACGAAGATATACGCAAGCAACAATGGCTCTATGGACAGCAGTACACCTCTTCCGGGCAGCCTTTGGTATATAACGGAGTTAATATTGTTTTGAATCCTGATGGTTTTGTGCTGCTGCCGGGTTCTGATTTTGATATTGGAGGGGCGGACGATGGAGGACGTCTTGCAGGAGCCCGCTGTGTCAAATACTATCCGGACAAAAATCATGTTGGTAGTAATGCGGGGAACGATGTGGTTGTGTTCCGTTTGGCAGATGTGCTTCTGATGAAAGCGGAAGCCATATTGCGAGGTGCTACAAACGGCACTACTGCGGAAGCGCTCGACGCAGCAAATATTGTTCGAAAAAGGGCATTTCCAAACAACCCTGAGAAACATTTTACCGCTGCTACATTGACCTTGGAAGCCTTATATAAAGAAAGGGCGTTGGAATTCACGTTTGAGGTTACGCGCCGTACGGATATGATACGCTTTGGAAAATGGGAAGATGCTATGCTGTTTAAGCCCGCCAATACTGCAGAAACATATAAAAGGATTTTCCCTATTCCGGCGACGGCATTGGCCAACAACCCAAATCTTTCACAGAATACAGGTTATAATTAGGATGTTATGAAAACAGTATATAACTATTTGTTAGCAAGTGTATGCTTATTGTGGGTGTTGGTAGGTTGTAAAAAGGTAGAACATGCTATTCCGGATGAAATAGTGTCCTTTAACGAGTCTACCCCTACAGCTGTGCAGGTGGGACAGAAGTTGAAAGTAGGCTTTCTGACCAATAATGTTAAATCTTTTGATTTTAGTTTGGTCAAAGATGGGACTAGCATTCTGCAGGAGCAAATTATCCTTTCGGACAATCAAAAGATTATCGAAAAGGAATTTGATATTCCTTTAAACGAAGAATATGTTGGAGAAGCAGTGTTGCGGGTTACTTATACGGCCGGAGGGCAGAACATAACCAAAGAGAGACCCATCACTTTGCAGGAGAGCAATCCTGTGATGTATGTAGTAGGAGGTTCTTTGGGGGCAGGCTGGGATCCTACAAGGGCTTCTATGATGACCGTTTATGATCCTGACAGCAAAACAAAATTTGAAATTTTTGAATATCTTACTGCTGAGGGAGGATTTAAATTTTTGCCTACCAATATAGATTGGAAAGGAGGTTATGGCAAAGGCAGTGCTGCAGGCTCACTTATGCAGGATGAGGAAGCAGAAAATCTGACGGTTTCGGAAGATGGTTTCTACCGCATTAGGATGGATGCCGAGGCATTGACCTATGAAGTCCTGAAAATTAACATGGGGGTCATTGGTGACGCTACACCGGGAGGATGGGACAATGATACGGATATGGCCTTCGAGGGAGGAAAAGGATCTTATACTTGGAAGGTAACGATAGATCTTGTTCCTGGAAAAATAAAATTTAGGGCTAATGATCAATGGACAATAAATTTTGGAGGAGATCTTAATAATCTAACTCAGGATGGACCGGATATAGAAATTGCTTCGGCAGGAACTTATGATATTACATTGCAACTTACTCCGGGAGCTTACAAGGCTATCTTAGAAAAGAAATAGCAAATAAAATGAACGTTTATTCTGCTGTTTTACGTATTTTAGCTCTATGAACACAATGTCATGGGGAATAGGAAAGGAAGAAATTATTGTTCTGCTAGTGATTGCAGTAGTGCTGGTTTCGGCATATTTCTTCTTTTCCAGGCTTTTGAGACGTAAATGAATTGTAGAGCTGCTTATCAAACTTAATAATAGAAAAACATAGAAGGGTGATAAAACACCCTTTTATTGTTTTTTTAGACCGCATGAGATTACTAGATATAGAGTCTGTATTTCTTTAACATTTGTTAAAAAATAAGAGTTTAAGCAGGCTTTCCCCGTATTAAAATCCATAAATAAATTTTATTCAGTACCTTTGCTATTACTTATTAAAAACAGACAAAGATGAGTACACAAAAAGGTCCAATTAGTCAATTTATTGAGCACAACTACCGTCACTTTAATGCTGCTGCATTAGTTGATGCTGCTAAAGGATACGAACAACATTTGCTAGAAGGTGGTAAAATGTTGATATCCTTAGGAGGTGCTATGTCAACTGCTGAATTAGGCGTTTCTTTAGCGGAGATGATCCGCCAAGATAAAGTACATATTATCTCTTGTACAGGAGCAAACTTGGAAGAGGATGTGATGAACTTGGTAGCGCATTCGCACTACAAACGTATTCCTAACTACCGTGATTTGACTCCAGAGCAAGAACGCGAATTGTTGGATAATCATTATAACCGTGTTACGGATACTTGTATTCCTGAGGAAGAAGCTTTCCGTCGTCTTCAAAAACATTTGGAAGATGTATGGCATGCCGCAGAAGAAAAAGGCGAGCGTTATTTCCCTCATGAGTTTTTATATCAGGTAGTGAAATCGGGAGTATTGGAGCAATACTATGAAATTGACCCTAAAGACTCATGGATTGTTGCTGCTGCTGAGAAAAACTTGCCTATTGTATGTCCGGGATGGGAAGACTCCACTACAGGTAATATCTTTGCTGCTAACGTTATCAAAGGTAACTTGAAAGCTTCTACTGTGAAGTCAGGTATTGAATATATGATTTACTTGACAGAATGGTATCGTGCTAATTCAGGAGGTAAAGGAGTAGGATTCTTCCAAATAGGTGGAGGTATATCCGGTGACTTCCCTATCTGTGTGGTGCCTATGATGTACCAAGATTTGGAATGGGAGGATGTTCCTTTCTGGTCTTACTTCTGTCAGATTTCGGATTCTACTACCTCGTATGGATCGTACTCAGGTGCTGTTCCTAATGAGAAAATCACTTGGGGTAAACTGGATGTGGATACACCTAAATTCATCATCGAATCCGATGCTACCATCGTAGCTCCACTTGTATTCGCTTGGGTATTAGGTCAATAATGGATATAGTGTCGTCATCCCTTTAGGGGATGACGATTATTGATTTTATCATCGGCGATGAGCAATCTTCTTACAGATAATCCTATAGCCCTTCAGGCTTTGATGAATGAAACCTTGTTTTCGGCAGGCTTCACGGCTGAGGATGCCGTACTTGCGGAGGTGTCATCATCATCTTCTGCCGTAGTGTGGGATTCGTCTAATGAAGAGTTTGTCTATCGGGGGGATAAAAGTTCAGGGATATTGTTTATTCTGCGGTATCCTGACTATCCTTATTTTTCACCGAAAGCCGAGGAAGCTTTCATCAAGACTTTGGGGGCTCTTAATATTGCTGCCGAACAGGTGGCGGTACTGAATCTTGCCAATCCCCAAAATCCTAACGACTTCAAACGTATCATGGCCTTCTTTCAGCCTAAAAAGATTACGCTTCTCGGCGTAGAACCTGCCTCGTTAAAACTTCCAGACATTGCCCATAACTCCTATATGAGAGGAAGAGTGGCTACGGTTTTCAACACCTTCTCTTTCGAGGAGATGTTTGTCGATATCAATAAGAAGAAACTTTTCTGGGGTGAGTTTAAGACATTTATCAATAGTTAATGGCTTTTAACAGTCAAATGTCTTCATAAAAGTCAGATTATCATAATTAAGCTTTAATTTTGCGAGGAAGATATTGCTATGAAAGCATATCGTCATAGCCAGAGCACTTTAAGTAGATTTCTAATAACCGAAATTCATATACATTGAAAAAGATAGAACTAGTATTTGCTACGAATAATGCCCATAAGCTGGAAGAGGTACAAGCTATTGTGGGTGAAAAGATTAGAATAAAGTCTTTAAGGGATATTGACTGTCATGACGACATTCCGGAGACTGGCGATACTTTTCAGGAAAATGCAAGGCAGAAGACAGATTATCTAGTGCAGAAATATGGCGTAAACTGTTTCGGTGATGATTCGGGATTGGAGGTGGATGCATTACATGGTGAGCCTGGGGTGTATTCGGCACGCTATTCCGGAACGCGTGATATGGAAAAGAATATCGACTTACTGTTGGAAAAGTTGGGTGATTCAGAAGACCGAAAGGCACGTTTTAGGACGGTAATCTCCTTATACCTTGACGGAAAGCAATACTTTTTTGAAGGAGCTATCGAAGGTAAAATCATCCATGAAAGAAAAGGAGAAAAAGGATTCGGTTATGATCCTGTTTTTATCCCTGATGGTTACGACAAAACATTTGCAGAGATGAGTGCGGAGGAAAAAAATTCCATAAGTCACCGCGCTATTGCTGTTTCCAAAATGGCTGAATTTTTAAAAGATATATAAAAATAAAGGAGCTCAATTTCGTAGAGCTCCTTTATTTTATCCCTCATCGCTGCTTTCTTCTGTTTCAATATTATTTTCTTTTGTTTCCGTTTTTTCTTCATCCTTAGGAAGTTCCCTCTTTCTGTTGTCGAGCATGGTCTTTCTTTGGATTTTGGACGGTCTTGAGGACG
>NZ_JXAC01000058.1 GCF_000814685.1 Sphingobacterium sp. T2
TTTTAAAACCAATCAACGTAAAATTATGAAGAAACTGTTACTTTATTCGATATAATTACATGCGACATAATATGAATGATTAGTGGCAATAGTTATTTTTTAGAAATAATTACTAGGTCATGTTATGTTTAATTATCAACCTTATAAGCCTTAACCTTAAATATTCTTAGTTTATGTATTATCTATTCAACCTCATGAAAAGGCTGAGTATAGGATGTTATTTAGCCTTATTATTAATGCATTATAGCTCTACGGCTGTATATGCACAGGAAAAGACGGTCACAGGTATTGTTAAAGATCTCAAAACGGGAAATCCTTTACCTGGTGTTACAGTATCCTCGAAAAGTAGGAATGTTAAATCTGTCACGGATGAGGGAGGAGGGTTTTCCATTGTAGCCGTTCCGAAGGATACTTTGGAATTTACCTTGGTCGGATATCAACCTATTCTTAAGGCAGTGGGTAATTTATCCGTAATCGAAGTGTCTATGGTGGTGGATGACAAATCGATTGAGGAGGTTACGGTTGTAGCTTTCGGTACGCAGAAAAAGTCAAGTATCGTAGGAGCTATAACTACTGTAAATACTAAGGACTTACAAATTCCTAGTTCAAATTTAACTACAGCTTTTGCGGGACGTATTCCCGGTATAATTTCCTTTTCTCCGTCCGGAGAGCCGGGGGCGGATAATGCTCAATTTTTCGTTCGTGGTTGTAACGACTTTTGGTTATCAGTCCTCTCCTTTGATTCTTATCGATGGTTTTGAAGCAACGACAGACAACTTGGCTAGGCTTCAGCCGGACGACATAGAGTCGTTCTCCATCTTAAAGGATGCCTCTGCTACGGTACTATATGGTGCACGCGGTGCTAATGGCATCATCATGGTTAATACTAAAGCCGGAAAGGAAGGGCCTGTAAAGTTGAGTGTACGCTTGGATGCCAATACATCTATGCCTACCCGCATTGTAGAGATGTTGGATGGGGTTAGTTATATGAAACTTTACAACCAAGCACGTATTACGAGAGACCCTTTATTGGGTAATTTCTATAGCGAACAAAAGATTCAATCCACGCTTAACGGTGAGAACGCCATGATCTATCCGAATACTAATTGGTATGATGCATTGTTCAATAAGTCTACAACGAATAAGAAAGCAAATATCAATGTTTCGGGGGGAGGTCAGGTAGCTACTTATTATGTTTCGCTGGGAATGGACAAGGAGTCAGGTTTACTCCGTGTGGATAAGAAAAATAATTTCAACAACAATATAGATATAGGCCGTTATACGGTGCGAAGCAACGTATTATTTAAGCTTACGCCTACTACCAAACTGGATACAAGATTGCAGGCACGATTCGAAAGATATAACGGTCCATACACTTCTGCTACCAGTATTTTTAACATGGTTATGAATATTAACCCTGTGGATTTTCCGGCGGTGTATGAACCTGATGAAAAAAATCTGTTTACCGAACATATTCTGTTCGGCAGTAGCTATGCCAATGGTTCTTTAATGCCAAACCCATACGCACAGATGGTTAGAGGCTATGAAGACAGAAATGAATCAACGATCATTGCACAAGCTACACTCTCTCAGGATTTGGATTTCTTCACCAAGGGATTAAAATTCCAAGGTAAAGTGTCTGCCAATACTTGGAGCCGTTATGCGGGCAGACGTAGTTATAATCCTTATTACTATGATTTGGAATCCTACAATCAAATTACTAAAGAATATAAGCTGCTTTTGCTTAATCCGACAACAGGTCAACCTTACCTCGGTGATGTTACTCCTGTAAGAGATGCTAATGGACATTTCTATTTCGAAGCTCGATTCAATTGGGATAGAACTTTTGGCGATCATACTATCTCGGCAATGACAGTAGGTATGATGGAAGAAAAGCTGCTGACAGGAGGAAATAGTAACTCTATCTACGAAACACTTCCGGAACGTAATATGGGTAATTCAGGAAGACTTTCGTATAGTCATAAAGATCGCCACTTTATAGAATTTGCCTACGGATATAATGGGTCGGAAAAATTTACTGGAAAAATGCGCTATGGTTTCTTCCCATCAATAGGTGTGGGATGGATGCTGTCAAATGAAAAATTCTTTGAGAAACTAACTCCGGTGATGAACATGTTTAAGCTCAGAGCTACTTGGGGTTTGGTGGGTAATGATGCCATTGCAGGAAGGTCAGGACGTTTCTTCTATCTTTCGGACATACAGTTAGGAGGAGGAGCATACCGTTGGGGAAGTTCTTTTATGAACGCTTATGATGGATATAGCGTAAGACGTTACGCAAACCCTAATATTACATGGGAACAATCCGAAAAATGGAATTTGGGATTCGAGAGCGGCTTCTTCAACAGTGCTTTGAAAATACAAGGCGATTTTTTCAAAGACTATAGAAGTAAAATTTATATGACACGTCAGAACTTTCCTAACACCTCAGGTCTTGAGGCTAGTATAAGCGGCAATGTGGGCAAGGTGACGTCAAAAGGGTTTGATGGTTCGTTCGAAATACAAAAGAATTTTAGTCCTAACTTCTGGCTGTCGGCCCGAGGAAACTTTACCTATGCCGTGAATAAGCTGGTGGAGTTGGATGAAAAAGACTATCCGGACCAATATCTAAAACGCTTGGGAAGCAATATTAACCAGCAATGGGGATTAGTAGCGGAAAGACTATTTGTAGATGAATATGAAATTACTAACTCTCCACGCCAAGATTTCGGTGAGTATATGGCAGGGGATATCAAGTATAAAGACATCAATGGCGATGGAGTCATCAACAGCAATGACCGTGTAGCTTTGGGGTATCCTACCGTTCCGGAAATCCAATATGGTTTTGGAGCTTCAATGGGGTATAAGACCATTGATTTTTCTTTCTTCTTCCAAGGAAATGCCAATACCTCCTTCTTTATTAATGCCGGGTATTCTGGCACTTCTGGTATTGCTCCTTTTGTGAACCGTAGAAATGCTTTGGCATTTATTGCAGAAGACTATTGGAGTGAGACAAATCCTAATATTCATGCTTTCTGGCCACGATTATCTACTGACCCTATAAACAATAATACGCAGCAATCTTCTTGGTGGCTAAGAAACGGGAGCTTCTTGAGATTGAAATCGGTGGAAATAGGGTATAGTCCCAAAAACCTTAAAAGTGTAGGTATAAATACTGGATCACGCCTGTACTTTAGTGTAGAAAATGTGGCTGTCTTCAGTCCGTTCAAGCTATGGGACCCGGAAATGGGAAGCGCAGGTTTGGGGTATCCACCAAACAGAAGATTCAATGTTGGTTTTCAATTATTATTCTAAAGGAGTTTAAAAATGAAAAAAATATATATATCGGGACTTCTATGTCTTGCTTTATCGAGCTGTACGAAATATCTGGATGTAGTACCAGACAACACATTGAGACTAGAGAATATCTTCGATCTTAAGGAAGATGCATGGAATGCGTTGGCCAAAGTGTATAGCTATATGCCTACGGATGACAAAGTACATAATACTACTTGGACTTTAGGCGATGAATGGGTGGGACGCTTAGATCTTAACAACAATACGAGTAATCTAAGAGCTATACGGATTATGCGCGGGTTACAGACGGCTTCCTCTCCACAGCTGGGGATGTGGTCGGGAACACAGGGTGGAAAACCTTTATATCAAGGGATACGTCAGGCCGATGTATTTCTTGAAAACATCTGGCGTGTACGTGATATGTCCGATGATGAAAAGAGAAATTGGTCCGCACAAGTGAAATTTATGAAGGCTTATTATGCTTTTCTCCTTCTTAAACATTACGGACCAATAGTGCTGCCTACCAAAATGGCTACACCAGAATCCAGCAAGGAGGAGCTCTTCATCCCGCGTTCGAAAGTGGAAGACTGCTTTCAATATATCTTAACCCTTATTAATGAAGCTATTCCCGACTTAAAAGAGCGGTCGGCAGAAAACGACTTAGGACAGGTGGACCAGCTTGCAGCCAAGGCCATAAAAGCACGTATTCTGCTTTATAGAGCTAGTCCTTTCTTTAATGGTAACCGTGAGTATTACGGTGACTTTTTAAACGATAAAGGAGAGCATTATTTTGAGCAGACTTACGACCCTGAAAAATGGAAAGAGGCTTTGGATGCTATCAATGAGGCTATACGTGTGGCAGAAAGTAATGGAATTCAGCTCTACACTTATGATAAAGAGCCTTTCCTTTATGACCGTCAGGCATTCGAAGAAAATCCGGAAAAAATGAAAACCATAACTACGATCTGCGCATGCTTATTGTAGATCCATGGAATAAGGAATTAATCTGGGGATATTCCAACATTGATTATTATGCAGATGGTGGGCTAGCCCACGGATCAAACATAAGGTTGCCGGACGGATATGGCGATGGGGTGAAAAATACGGCAAGTTTTTCGTGGCAATGGCTGGGAGCGACCTATCAGATAGCAGAACGCTATTACACAAAGAATGGTCTTCCTATAGAAGAAGATCTTACTTACGACACTAACCTGAAACACGAAATCGTCGTTACTCCAGGGGTGATGGACGAAGCTTACAGAGAACTTTATGGTTATATGCAGCCTGGTGCAGAAACCATAAATCTGTATTTGAATCGTGAGCCTCGCTTTTATGCAAATCTAGGCATAACAGGAGGCTATTGGAGAGCACATAACGTGTTAATTAACGCACGTATGTTTGCTAACACCGAAGGAGGATTCAATTCGTCGGTAAGTTCTACAGACTACTTATGTACCGGTATTGGGGTGCAAAAGTTTGTGCATCCTGAATCACAATCAGGAAGTTGGCAGCGTACCATCAAATTCCCATATCCTTTGATTCGTATGGCTGATCTCTATCTGATGCGTGCAGAAGCCATGAATGAATACTATGGACCAAGTGCTGAAGTGTATGCAGATATTAACAGAGTACGTAGAAGAGCGGGAATTCCTGATGTTGAAGTAGTGTGGGCGGACCCTAGTCTTACCCGTACGGTGAATAAGCACCTTACCAAAGAAGGACTTAGAGATATTATTCTTCAGGAACGATCCATAGAGTTTGCTTTTGAGGGTATTCATTTTTGGGATATGTGGAGACACAAGAGAGCCTCTCAGCGCTTCTCTTCACCTGTATGGGGCTGGACACATACCGGAACTAATGCTTCTTCTTTCTTCGTGCTCGAAGTTAAGCAACAACGCCGTTTCACTATCACCGATTATCTGTGGCCTATCGATATTAATGAGTTGAATACAAATAGTAAGCTTGTTCAAAATCCAGGATGGTAATTTATTCAATTAGAAGTGTTATGAGAAAAATAGTATATGCATTATTGATAATGGCTTTCGCTCTTTCATGTAAAGAGATGGAAAGGTTTGATGTAAACAAAGGAGATGATACACCTCCGGGACAGGTGTCGGTAAAGTCGTATAAGCCGTTGTATGGTGGAGCGCGCTTTTATTACACACTTCCTTCAGATGAGGACTTATTACGTGTGGAAGCAGAATTTATCAACGCACAAAATCAGGTTTTTAAATTTACATCTTCTTATTTTGTCGATTCATTGGATGTTTACGGTCTTCCCGATACTAAATCCTATACAATAAATCTGTATGCGGTGGACAGGGCAGGCAACCGCTCGGCACCGACAGCAGTACAAGTAACTCCTTTAGAACCGGCTTATCGCCGAGTAGCAGAAAATATGGTTGTCAAGGGCGGATTTGCTTCGTTCTATTTGGATTGGATCAATGAGCTCAAGCAAAACATCAATGTATATGTTGATTTTGAATTTAGCGACAATGGTCAGCAACGTAAATTGACTTCGGTGTTCTCTTCCAACTTAGAGACGGACCGAAGATTTATTAATGACCTTGATAATGTGGTCAACAATAAAGTCAAAGTGAAAATTAGGGTCGAAGATATGTATGGTAATATGACGGAACCTATTGACAAAGGAGAAATCGAGCTTTTGGAGGACTACGAAATTCCCAAAACGGCATGGAAGCTTCCTAACGCCAATGATACTATTGGTGGTGTTCCTATGTGTTTTGGTGACGGATTGGAAGGAAGAACCCGAAATGTTATTGACGGAATAATCGATAGAGGAGACAATCTGAACTTCATGCATACCAATGCGAGGGGAAGAACAGGAAGAGCTGCCGATGGTAATATGCCATGGAACTTGATGATCGATCTAGGAGATTATTATGAGCTGAGCCGTATTGTCACCGTCCAAAGACACTCAGGAGGTTTGGCAAATATAAGCCGCGGTCAATACTATAAGGCAGAAAATGTAGGGATGTATAGAATGTACTATTGGGATGATGATGTGAATGGATGGGTAGAGATAAGTACACATAAAATCCCGGTTATTGAAGGTTTGAGCGACCTGGATTACGTCAAAATGGGAGAAGCAGGAGATATGGCTTATATGTATCCTGACGATCCTAAGTTTACCAAAAAGACAAGATGGTTCAGGTATGAAGCTTTGAAAGGCTTTACGTCTAACTATACCTTGGATGATGGAAACTGCCTGTCGGAGATAACATTGTATGGAAGAAAAGCTAAGAATTAAATTGTAAGATTATGAAATTCGTAAAACTATTATATGCTTTGATAGGATTTGCAATGATCTTGCAGACCGGATGCAAAGGCATGTACGACAATTTGGAGAAATATGCCAAAGAGGATATCTATCCTGCCAAATACGATACCATCATAGGGCAGGTAGGCTATGAAAGGGTGGAAATCGACCTGCTTAAAGCCGGAAGAATTCCCTCGAACAAAATCTATATGGGAAAAGCCAAGAAGACGGTAGTAGAATACGCTTATCATCATATTC
>NZ_JXAC01000059.1 GCF_000814685.1 Sphingobacterium sp. T2
AAGATACACGCAAAGAATTTGAAGGGCAGATCACTATAGTGACCTTTCCGGTAACCCGTTTTTCCAAAAAATCTCCTGAGCAGACAGGTACTGGAAATAGGTGAAGAGTACTCCACCATGAGCTTTTTGCCGTTTGCCGGAAATTTACCGAAGTCGGCAGCAGCAATGGTATTGTTTAGTAAGGCTATCCAATAGCTATCGGACAGCGATATATTCAAAAAGCCCTTAATGACATTGAAGGCCGAAATAGCTTCCACATTAGCTTTGAGATATTCACCTATTTCAGTACCTGTCTGCTCAGGATGAATTTTTTGGAAAAACGGGTTACCGGAAAGGTCACTATAGTGATCTGCCCTTCAAATTCTTTGCGTGTATCTTGTAAAGAGATTTGGGATTCCGGAATGTCTGCACCATACAGCGCTTTTACAGCGGCAACTGTTTGTTCAACTAACGTTTGTTGTATCGTATTAGCCATGTAATTAAAACGTAAAATTTTATCTTTCTGATAATGAACGAGAAAAATAACAACCTAGGTATTTAGGTATTCATTACGAAAGTATATCTTTGCAAAAATAATAAAAAATGCAGAGCTATCAGGAATTTCTTGACTTAAGTGTTGGTTTTCCACAAGAAGGATTCGAAGTCATTAACGACGAGTTGTATTTTCACGATCTCAATCTCATGGAGATGATTGAGACGTATGGTACACCTTTACGTTTTACTTATCTCCCTATAGTTAGTAAAAAGATTCAGCAGGCCAAGATTCTGTTTCAGACGGCCATACTGAAAAACAATTATAGGGGATCATATAAGTATTGCTATTGTACCAAATCGTCTCACTTCAAACATATCGTGGAAGAGGCGTTGAAAAATGACATCCATTTGGAGACGTCGTCTGCATTCGATATGCCGATGATCGATTATTTGGAGAGGGCTGGTACGGTGACCAAAGACATTACAGTAATCTGTAATGGTTTCAAAACGTACCAGTATAAGCAGTACATCATCGACATGTTGCATGATGGCTTCAAAAACATCATTCCTGTGTTGGACAACAAAGAGGAGTTCAACCTGTATGATGACGAGATCGAACTGGATGAGCCATGCAACTTAGGTATTAGGGTAGCTGCTGAAGAACAACCTGATTCTCAATTCTACACTTCCAGATTGGGAATCCGTATTGAAGACGTGATTGATTTTTACAATCACAAAATTGCCAACAACCCTAACTTTAAAGTCAAGTTGTTGCACTTCTTTATCAATTCAGGTATTTCGGATACGCCGTACTACTGGAACGAGCTGGAGAAATACGTAACCCTGTATTGTAAGTTCAAAAAAGTAAATCCGGATCTAGATACGTTGGATATCGGTGGAGGTATGCCTTTCAAAGACTCGTTGGTTCACGACTTCGACTATGAGTACATGGTAAATGAGATCGTTTACCGTATCAAACAAATCTGTAACCACCATGACGTTGTAGAACCGGACATTATTACCGAATTCGGTAAATACACTGTTGCAGAAGCTTCCGGTATCCTTTACAAGGTGTTGGGTCGCAAGCAACAGAATGACCGTGAGAAATGGTTCATGATCGATGGTTCGTTTATCACCAACCTTCCGGACGTATGGGCGTTAAACCAGAAGTATATCTTATTACCGATAAACAACTGGGATTCCGAATACGAAAAAGTAAACTTGGGAGGTATTACCTGTGACGGTCAAGATTATTACAACCAGGAAGCGCACATCAACTCGGTGTTCATGCCTAAGACCAGAAAAGTACAATACTTAGGTTTCTTCCATACAGGAGCTTATCAGGATGTACTATCAGGGTACGGCGGTATACACCACTGCTTGCTGCCTTCTCCTAAACATGTAATCATCCGTCGCAACAGAGATGAAACATTCAACTTTGAAGTTTTTGGTGAAGAGCAAAACTCAAAACAAGTAATGAAATTATTAGGCTATTACTAATGGTCCTAAAAAATAACCAAAAAACGCTGAACAGACTGTTCAGCGTTTTTTGGTTTCGGCAATATTATTTCACGTCTACTGTCGTGAATACGATTTGCTTATATCCGTCTTTTTCATAAAGTACTCCAAGCTTATTTTTCTTGACCAATACCATATCACTGTAAGCAGCATATGCACTTCCTTTGTATCCTTCAGGACTTTTCGCTACTACCTTATTGAAATACCAGCTTTTCCCTTGATCTTTGGAAAGTCGTAGAGTCAGGTTATCACGCTTGTTTTCATCTGCAGCATTGAGGTGGGCTAGGATAAAATTTTTTCCCTTCTTCCATGAAAGTACTGCCCCCTGATTGATGGGATCCGGAAGATTAGGGTCCGTCCCCGACGATGCCCAAGAATGACCTCCATCATGCGATATGGAGATTATCCGCTGTTTCGGCGTGAGTCCTTGATTACGAGAAGTCATATAGACAGTATTATCACCAACCTGTGCTGCCATAGACTCATTAGATCCGGGATAAGGGATGTTTTCGCTAAGCCTAAAGGTCTTACCATGATCATCCGAATAGTAGGCATGTGCATTCCAATCTCTGTTTTGCGGCTGTGGATCCCCGGCATTATGGTTAGCTGCTACATAGATTCTTCCCTTCTTCGGGCCTGTTATAAACTGAAAAGCATGTCCCGGCGTGTTGGCATATGTACGCCAGTCTTCTGAAAAATTGTAGGAAGCATTAACCTGAGGATGTTTAGGACGATGAACCTGTAAAGTGATGTTAACAGGTTCTGACCATGTTTGCCCTCCATCTATGGAAGTCTTATACCAAACTTCACGTAAGCCCTTACCTTTTCGTACTTCTCCTTCATGGTTATTCCCTGTGTTATAAAATAAAAACAAGCGCCCCTGTGGATATGATGGATCCAGCATATCCACTACCGGTGCAGGATTACCGGCCTGCAATTTGTCATAATCTACCACTACTTGCAAAGGCCCCCATGTCTTTCCACCGTCTTTACTTATCTTGCAAACAATATCCACGTTCCCAAAGTCGCCGGCGTGTTCAACTCTTCCTTCTGCAAAAGCTATCAGCTCTCCAGCCTTACCTTTCACAATGGCCGGAATACGATAGGAAGCATACCCATCATCTCCGGAGCGGAATACCGTAACTTCCTGCCCCTTGACAAATAGGACAGAAGTAATCAAACAAATACCTAGAAAAAGTCTCTTCATGTTATACTATTTAAATTATTATTTTTCTTGTTCCACCGGAATAAATGTAAACATCCACTTCACAGGATTTTCCCAAGTTCTGCCTCGAAATTCAGCAACAGGAATTTTTATAAGCACCTCATTCCATCCCCTTTCCAATTGGACATAGGTAGGTTCACGGAAGGCGTAGCCCTCATCTACCAAAGGTATCTCTAGGTCACCTTCCTGTCCTGCCTGCTTCCAAGATGGTGGATTGATGCGCTGACCATTGACATAGACCTCACTCCCCTTGTTGTCCCATGTATTCAATTGCGGAGAATCCGTCTTATAGGATCTCGACAAATCATTGAAGCCTATCCAAAACGGCTTTAGCCCCTTCTTTGCAGACCATAGTTTGGTTCTGGCATACCACGTCGTGTTAGGTTTAGGATCAGGGATAGCTGTCTCTATAATAGAACCGAACCAATGACGTAGAATAACAGTTCCTCCTTCCACCACTTTGTACACTCTCAATCCGTCTGCAAATGGCTCCTTCTCTATTTCAAATGCTTTATGAATATCTCCTCCATTGTCATATGGACCTATAAGCTCCCACTCTATCCCAGTCTGTTTTACATACGGGAAAGGCAGGGATTCAAAATATAACTCTTTATGTAGCAGAAGCCTTCTTTCAAAATCCACAAAATCTGAATAGTGTGGGTCATCCTTTGAAAGAATATTGCTTATCCACCCGGCACGCCCTCCTCCACGCCATATACGCTCCGCAAAAGCCAATATTGAAGGGTATATGGCACTTTGGAAAAACATATCTCGAGGTTGAACCACAGCCCTGTCGGGCCAAGAGCATAATGTGGCCCCTAATAGGTTAGCATGTTCTCTATCTACTTCTCCAATCTTTCGGTGGAAAATCGTAGTTACTGATTCCAAAGGATCCATATGATTTATATACAGATGTTTGGATTCAATATAGACCTTATCTCCCTTTTCCTCAATAAGTTTTGGGCCTCCCATCCAAAGTTGACGTATGGTCTGAGGTGACAGATTACTGCCGGGCTCCCATCCTATAGTTTTCTTATAACCAATCTGCTCTACATATTTGGTGATCTCCGGCATAAAGTTCATATTGGTAATCTTAACCTCATCGCCTCCGATATGTAAATATTCCAATTCAGGGAAATTCGTCCTAAACTCGGACAGCAAATCTTTGATATACATCATGCCGGAGTCCGATTGCATATCTACACCAAAATAGCGACGAAAGGCTGCACTATGCCCCGGCATATCTATTTCAGGTAATAGAGTGATATATCTATCGCTACAATAACGGATTAATTCTTTAAGGTCTTCTTTTGTATAATAAAGTCCTTTCCATCTTGTCATGACCGATGCATCCGTCAGCCCCGGATACTTGTCACTTTGCAGGCGCCATGCTATATCTTCCGTAAAATGAAAATGCAAGACATTAAGTTTATAGCGAGCCATGATGTCTACTTGCTCTTTAATCATCTCCAATGGTTGGAAATTACGGCCAACATCGATCAGAAAAGCTCTCCACGAAAAGGCGGGCTCGTCTTTTATAGAGACATATTGTATGCCTCCCCGATTGAGCTTAAACTGCCGCAAGGTTTGCAAAGCATAAAAAACACCTTTAGCGGAAGGCGATTTTACCGTTATACCCTGCTGATTGATATCCAATACGTACCCTTCCTCTCTCACACCTAATCCTTTATCTATTTGCAAGGTAATAGTAGGTAGCTTTTTCTTGCTCGCACTATGTACTGTAACTCCCCACCCTTGAAGAATGCTATGAAGCACTGTAGCTTCCCTTTGCAGGTGGGAGGAAGTTTTTTCAATTACCACGCCATTTTTTAATGATAAATTTTTGTCGTGCCATTGCACTTCAACCGGTAAGGGAATAAGTGCCTGCTGCCCCCACAATAGGGATGAGGGCGCAGCACTTAGGAACAAAACAAACAGATATATGATATTACGCATGCTGTTTTCTCTTTTTAATTAACTAACGAATCTTTAAACTGAAGGTGGAAACAGGTATTCCGTTATCTCCAAATAGATTTCCCTCAGAATAAGGTGAATAACCATACTGCAAACAATTAATATCTTTTATATTTTTAATTACCAAAGAATTACCCACAATAACCACATCTTTTACTTCAACTATATGACCTTTGCTATTTAAGTAACGTAAATCGCGTATGATTGGACCATGCTGAAGGCTCAACACCTTGCAAGGATTGAATGTGACTACGAGTTGATTCTCTTTAAGCTCATAATGCACGGGTTGCGGGGACCGTGTTTCGATGCTGTGACCATAAGTAAATTGTAGCAGTAGATTAGCCAAACGCTGTCCTAAAACAAGTTTATTACGGGGATGTACATCGGTAGGGTGTCCCAGATCGCTAGATACGGCCATATATACTCTAGGAAGTTCATTGGAGAGGCGTCGCTGGGAATCTCTGAAATCGGGCCATGAAGGTCTGTTGATGCTTGAAAGCTGCACAAAATAAAAGGGCAGCTCCTCACCCCATATCTTGCGCCATGAGTGTACCAAGATCCGAAACAAATACTCGTGGTGCTCTACATTGTGAGCATTGCTTTCTCCTTGATACCAAAGGACGGCTTTAAAGTGCACATCTTTCCATCTACTGATACCCGCCTCATAGTTATACGCAGGTTCATAAGGATGCCGTTGGTGCCTCACTTTACTTAACTCCAAATTTTTAGCCGCCCTTTCTCTACAAAAATCTTGAATGAAATCGGAATATCGCCACGAATGAATATAAGAAGCTAGCAGGTTGTCATGCTCCAAAACAGGACGCGGAATCCAGGATTCTGTATTCGATCCTCCTACAGAAATATCCACAATGCCTACAGGAATATTTTGCTTCTTATGAACTTCCAAAGCTGCCATATAAGCTATAGCCGAAAAGTCACCAATATTTTCGCGTGAGCTCACCTGCCAGCTGCCAGAAAAATAGTTTAGCTCGTTCACCTCTTTCAATATCTCTGGGGGCCACGCTACGTGCGTCGTTTCCACAAGAGGCTTATTTTTAAAAATTCGTACTTGAGAATATCCTTGTGCCTCCCTTAATATGGAATCTGCACCTAATGCGGCTTTAAGGGGGAAAGCCATATTGGACTGTCCTGAAGACAAAAAGACATCCCCAAACAAAACATCCTCTAAAACAATCTTTTGTGATTGTGTATTTAAAGCTATAATATAAGGACCTCCTGCAGGTTGAGCGGGCAACTCAACCTGCCATTGCCCCAACTTATTAGCCCGGGTCTTTATCTTTTTACCATTAAAAGAAACATACACTTGTTCAAAAGCGGAAGCTCGTCCATACAGCTTATTAATTTCATCGCGCTGCAATACCATATGGCTTCCAAAAGGGTACTCCACTGCAAGATCTTGTTTTATAGGTTGGAGATATTTGGCGACATTCTCAGCCAGCAGGGCAGCTCCACGGGCATTAGGGTGTAAATAATCGTCAAACAAGTCTATACGGCTCACTAAAATTGTATGGTTGTCGATAAGCTCCGCATTATTGACTTTAGAAATATATGGTATAAGATTTTGAATCTCATCAAACCAAGCTCTGGTGCCGGACAGGAATCGTCTATGCCCACTAAATATCGGCGTCAACAGACATACATATACCTCCACTTGAGAATTCACCTTCCGAAAATCCTCAATCAATGCGGTATAATCTCCTATAAATTCATGCCTATAGTTAGGCCAATTTCGTGGATCTGTATCATTCAGACCCAATGCTATGACAATAATGTCGGGACGAAATTGTAAAGCTTTCTGATAGGCTTGCGTCTTATGATATGGATTATGTCCTTTACGTAATAAGGTTGCCCCCGAATGACCGAAATTACCCACCAGAAAGTCTTCTCCCAGTATCTGTTGAAGCTGCGCCGGATAGGTGTCGGCAGAGTCCGTCAACCCATAACCTTCGGTTACCGAATCCCCGATACAGGCCACCCTTTTTTGTGCTTGAACACTAAAAAGCCACTGCAAAAGACAAAAAAGAAGCAACAACATCTTATGCAAGCTGTTCATGAGCTTTAGGTTTTAAAACAGTGAGTTGGATTAATAAAACTACAAATACTATCCCTGCTAACATAGCGAAGTCAGAGCCAAGCTTTCCTTCGTCGGCCGAAGCTCCAAGGAAGTTGGTGATGAAAGCTCCCGCAAACACCCCCACCATATTCATAATACCATAGGCTGTAGCCCTATATTGTGGAGCTACAAACTGACAAAGGATAGGCATATTGTTGGCATCGAACATACCGAAGCCGAAGCCAAACATCAGTCCTGCTCCCACAATAGCTCCAACAGATGTCCCGTAGCCAATCAAAAAGACAGCCGGAATAGTTAAGCCTAAGCCTATAGCACTAGTATATATACGGCCCTTCACATGATGTTGAATCCAACGGTCGGATAAAATACCTCCGAAAATTACGCCCAATAATGAAGACAAGGCAATGGTAATGGTCGACAAAGGACCTGCTTCTTCCATCGGTATCTGCAGATTTTCGGCAAACAGCGTAGGAAGCCAGTTTTTCGTTGCCCATCCCGGCAGGCTGGGTACCGCAAAATACAATAGAATTACCCAGAAAGCCATATTGCTAAATAGAACAGGAAGCACTTTGAAGGCCGAAAGCCTCTTTCCTTATCCTGCTTTACAGCACGATGTTTTATTTCGAAAAGTGTAAAAATTAAAATCACCGCATAAATAATCCCTATACTACCGAAAAGTGCAAAGGTAGACTGCCACGTCAGATGAGACGACACCGTCGCTCCAAAACCACCCAAAGCCTGCCCCATCATATAGACCTGTCATATGTATCCCTACGGCTAGAGATCTAGTCTTATCGCTATGGTAGTCGGCAATCAAAGACAATCCTGCTGGAATGTAAAGAGCCTCACTGATTCCCATCACAGCCCGTAATACGTAGAGCTGCTCATATGTGGAAGCATAGCCCATACCTAGGGTTACAGCAGACCACACGAAAAGACTCCCCACGATAAGCCACTTTCGGCTTAGCTTGTCTGCCAACATACCTGCCACAGGACTCATAAATCCATAAATCCAAAGGAATACGGCCATCAGGTTACCGAAAACGGCAGCACTTTGCAATGAGGTGATATCCACAGACATTGCCGGCCGCATGGTGGATAGTATCTGCCTGTCCATATAGTTAAGTAAGGCTACGCCCCACAACAAGGCGACGACAAGCCACGGATATATTTTACTGTTTCTCATAAGTTAGGTTTATCAGAATGTCAACGAATCTCCCCCAGCAATATTTGAGGGGTACGCACGCCCGCTCTTATTTCGCCGCTTGGAATGATGACAGTGTTTTTATACAGCAAGGCTATGGTGGTAACAGGACTTTCACCCTCCAGATCATTTAGAGCATCCCACTTTTTTTCCTTTATACTATAACACCATACCCTACGTGTGAAGCCCGGATGATTACGTTGTATATCGTTCTTTTTTTCAATAATTTTTTCTCTTTCTTCCCTATGGTCAGTTTGCTGAGCCGCCATAATGAGTTCCTCTACCTTATGATAGGTTTGTGCATTATCTCCTCCCACAATAATCAGGTTGCCTTTGTAATAGATACCTGTACCTGCAGCCAAAGCTTGAGGTAAGGAAGCAATCTGCTTTACCTTTCTATTAGGAAGATCTACTTCATAGACAATATCATAAAAAGTGGTGACGGCCATACTATTTTTTCGCCTACCTCCGACTACATACAGACGCTGATACCCATCTCCCACTACTATACTATGGCTCACCGGATTTGGCAGCACTGCAATCTCTTCCCATGAAGCATTCTTCTTTTCTCGATTGAGACGGAAGATTTTATTGGACACTTCCTGCTCATTTTCTCCACCCACCACATACAGATGTTTTCCTATTAAGGTTGCGGCAGCATTTGTGAGTGGAAAAGGAAGTGGCTGCAACGCTTCTCTTATTACTTTATCCCTCTGTAAAGAATAACGGAATACGTCTGCCGTGGCCTTACCATTTCTCTCTCCCCCAAAGGAATAAAAGACTTTAGAGTCTCCTGCATTTGCACAATAAGCTAGGCTGTCGGTAAATTCCTCCGTACTTAAAAGATGTACCCCTTCCTTATCCCTTAACTGATAGATGTAAAGCTTCTTCTGGTATCGCTTCTCACCTCCTTCCCACGGCATAGCTCAGGAAAGTTGGCTCCTCCCGCAATAATAAGCTTGTCATCCAAGATGCCTGCCACCGGTCCGGCAAGCCCCAAATGCAATGTGCCAGCCTCCTGTGGGAGAGTTGTAACAATCTTCCAATCAATGTAATTAGGCGATGAATCCATCGTACATGAACCTAATGTAATACAAAACCACAATCCTAATAGTGATACTTTCTCTGAAAACATCATTTCGATTTAAACGTATCAAATCCGAGAGAAGCAACCTCATCCTTAAAAGCTTCAAACTCTGCCTCACCCATATTGGATACCGGCAGCCTAAACTCACCACAATCAACACCTACAAGTTTCATATAAGCCTTGCCGGTAGCTATACCTCCATATTTACCCAAAAGACGGATCATATCGATGGACTTCTGCTGCAATTGATTAGCCTTTTCTAAATTACCGCAATTATACTGAGCTATCAAATCGTGGTACAGCGGTGCCGCATAATTATAGGTACTTCCTACGGCTCCTGTACATCCTAAAACCAATGCGGAAAGCATATTTTCGTCTCTGCCCCACAGCATGTTATACTTTCCATCTTCATAATTCATGCAGGAAAGAAAATCCATAAAATCTTCGTGCGTAAATTTTATTCCTTCAAAATTCGGAATTCGATTGTTCACCTCGCGAAGCAAATCATACATGGCAATATAACATCCAGTCAACACCGGAATATGGTAATAATAGAATGGAATGTTTGGAGAAGAACCCGCAACTTCGGCACAACAGGCAGCCAGTTGTTTTACATTTGCCGGCTTGAAATAAAAAGGGGCCGTAAAGGCTACCGCATCAGCTCCTTCCTCTTCTGAAATAGTGGCTAGCATCTTACATTCCTTGATATTTGTGCCTCCCAAAAACATAATCAACGAGAACTCCTTATCTTCTTTAGTAATAGAGGTCCAAGCCTTAAGAACCTCCACCTTTTCTTCAAATGTAAGAGATACTCCTTCGCCGGTAGATCCACAGATAAAAGCCCCTCCAATACCATTATCTTTCAAGAGCTTAAAATATCTCGGAATAATTTCTAAGTTTAATGCTCCCTCCTTGTCAAAAGGTGTAAAAGGAGCTGCAATCAATCCATCTATTTTCTTCATCCTTAATAAACATTAAAACTTGATAAATAAGCCGTCACACCGAACATGTGACGGCTTTCCCCTAAATCAATCACCTATTATGTGCCGGAATATCCCGGATTCTGGTCTCCTTGAAGGGTCGGATCTGCCGACATAGTTCCCAAATCTATTGGCCATAACAACTTATGACGCTGCCCTTCTACATCTTCCAACACACCTACCAGTGGTAAATCTACACGAAATACCAGTGGTTTTCCGTTTGCGTCTTGCATTCTACGAAGGTCAAACCACCGTTTACCTTCCGAGACAAACTCTTTAGTGCGCTCATAGAAAATCGCCAATTCATTAGCCTCAAAATCACTACGCACAAACTGAGGTGCTGCAGTGCCCATCGCACGACGACGTACGGCCATAATCTCCTCCGTAGGATCTTCTCCTAACTTGTTTTTTATTTCTGCCAGCAACAGGTATGCCTCCGCCAACCTGTAAATCGGATAATCGTCAGAGTAGTTACGCACACCATCTACTATAGTTCCCAAGAACTTGCGCATCACTACTGCACGAACACTCCCTTTATTAAAGTTAAGGAAAGTAGCATTTGCTCTTTTATCTTCTTTATCGTATAAGTCATATAGATCTATCTTGTATTCATAGCGGATAATAGCCCCACTAGAAGCCACCTGTAGAGGATCCGAAGGAATAGGGTTACCTGCATCATCTACATAGCCGCTTATGTCGTCCGACTGTGCATATAAGAAGTTATTGAAAAAGTTGGTTGCCTCTCCTTGTTGGTAGCGTATGGTAAAAATAATCTCACTATTACCTTTTGAAGCTGGAACGCTAGCACTTGAAAACACACGTGCAAAGTCCTCCAGTAAGGTAAAACGTGGAATTACCGTTTCCACAGCTTGCTTAGCTGTCTGCAGGTCCGCCTGAACACTTTGTGGCTGTTGTCCATCGATAAGCACTTTAGCAGACCATAGGTATACCTCCGTCTTCAGCATCTGCGTAGCTGCTAAGCTCCACTGCCCTTTTTGTGATTGAATGGTATAATCTCCATTAAAATTCTGAATAGACTTTTCTATGTCCGCTTTGATAAAATCTAGAGTTTCCTTCTCAGTCTGACTGCGTGGGGTATATCCTTCTTCCGCAGATGAAGGTGTCTTTATCGCAGCCTTTGGCTCTGTAACTATAGGCACTCGTCCATAGGTACGATAAAGGTAGAAATAGTAGAACGCACGTAGCCCGTAAGCTTGGCCAAGGTAATATCCCTTTTTCTGCTCACTCAGAAAAGTAGCCTGCTCCACCTGATAAATGAAATTGTTAATCTGGAATATTGTGGAATACAGTCCTGCCCAAGAGCTATATCCCGGAGCACTCTCGCGAATATCTTGTGATATTACGGAAGGTGAGTTCAGCGATGCTGTTCCGGTGAAGCTTGTACCTGTGCGCAGTGTACCTCCTCTTAGCCTCTCCCAAGCCCCAAAATGTCTGCTGCTGGCCTCTGACCAAGTTGTGAATCCCCAACATGGCGCCGTTCACCTGGGATTCATTTTTCCAGAAGCTGCCGCTGGAGAAGTAATCTTCCGGAGCTAAGTCTAAATCCAAGTGATCACACGAAGTAACGATCTGCATGGATGCAGCGGCCAATATAGCGATGAATATCTTTTTCATGATATAATCCTGTTAGAAAGTTAATTGTAAACCGAAAATTACTGTACGTGGCAAAGGATACCCCCCACCTCCTTGTCCTACACTACCACTCTCTGCAGAAAACAATGTGTTTTTAGTCCAATAGTGCAGATTTTGTCCTGTCAAAGAAAATGTCATACCTTCCATCCTAGCCTTTTGTGCTATAGAAGTAGGCAAACGGTACGAAAGTGTCACTTCACGAAAAGAAAGATAATCTCCTTTATTATAGAACATTGTACTTTCTCTACTTGTGTTTATTTTTAAACAGCTGATCTGCCCAATAGTAGGTAGGATATTTTGCATTCGGATTGTCTGGAGTCCAAGTATCAAAGACCTCTTTTGTTGTGTTAAACGTTCCTTGCATCATGCCCAAGAACCATGCACGCGGACCATCGTAGGCTACAAAGCCCAATGCATAATCGAAACGTGCACTAAGACTCAAGTTTTTCCAGCTAGAATAAAATCCGAAGCCTCCCGTCCAGCGTGGTTTGGTATTTCCTACATAAACTCTATCGTAAGTGTTGATCACGCCATCACCATTGACATCCCTCCACATCACATCACCCAAAGCTATTGGATAGTACCGCTCTTTATCTGCTGCACTTAAAGCTGCATAGGCATCCGGGTGTACCAACGGACGGTTACCCATATAGTCTATCAGCCCTGTCGCATATCTATCCAAATCTTCCTGTGTTCGAATGATGCCTATAGCTTCATAAGCATAAGCGACATTGGGATCTTGCCCTTCCTGATAACCACCTACCCACACCAATTCTTTCGTGTTAGGGTCATACACCTGAAACCCTCCCTGACGGTTATTTTCCACGCCGTTATATGGCAACTTCAAGATCTTGTTTCGATTGTAGGCCGTGTTCCAATTGAACGACAAGCTCCAGTCCTGCTTACGGACAATTTGGTAGTTTAGATCTATTTCCAACCCTTTATTTTCCATATCACCATTGTTGGTGGTGATAGAAGTGAATCCAGCAGAAGAAGGCAACACTAATGTGGCGATTTTATCCGATGTAGTGCGATGGTAATAAGCTAGTGATAGGTCTATTCGATTAAGCAACTTTGCTTCCAGCCCTACTTCTTTGGTGATTAGACTTTCCCATTTTAATCCAGGAATACTTAGACTGGTCATATTATAACCTACCTGGCCATCATAATTGGCGGTGCCGTAAGCTCCTTGCAGTGTATAGGTTCCTATTCCCCCCACGTTACCATTAGCTCCCAAACTTGCTCTCAACTTCAGGTTGTTCACGTAATCGCCGAAGCTTCCCAATTTCTCACGGTAAAAACTTTCGTTGCTAATATTCCATCCTAACGAGATGCCCGGAAAAGTACCCCAACGATTATCCAAAAGTGTAGAATATCCATCACGTCTTACCGTTAGCGTCATTAGATAACGCTGGTCATAATCGTAATTCAATCGGCCAAAATAAGACATGATACGCTGGCGCGAGTGATATGAATCTATAGATCTACGGTTAGCTTCATTGCTAGTCAACCCCAAATCCATGAAGTCATCCGTCGGAGCTCCACTGCCGGACGCAGACAGACCATTATTGTAGGAATCGTAAAACTCCCATCCTGCCATAGCATCCACCGAATGGCGGTCTGCAAATTTCTCATTATAGTTCAGAACTGCATTGTATGTCTGGCTTAATGTCTTATCATAGGAGGCCGAAGAACTCCTTGTACGTACCCAGCTACCAGGGCTTGATAGATAATCCTTATTGAATCCTTCATAATGTGTTTGATTCAAAAACCAGGTTCCATTTGCCCGTAAGCTTAGATTGTCGAAGAAATTTATTGTAAAGGCCTGACCCATCGTAAACTTTTGGTTTAGATTACGACGAATGAATTTATCGTCATTTACCTGAGGGTTGCCATCTGCCCAATCACGCCCCAATAGCAATTCTCCCAAGTGATTTCTACCCCGCATGGTCGGAGGAGCTCCCAACGCACGGCTCATATAGTTACCTTCCGAGTTGATAGGATCTCTCCATTTTGTGTGAGCAAAATTGAATGTAGAATTAGAAGTGATAAAAGGCTTTATTTTATAATCACCGTTAAGGATGAAAGTCAGCCTATCGTAATAAGTATTAATGGGTAGACCTTTTTCATCGTATTTTCCGAGGCTAGCATAATATTGACCTTTATTATTGCCTCCCTGCATAGATACATTATAGTCTTGTGTAGTGCTGGCATTACGCAAAGCATAGTCGGCATAAACAAATTCCGTGAAGATCAGCTCTCTACCTGTCACAGGATCTATCATAGTTTTCCACCCCTCATTCAAAAGATGACGGTTCGTATCGTCCAAAAACATCGTACTCCATACCGCCGCACTGTTTTGGTTTCCGTCCAAAATGTTTCCGCCATCATCATAATACCGGTTTCCAGTACCGAAAGGTCCTACGGCCGTCAGCTGGTTAAGCTGACTAGGCTGATATTGTCCCGAAACCTGAACCGACTTCCTAGTCCAATATAAGTAATCTTCAGCATTGAGAAATTCGAAAGGTAAATTGATGGTATTCACCCCTACCTTTGCGCGAGCATCTATAGAAGAACCCCCCTCTTTTCCTCGCTTAGTAGTAATTAATATTACACCGTTGGAAGCACGCGCACCATAAATAGCTGTGGCTGATGCATCTTTAAGGACATCAATAGATTCTATATCCGCCGGATTAATATCTTGGAATCCTCCTCGCACTACACCGTCTACAATAATAAGTGGCGAACCACTTCCATCGTAAGAAGTACCTCCACGCAAAACAATATTGGGTACCGCACCAGGACGCCCTGACACCTGCTGCACACGAAGTCCCGGAATAGTACCGGCTAAAGCTGAAGCAGGATTCGAACGCACACCGGTTTCTAACACTCGCTTATCCAAACGCGATACAGACCCCGTCAAGTTTGACTTCTTGATTGAACCATATCCCAACACTACTACCTCTTCCAACTCTTCATTCAACGCTCGCAACGTGACAAGAAGAGAGCTCAGATTTTGTAATGTAACGGTGCTGCTTTCATAGCCTACGGAAGTAAATGTAATTACATCACCGACCTTGGCCTGCAATGCAAAAGCACCGTCCTTGTCGGTCTGCGCGGTAACTTTCTGTGTTTCATTAGAGACACTAACTCCTACTAAAGCAGTGCCCTGATCAGACCTGACCAAGCCCTTTAAAATACTCTGTGCATAAGCAGATAACTGCAACATACACATAGAAAACAATAAAAGAATCTTTCGCATAATATTAGGTTTATTCAGTTTATAAGTTGGTAGAAAATTTTATTATGTATTACATAATACAGCAAATGTATTACATAAAACAATTCTTTACAAATCTTTTTTATTTTTCTATATTTGTTGCGTAATGAACTTATTATGAGTAAATCTTTGAGCACCACCGAGGACGTATTATCCACCATAGATACTTCCAGCCTCGTAGATAAAGCAGAGAAGAAAATTTTGGAATATATTCAAGTCAACCAACTCAAGGTAGGCGACAGCTTCCCAAAGAGTTGGATTTATCTGAAATGTTGGGAGTAAGCCGTACTGTCGTAAGAGAGGCTTTGCTAAGACTAAAAAGTATAGGACTGATAGAATCCAAAAAACATAAAGGTGCTGTCATCACAAACCTGATGTGTTGGGATCTTTTAAAAAGATCTTTCATCCCTCTCTTCTGGATAAAAACACACTCAAAGACCTTTTCGAAATGCGTCTGGCATTGGAAATCGGTATTGCGGATTTTATCATCAACAGAATCACGGAAAAAGATATTCGTGAACTCGAAGAGATGACAGAAAAAATAAGTTTCTGGAGATACAGCCTTACCTTGGAACATCGAAGACGAAAAGAAATTTCATGGCAAACTTTACGAAATCTCCGGCAACGGCATGCTGTTGGAACTACAGGAAATGCTCATCCCTATCTTTCAATACGTTCACCAGTCCGGAATCCTTGAAAAACCTATCGTAGAGGGAGATTTTATATCCCACAAAGAGCTGGTGGAAGTACTGAAGAAAAGAGATGCCGACGCCTACCGCAAAGCAATACGCATTCACCTGAACAACCATTTCGCCCGAATTTTAGCATAACAGCTTACTCTTCTTTTGGCTTAAAGCAAATAGTAAAAAATTAGCTTTAAGCCTCCTTTCCTTCATTTCTTTCAAAAATTCCTATTTTTAGAGATTATGGCACTTAAAGTATTGAAATTTTTTATGCAGATCATACTCATACTTCTTGTTGTAATCCTTCTTGGAGGATTAATATATATGCGTTCCGAACGTTTTGGCGCTTCTGCCGAAGGAGAAAGGCTCCTGAAGATGCAGCAACAGAGCAACTATAAAGATGGAGTGTTCGAAAATCTGGAACATACCCCTCCATTGGCAGAAGGTACCACCTATTCGGACATGATCCGTAGTTTTTTCTTTTCGAAGAAAGAACGTAACATTCCATCCTCTCCTCTTCCGGTTGTAAAAACGGACCTGAAAGCTCTCCCTTCCGACAGCGATTTATATGTGTGGTTTGGACACTCTTCCTATCTACTTCAACTGGACGGAAAAAAGATTCTTGTAGATCCTGTGTTCAGCACCTATGCTTCTCCTGTCCGTATCAGTGCCAAAGCATTTCCTATGCAATATAAATACACACCGGAAGATATTCCCGAGATCGACATCTTAGTAATTACCCACGACCATTGGGATCATCTGGACTACAACACCTTCATGGCCATAAAAGGTCGCGTAAATCATATAGTGACTTCGTTGGGGGTTGCCGCTCATCTGGAAAAATGGGGATATCCTTCCCAACAGATTTCCGAACTTTGCTGGGGAGAATCGGCACAGATTGGGTCCTTTACCTTTACGGCCACCACCTCACGTCACTTCTCCGGACGTACATTCAAACGCAACACCACCCTTTGGTCCTCTTTTGTGGTGCAAAGCACTACCTTAAAAATCTTTATCGGAGGGGATAGCGGATACGGTAAGCATTTCAAACAGATAGGCGAACAATATGGACCTTTTGACTACGCCATCCTCGAAAACGGACAATACAATCCCATGTGGAAATATATACACATGATGCCCGAAGAAGTAATTCTCGCCGCCAAAGACCTCAACAGTCAATATACCATCCCTGTTCACAACTCCAAATTTGCTTTGGCAATGCATCCTTGGGATGAACCTATGATACGTATCGCCAACGCTGCACAACAGCATAACATCTCTCTTGTAACACCTCGCATCGGAGAAATAGTACCTTTAAAAGAATACCGCCCACTCCCGTATTGGTGGGAAGATGTGGACTAACACAAACAAGCCGCTAGCAAAATTGTATTTATTAATATAGATTAAGTTTTATTCGTTCCAATAGACACAATTTTGCACCAAACAAAAAAAGAAGAAGTTATGAAAACAATATTTAAAGTTCTTGCAGCCCTGTTGCTAATATGCAACTGCGCTTATGGTCAGGTGAAATGGGAGGTAGACCCGGCACACACCAACGTCCGATTTGAAGTTAACCACCTAGGTATTGCTTTTGTGGACGGGCAATTCAAAAAATTAGAAGGTAGCGTTGAAACTAAAAGTGACAAAGATTTCAACGGTGCAAAAATCAATTTTATCATCGACGTAAACAGCATAGACACTCGTGTGGAAATGCGTGACAACCACCTTAAATCAGATGATTTTTTCAGCGCACAAAAATATCCTACGATAGAAGCTGGAAAATGCGGTATTGAATGGAAAAGATGGTAATTACACATTGACAGGAGATCTCACTATCCGTGATATAACCAAGAAAGTCACTTTCACCGTAAAACAAAACAACGGTATCATTACCGATCCTTGGGGAAAAACGAGAGCTGGATTCACCGCTACAGGACGTATTAACCGCTTTGATTTCGGCATCCAATACGCAGATAAACTTCCTACTGGTGTAATGGCTGTAGCTCCAGAAGTGGAGCTTACCATTAACGTAGAGTTAGTAAAAAATTAATCTCTTACCTATCAAAATATTGAAAGCCATTAAGTTCTTCTTAATGGCTTTTTTGCATTATATATTTCCACTAAATACAAGAAAAGATTAAATTGTACCCTAGATCGTTCAACCTAATCTACAATGAAAAAAGCGCCAAGAAATAAGCAGTTTCTTTTATAGTCAATACTTCGCGGAAGGTATACGGATCACATTGGGCTCTATTATCCCCATTATCGTCTGTGCCTTGTTGGGAGAATTTGAAAAAGGAACCTTAATATCTCTTGGTGCATTGATCATTGGATTGTCGGACACCCCAGGTGCGCCGCAACATCGCAAGCTGGGCATGTACTACTGCCTCCTGCTGTCGGCCATAACCATACTCATCACAGCCATAGCCAACGACTACCTTTACATCATGACCGTAATATTGGCGGTGGCCTCCTTCTTTTTTGCCATGCTGGCTGTATTTAACTCCCGTGCCGCCACCGTAGGCATGATGGGCATTTTGGTCATGCTCATCAACATCGACGGAAAATACAGCTTCCAACAAGAACTCGTCTATCTTGGCCTTTTCATCATTGGAGCCCTATGGTATATGGTCATAAGCTTCTCCTTGATGCAGGTGAAGCCGTACCGTCTGGCACAACAGGAACTTTCCGAAACTATCGTACAGGTAGCTGACTTTATCCGTTTGAAGGCCAACTTCTATGACCTCAAAATAAACCCGGATGAAAACTACCTTAAACTCGTAGAAAAACATATTAGCATAAATCAACACCTCGAAAATGTTCGTGACATACTCTTCCAAAGTAAACGGTCCATCAAAGACACCACACTAGAAGGCCGTTACCTGACACTCATTTTCACGGATATCGTGGACCTGTTCGAACAGAGTATGACCACACACTATGACTATAGTGCCATACGTAACAAATATGCCGATTCGGGACTCCTCGAAAAACTAAAAAACACTATAGATAAAATTGCCCATGAACTCGACAACATTGCTTATCGACTGAATGCAGGAAAACGTCCTACTCCCATCTACGATTTCAGCAAGGAAATAGACAAATTGCGCACGGCCATTGACCAGTACGATAAACAAAACAATAGCAATTCTATCCCTCTCAAAAAGCTGGCAATCAATATACGCTCCATCGTCAAACATATTGCCGAAATATACAGATACAGCCAGCTTAAAGCTTCCGAGATGCCTAAAGACGATAATATACAAACCAAAAAATTCGTTGAAACGGACATCCTGAATTGGCAGAAGTTTAAGGACAACCTCAGCCTGCAATCCAGCGTTTTCAGGCACGCCATGCGCATGTCTATCGTATTGTCCGCGACATTCTTTTTATTCCAGATCTTTAACTATTCAACATTCACCACGTATTGGATACTATTGACCATCATGGTGATTCTTAAGCCGGGATTTGGATTAACCAAAGAAAGAAACGTACAGCGGCTTATAGGGACAACCTTAGGAGGTATCATTGGAGGTATCATCCTATTAACTGTACCGGACACCACCTTGCGCTTCGCCATTCTCATCATATTTTTCCTCATAGCATACAGCCTATTCCGTATCAATTATATCATGGCGGTCATGTTTATGACTCCCTATGTGCTTATCATGCTTAGCTTTACAGGTATGAATACCTTTGAGATGGCCAAAGAGCGTATTATCGATACCTTCATCGGAGGTACCATAGCCTTCTTGTCTAGCTATGTAATATTCCCCAATTGGGAAAGTTTACAGATTAAGAAGAATATGTACCACCTCTTAGTAGCCAACTATAAATATTTGGCACAGGCCATCCTCATGTTATCGGACAGAAAAATATCCGACTACAGAATATAAGCTGGCACGTAAGGAAGTGTATATTGCTTCCGCCAACATGGGCTCCACCTTCCAACGACTTCTGACTGAGCCTAAATGGAGACAAAAACACACCAAAGAAGTCAACCGTTTCGTCATCCTAAACCATATTTTTTCCTCTTATACAGCGACCGTACTAACCCAAATGTTCAATACCGAAAATCAATATTTCACAAAAGAGCATGTACGGCTCGTACTCAAATCTCTCTCTAATCTTGAACAAGCTATCCGTGCATTAAACCTGCACGAAAGTCAACAGATAGAGTTTATAAAGTCCTTCGACAAGCAATTTACAGACACCAGCAATGAAGACACAATTATAATTACCGAACAATTACAATTTTTGACTAAAATTTCAGGAGATTTGCAAAAAAACGTCGCCGACATAGCGACCAAAGAAATTTAACAGGAAATGGATAATATATACGATGTTTTGATTATTGGTGCCGGTCCTATTGGCATAGCTTGTGGTATTAATGCTAAAAAGAATAATCTAAGCCATATCATCATAGAAAAAGGCTGTCTTGTAAATTCATTGTACAATTATCCAATCAATATGACCTTCTTCTCTACTTCCGAAAAGCTGGAGATTGAAGATATTCCTTTTGTAACGACAAATCCGAAGCCCAAACGTGCAGAAGCTCTAGAATATTACCGTCGAATACACAATAAATTTTCGCTTAACACTAAGCTCTTCGAAGAAGTGTTAAGCTGTGAGAAGAAAGGAAATATCTTCCATGTCACTTCGACAAAGGGCAGCTACCAAGCTCGACACGTCATTGTTGCCACCGGTTTTTACGACATCCCTATGCTTCTGAACATTCCGGGAGAAGATCTGCCGAAGGTAAGCCATTATTACAACGACCCACACTATTATGCCGGACAAAATGTGGTGGTCGTAGGCGCTAGCAACTCTTCCATAGACGCTGCTTTGGAGACCTACCGTAAGGGCGCCAATGTGACACTAGTCATCCGAGGTACGGAAATAAGCCTCGGGTGAAGTATTGGGTACGTCCCGATATCTTGAACCGTATCGCCGAAGGGTCTATCACGGCATATTTCGAAAGCAACCTCACCGAAATCCGGGAAAATGAAGTAGTCATACAAACCAAAAGCGGCGAAAAAATCATTCCTAACGACTTTGTACTGGCCCTCACCGGCTACCGACCTAACTTTGAGCTGCTACGCCGATTTAATATCTCCATACCTGAAGAGAGCCCTATGATTCCGCATCATAATCCTGAAACTATGGAAACCAACGTGGAAGGAATGTATCTAGCCGGGGTAGTCTGCGGCGGATTGAACACCCATCTGTGGTTTATAGAAAACTCTCGTATCCACGCCAAGATAATTATAGATGATATTTTAAGAAAAGGAGCTAGACTTTAAGTCCGGCAACAAAAATGTCAGCGAGTTTTTTTTGCATAGAAAGGATAGCATCGAATTCCGACTTATCCGGGATAAAATCGTTTTTAAAATCCTTGAGCAGCGAAATGCGCATCCCTATCGTTCCGAACAAGAAAATACGTGCAGCTTCCGTCGTATCCACCTTTTTGAGTTCTCCACGTTCTATTCCTCGCCTAAAGACCTGCTCTACGATTTTCTGCTGGCGTTCAAAGGATCTTATAAGAATAGCCTCCAGCTCGGCGGGAAGTTCCTTACGCATAACGATAGTGTACTCCATAAGGTTGAAGTATTTTTTCTTGAAGTCCATATTTACTTCCAAGATAGTATGAATGCCCTCCAACACTGTGCTAGTCTTCTCTACTGCTTCCTTCGTAGTTTCTAAGGACTCTTCAATAAGACTTTCTAAAACAGCCGAATACAGACTATTCTTATCAGGAAAATAATAGTATAACAAGGCTTTGGAAAAAGATAAGTCCTTGGCAATCTCCGCCATGGTGGTTTTCGCCATACCATAATGAGCAAATCTTCTCTTTGCAATTTCTATTATTCTACTTCTCTTCTCGTCTGCATTTACTGCCATATTGTTTAATAAAATTCTTTAGCTGTTTTTACTGTCTTTATCTTATCTTTACACGCAAGAATTCTTTATCTAAAGATACTATTTTTAATTTCAATTATTGCGTAAAACAAATTTGACACCGTGAAAATACAGAATAACATTGATTTAAAGCCATACAATACTTTTGGCGTCCATGCGCTCGCAAATCAGTTTATCGAAATTAACCATGAAAATCAGCTAATTGAGCTTTATAATTCTGGTATTTTCAAAAATAAATTTTTCGTCCTAGGTGGCGGAAGTAACATACTTTTTACGCAAGATTTTGAAGGAACCATCATTAAAATCGCCAATAAAGGTATTCAACATTTTATCGAAGGCAACAATATTTACGTCACTGCCGCAGGAGGTGAAATATGGAATGACCTCGTATGGTATTGCGTTGACCATGGTTTTCCGGGTTTGGAAAACATGGCCTTGATTCCTGGAACAGTAGGGGCCTCTCCTATCCAGAATATCGGTGCTTACGGTATCGAACTGATGGATATCATGTACACCTGTCGAGCTTTCGACACAATGACCGGCGAGTTCAAAACTTTCAGCAATCAGGATTGTGGTTTTTCCTACCGGGACAGCATCTTCAAATCCAAATACAAAGGTCGCTTCATCATTGTGTCGGTAACCTATAAACTAAACCTTCATAGTAAACTCAACACCTCATACGGCACTATTGAAGTCGAACTAGCAAAAAGAGGAATATCAAATCCCACTATAAAAGACATAGCAGAGGTCGTTTCCCATATCCGTGTAGAAAAACTTCCCGACCCAAGCACCATTGGCAATGCAGGTAGCTTCTTCAAAAATCCTATCATCCCAAATTTCCAGCTTGAAAAACTAAAAGAAGTCTATCCGAACATCGTATGCTTTCCTATGGACGACACACACACCAAAGTAGCGGCAGGCTGGCTTATCGAACAGTGTGGATGGAAAGGTAAAGAAGTAAGGAAAAGTAGCAATATGGAAAAATCAAGCCCTTGTGAATTACCAATAAAAACAAAGCCACAGGAAAAGAAATTTTTGAGGTGTCGTCACTCATTATTGATGATGTAAAGGAAAAATTTGGCATAACACTGGAAAGAGAGGTAAACATACTATAAAAAAGTTTTCCACAACTCTTAAAAACTTATCTTAATAAAATTTTCCAATCGCGCTTAATACCTCCATAAAGTCGCTGTAATTTTAATTTAATTTTTAATTTATAAATAAACTTAAAACATTTTAATCAATTCGCTAATAATTTTTAGCA
>NZ_JXAC01000006.1 GCF_000814685.1 Sphingobacterium sp. T2
GATGTACGCGCCTGCGGAGGAGTATAAAAGATTCTCAAAATTTACTGTCATGAAAAATATACATAAAACATATCATATACACTACACTGACAGCTTCCTTGCTGTCAGGAGCCTGCAGCTCAAAGTTGGACATAGAACCAAAACAATACTATTTCTACTTGAATTAGCTCTTTACTTACCCCCTCATGACGCTACGAAATGCTCTTATCGGTGCCTATACCGTGATTGCTGAAGGAGCTCTCTACGGGACCAACCTTGTCATGGTACCAGACCTTTATTTCAACTCCAATTATGTTGGATGGACAGGAACTTTCTCCTCTTACAGAGAAATCTTCAACCATAATATTGTCAATACCAACGAGGAGGCTTCCCGCACGTGGACACATGCTTATGAAGCTATCAATATCGCGAATACCGTGCTGTCTGCATTGGATATCATCAATGATCCGGATGAAAAAGATGAAATAGAAGGAAGAGCTTTATTTATCCGAGGTATAATGCATTTTGAGCTGGTACGTCTGTACGGCATCCCCTTCGACAATACGGGTTCCAACAACGGTTTGGGAGTACCTATCATCACCCAAGCAGTCAAATCGGTATCGGATGTAAATAATTCTGTAACTAGAAACTCAGTAGCGGAAGTTTATACGGCTGTAGAAAATGATCTTACCACAGCAATTTCCAAACTTCAAAATTCATCTCACCTCTATGCTGCTCAAGGTATGTTGGCTCGTGTCTATCTGCAGCAAAGCAAATTCCAACAGGCCCGCGACATGGCACATGCAGTGATAAGCAGTGGCGAATTTTCATTAGCAAGCAACCTGGAAGCTCCTTTCCGTGTGAAAAACTCCTCCGAAGGTGTCTTCGAAATCCAACAGACCGAACAAAGCAACGCCGGCTCATCCAATGACGGACTAGCAACATTTTATTCGAGCTATAAAAATATCACCGGAGGCAACGTAGGCCGTGGAGACCTCAACGTCTCGGCAGCATATTATAACTCTCTGGATGATAACGACAAGCGCAAAACTCAGATGATTTATGATGGTACTGGCCAAAAGTCAGGTTATTTTTCCAGAAAGTGGTATAATTACTATGACAACATCCCTGTGGTACGTCTTACCGAACTGTATCTCACCCGCGCTGAATGTAATTTCCGTCTAAGTACCAATGTAGGAGATTCACCTCTAAACGATATCAACACTCTTCGGGAGCGGGCAGGGCTGTCACCTCTAATGACACTGACATTAGAAGACATTCTCAACGAAAGGGACGTAGAGTTGGCTTTCGAAGGCTATAGATTACACGATTACAAAAGAACCAAACGCTCCATAGGAGCGGTAGCCTGGAACGACCCTAAACTTGTTTTCCCGATTCCTTATCGTGAAATAGTGGTAAACCCGAATCTTCAACAAAATACAGGATATTAAATAAAAAAGAGGGCGTATCGCCCTCTTTTTTATAATTCCTTAATCCACCTGACTATATCCTCCATTACCTTCTCATGAAATGTCTCCTCAAGCTGTGCATACTCGGACACCTTTCCTGTTTTGGCTCTTTGGAACAGATGGTTAAGTCCTTCATATTCCTTCAATACGGTTTTCGTATTTTTAGGAAGAAGGTCGTAATACCCCTTTAGATTTAACGTAGACGGAACTTGTAAGTCTAAAGTGCCGAATGCTCCAAAGACAGGAATATGTATGTCTTTGATAAAATGCTGTGGATTGATACGTACGAAATAACGATACGCCGGTGCAAGCATGGCCAACACTTCCTTTCGCAGCGCAGCATTAGCATCTACCTTATCTGCAATATTCATATTTTCAAGGAGCTTCTGATAGGCTTCTTCTGTTTTCAAGTTACTCTTTACCACTTGCAAAATTTTTTCTATTAATTTCTCGAGCCTGAGCTAGCTGTGCTTCGCTCATCCCTTCTGCCTTGCCTAAACTGTACAGCTGTTCTACCAAAAGCTCATCAATAGGAATACTTGGACCGGCAAGCGATACAATGAACGATAGGTTAGGCACGCCTTGCGCCGCTAACAGGGTAGCTATAAGGCCTCCTTCACTATGACCTATAATACCCACCTTATGGATGTCTACATAGTCCTGCTGCTTCAGGAAGTCGAATGCCGAAATAGCGTCCTTGCTAAAATCTTCTATCGTACTTTGGTCAAAAGAGCCTTCACTCTTCCCTACACCTCTATCGTCGTAGCGCAACACGACAATACCGTTTCGCGAAAGATAGTCCGCAAGTACCTTAAAAGGCTTATGACCAAAAAGAGTCTCGTCCCTATCTTGCGCTCCTGAGCCGCTAAGCAATACTACGGCAGGATATTTTCCTTTACCTTTCGGTTTGGTAACTTGTTCCTGCCAATTTAATCTTGTGAATAGGAATTATTTATCGTCACATCCAAGGTGTCATAAGCATATGGAGGATGTGGCGTCTGATATCTATTTACTTTGGGAGCTTCCATCATCTTCTGCTCACTGCGGCTCAGCACCACAGGAATCGTAATGCCATTCTGCGAAAACGTTCCTACCAACTTATGATCACCCTGCACCTTAAGCCCCAACGCTATGCCCATACTGTTCTTGACAACGACGGAGTCTCCTTTTACGACAATATCAAAGGGAATACCATAAGCTCCCTGGTCGGGGCTATCAGCCTTCGCTGTATATGTTCCGTTTTCTTCCTGTATATGCAAAACAAACTTCAGCTTTTGAACACCAAAGTCCAAATTGCCAAGCCAGCTGCCTACAATAGATTGCGAATATCCTACACAAGATTGCAATACAATAAATAATAGTAATGTTAAATATCTTATCATACAAATGGATTTATGATTTGCAACAACGTATTGACCACTAATCCTATAATAACCACAAGCAGCCCATCCCATTTCTGCTTACTGTTAATCGCAATTTTCATACCTATTATGAGCCAATAGAAAAAGCCAACAATCAACAATAGCGACAGCCCTCCGAAAATTAAAAGGACCAATAGTTCTTTCGTCGGTAACGCCACCACATCCAAGCTATTATGCTTCATAAGAGACTCCAGCTCAGAAAGGGATTCCTTAACAATAGGCAACGTTGCCAAATAAAGTGCAACGTACATGGGAATATGGCTCATCAACACCACATTAGAAACATCTATAAGCCTAGATTTTCTGTAGCGTACCTTGGCATAAGCAAAATATACTACAATATTTACCGATAAGGTTATTGCTACATTGAGCAGGGCACCAATGATACTCTGAGGATAACCGTGAACAATTTTCAAGGAGCCGAACAACAAAATATCAGACAGAAAAGAAACCAGCACCGTGAGCAACGCAAAAATAACTCCCGTAAAAAGGAGCAGCTGCTCCGAAAAATATTCGAAAGGTTTAACCACTTTTTCATGCGTTCCTATCGTTTAAGATTTCGTTGATAACCAACATCACCTCTTCCGGCTTTTGTGTTCCGACCAAAATCTTCTTGCCATTTTTCAATACCAGTTGCAGCCCATATTTACCTTTGGTTGTATAGGCCACCCCACCGAAGCTGACTCTATACCCCCAGCCACCATATTCTAATGCCGAATATTTTCTCACGTAGGCTTCCTGCACATCCTGCCAGGCAATAAGCTTCTGACGAATGAAAGGCATGAAGCGGATAAGAATACCCTGCTCATCAATCTGCGTTTTCAGTCGCATCCATACAAAAAGACCTATTACAGCCAATATCAATACTACAGAAACATACGAAGCTTCATTTTCGGTCGTATCAACAAAAAAAGGATATGCGGTTAATATCACCAACACCGCAAAAAGGATATACAGCCAAGGAGCAAAAAAAATTCTGTTCCTCCGAAAAAAACTTATTTCTCATCTTGCAGTTCTTTTACTTTTATTATTAAATCATCCAATTTATTGCGAACCGTAGGATAACTCTTACCCATTTTGTTCGCCATTTCCTTTAAACTTCCTGAACTCAACAAAAATTCTATAATAAAATCTTGCTCTTCCGCTGAAAGCTGCATAAATAAAGGCATATCATATTTTCCCATCACCTCCGTCTCACAGTTCTCACAACGCAATTTGGACACCACAAGCCTTGCATCGCAGCTAGGACACTGTACTGGTAACTTCATATTATCTCAGATTAACCTAAACAAATATAATAAAATTTTTAACAATTTTAAAACAACATTAAACATTATTAAAACAAAACTTCATATTACACAAGAAATATCTCAGATTCTGCAGTACACCGTAATATGTTTATATTTGCTAAATTTTAATTTGCAGCAAACGATGAGAAAGATTTTAGGATTTATATTGTCCCCTATTTTTTATATAATGTTTGGTTTATTTCTTTTAATATTCCATCCTATTCAATGGATATGTCTTAAATTAGGGGGATATAGTGCACACAAAAAAAAGCGTTGACATTCTGAATTACTTTCTCACCTCCTGCAACTACATTTTATTTAACAAGGTTACTTTTGTAGACAACAAAAGTCTGCCACTGAATACGCCGTTAATTTTTGTAGCAAACCATCAAAGTACCTACGATATTCCGGCTATGATTTATTATTTGCGCCGCTTTCACGGAAAATTCATCTCCAAAATAGAGCTTGCTACCGCCGGAATTCCGAGCATTTCGTTCAACCTCAAACATGGTGGAGCAGCCAATATAGACCGTAAAGACCCGAAACAGTCTATCGCTGAGATATTGAAACTGGCCAACAACATGAAACAAAAGAATTGGTCTGCTTTCATCTTTCCGGAAGGCACCCGAACCAAGACAGGCAAGATGAAGAAATTTAATGTGGGAGGTATAGCTACTTTGTTGAAGAAAAACCCTAAAGCATTGGTAGTACCTGTAGCAATTACCGGCTCGTATGAGATGGTCCAATACGGTATGTTCCCCTTAAGACCCTTCACCCCTTTAAGATGGGAAGTGTTAGCCCCTATTGACCCTGAAGGAAAAACCGTAGAAGAAGTTGTACAGCTGGCGGAAGATGCTATACGCGAAAAGGTTGAAGGTTAGTGTACCTTTCTTCCTTTCCAGTTATATTTTCCCGTATTGCCAGCTACGCCGATATACACCAAATAAAAAGTGTGTATCACCGAAAGAAAGGGCAAATATTTCAATAGTTCCGTACGCTGTGCAAAACGCAATACCGGAATCATAAAGCAAAGCTCCACAACAATCTTTAAAACGAAAGAAGTAAGTAGAAGCCAGTTAAGCTGCGATAGCAACACAAAAAAAGTTACCAGCGAACCTATACAAAGCTAAAATTAAAAAGCCATATAGCTACCCCTAAAGCAACCACCTTTTTGTCTTTGTATTTGGTGCTCTTCGAGGCCCAGCGCTTCCGTTGGCTGATAAAGGACGCTAGGTCCGGCTTAGCATCTGTGAAGACCACAGCATCACGAGACTTGCAAAAACCTATTTTATGAGCATACTTTTCCGCAACCTTGTGCAGAAAAAGCTCATCATCTCCAGAGGCTAGGTTGTCAATTCCCTTGAAACCTCCCATTTCAAAAAATACGTCCCTGCGATAAGCTAGGTTTGCGCCATTGCAGGTAGTAGGGTTGCCATTGCCTATTCCCGCAGCTCCCAACCCTATCAGATATAGAAATTCTAAGGTCTGTAGTTCCTCGAAAAAAGATTTCTCTTCGGAATATATTACAGGAGAAGACACAAGGTAACTGTCATGCTCTTCAAAATACTGCATCACCGTCTTCACCCATTTAGGTCCCATGCGACAGTCGGCGTCCGTAGTCACTATAATTTCTCCCGAAGCCGCATCAATTGCTTTGGTAATAGCATATTTCTTATACGAATTCAGCTTGTCTCCCACCCTTAGCTGCAAAAGTTTTACACCCTGCCCCGCATAAGAGCGGACAATTTCTGCAGTACGATCCGTTGAATGGTCATCCACAACAATCAGCTCCAACAAATCTTGAGGGTAATCCTGCTGCAGGATACATTCTATCGTCCTGCCGATATTTTCTTCCTCATTACGAGCTGCAACAAGGATAGAAACTTTCTTTGAAGGCTGCGATTGCGAGGTAAAATAAGGTAACTTGGACCACCCTTTACGTAAGTAAAGCACGATCAATACATACACGCAAGCACTTATAATCAGACAAATATTAAGAATCTGTATCACCGAAATAATTTACATTCCAAACAAAAACTGACCCTATGATTGCGGGAAGGATCAGATTGACAAACCATATGAAGGATACAATGGCCATGACCGCCAGCTCCTGCGTCGTAATATACGCATATAGATTACTTGCCACAAAGCTACGTACACTGAAATCAAAAATATCCAAGGTTGGCAATGCTGACTGCACAAAAAACAAAATAAATATCATCATCACCATAGGGAAAACAGGCAGCTGCGGCAACATCACCACCATCAGAATAATATACTGAGAGGTAAAGATTATAAAGCGTGTGAAAGAAATGAACAGCACCACGGCAAGCTGCCTTAAGGACACTGCCCTCAACACATCAAAAAAAGGCTGTATCTTCTTCAGCCACCGAACCTTGCCCACCAAATAGTCCACCCAATGCACATTAAAATAAAGAAACACAAAGGCTAAACCATAAATAAATGCCAGAAGCCATACTCCAAATTTTACCGCCGTAGGAGTGTCCAGAAAGGACGATACAAACCAAGCTATGGCTATTGCTCCAAAAAGGCTGGTCAGCACCAGCTGTGCAAACAACCCTACTCCCATGAGCACCGCACCCCGCGCCCTATGCGAGGGCTGCAAAAACAAAACCCTACCGCCGTACTCTCCTATCCTATTCGGCGTGAAAATGGCCCACGTCAGTCCACAAAAGACAGACTTCACCGCCTTCCACAAACTGATAGCTTCTACCTCACGCACCAGATAATGCCACTTCACCACTTCAAAAAACCAATTTAGAAACATCAGGAAAACTACAATTCCAATAGCCCAGTAAATTTCCGTAGAATCTATTCCTGTAATAAGTTTTTTGAACTCCCTTAAATTCTGTTGATTGCTGACCTTCTCGTAAATAAACCAGAACGCCAAACCGACAATTGTCAATTTAAGTCCATAATTGAGATATTTCTTATTCTGTCTGCTCAACATGACGTGTTCTGGTCGCACAATTTTAGCAATTATTTTATGGAATTCAATTGCCAACACAAAAATGCGTATTTAAATATGTAATTTTGCTTCATGTTGAAACAAAAAGCCAAAGAGCGCATCATACTAGGAATTGACCCGGGAACGGTAGTGTTGGGGTATGGTGTGGTAATAGAGATTGGCAAAAAGGTGCAGCTGCAGACCTTGGGCGTGGTAAAATTAGGACATCTGGACGACCATGGACTTAAATTGCAACGTATCTTCAAAAAGGTACTTGCCCTCATCGACGAATACAAACCGGACTGTGTAGCACTAGAATCTCCTTTCTACGGTAAAAACGTGCAGGTGATGTTAAAACTAGGACGAGCACAAGGTGTGGCCATGGCCGCAGCACTAAGCAGAGACATCCCCATTTTCGAATATTCACCTCGCAAAATCAAGCAGTCGGTCACTGGCAACGGTAACGCCAGCAAAGAGCAGGTTGCTGCCATGTTGCAGACACTTCTCAACTTCAAGGAAACCCCCGAATTTCTGGATGCTACAGACGGTCTTGCCGTGGCCGTATGCCACTCCTTCCAACAAAATTCGACCACAGGCAACAAAAGCTATTCGGGATGGGAAGCCTTCGTCAAAGACAATGAGGACCGCATCCGTTAGATTTTCACCGAACGGATCACATTTTTGACATTAAGCTCCACAATATCCGTCATGGTCTTGCAGCGATAGTACGAATCGTCCTTATAAAACTTAGCATAACCCTCCCTCAACATGCGGATATTCTCCGGAGTAGAGAGCTGCTGCTCTCGTGAGGCATCCCGCAAATCTTTGATACGATGTCTTTCGCTACGTACCCTATGCACTATCGACGAACGCTCCTCCTGTTGGTATTGCAGTACAGTCTTCTCGTTGAGATGCTCCATACATAGCTTCACATAAGGGAAACATTCTTTGAAAAACTGAGGCATATAAACTTTCGGATTGCCCTCGTAAAACTGCTGGTCAAAGTCTATTGCACGTATGCGAAACTGGAAATCGTCAAAATCGGGAGTGATCTGCATTACAAAATTGTAAGCCCTCATATCCCCCAGCAAGGCTATGGTACATCGCTCGTTGAACTTTACAAACTCCTTAGCGATACGCGTAGGGTTATAATCCGGATTTTTCATCTGAGACTTGCAGAAAAGATCTCCCGGAATTCCAACAATATGTTCTTCCACCAATGTTTCGAAATCATATAGATAATTTACCTGGTTGGGTGATAAAATTTCCTCCAGCTCCAGCCCATAAATACGTGAAGCATCCGCCTGCTTGATATAAAAATAGTCATATACATCGTTCAGTCTGTTGATGATGCGTACACGGAAAGGCCGCGTATTGCCGAAAGCACAATACTCGATTCGGTCAATAATCTTGTGCTGCACGATACGTGTGTTGCCCGACGCTTTAAGCTTGGCATAAATCACCTTGAGTCCGTCATACAGTTGATCCTGCAAATAAGGCGGATACAGTGGCGTTTCCCACAGCGTGTCATTGCCGTACTTATCGATAACCGGAACCGTCTCCTGAAAGTTCAGCAGGTCGAAATACGAGATAGGCAGCTTAGCCTCCCGCTGATAAAACCTCAAATATTTGGCTAAGCCCGGACTCACCGGATAAATAGGTTTTTTACGTGAAATGACTACATCCCCAATTTCCATAATTCCCCCTTATCTAACCTTATGAATTCTATTATATGGTCACTATATATAAATATGACAATTTTTGTTTGTTTTTAATCAAAATTGGCGAATAAAATATCAAAATTTGTTACTAATTTTGTAAAAGAATCAGAAGATGTTACAGTTTGGGGGATGATGATAGAAGAGAAAGATTCGACAGGACGCTACAAATCAATTATAAATCTAAACAAAAAAGAACTTAAGGTTTTATTTGACATATTAATCAGCTGTTGTCCATATCAATAGCCAGCTGTAAAATTTGAATTACTATGGAAAAAAATTATTCTAAACTACGATTTAGACAATCTTGATATTCAGATTCTATCTATATTGATGCAAGATGCGTCAATTCCATACACAGAAATCGCAAAAAAAATTAATCGTTTCTGGAGGAACCATCCATGTCCGTATGAAAAAAATGGAAGAGATGGGCATCATCCACGGCTCGAACCTTATCATCAACCCGCAGAAAATCGGATTTGACATTACAGCGTTTTTAGGTATTTACCTAGAAAAAGGTTCTCAATATGCCGATGCTGTAGAGCAACTTAAAAACGTGAAAGAAATCGTAGAGCTACATTACTGCACAGGACAATACAGTATGTTTGCTAAAATCATATGCCGTGACACAGCACACCTTAGAAAGGTGCTAAATGAAGATATACAAAGCCTTAAAGGCATTCAGCGCACAGAGACTATCATCTCCTTGGAAGAAAGTATCAGACGTCAAATCACTTTATAGTTTTTTAGGGCATCCATAATAAAAGAAGGCAACGGAATGTTGCCTTCTTTTATTATTTTAATATGGCCACCAATAAAGGCAGAGCCTTTAATTTTTTGTAACTTTGTGTTTGTATGTCGGATATCATTCAATTACTTCCTGAAGCGGTTGCTAATCAGATAGCAGCGGGAGAAGTGGTTCAACGGCCAGCTTCAGCTGTCAAAGAACTGATAGAAAACGCTATTGACGCGGGTGCGGATCGTATAAAAGTCATCGTCAAAGATGCGGGAAAAACATTATTGCAGGTAATAGACAACGGCTGTGGAATGAGTGTGACAGACGCCAGACTTTGCTTTGAGCGTCACGCCACCAGTAAAATCCGCAAGGCCGAGGACCTTTTCGCCATAAGAACGATGGGTTTCCGTGGTGAGGCGATGGCCTCCATCGCCGCCGTAGCACAGGTAGAGCTAAAAACACGACGTGTCGAAGATGAACTGGGCACCGTCGTACAGATCGAAGGCTCAAAAATCGTCAACCAATTTCCGGAAGCCGTGCCAGCCGGAACAAGTGTGGCAGTAAAAAACCTTTTTTACAACATCCCTGCACGACGCAATTTCCTGAAAAGCAACTCCGTGGAACTACGCCACATCATCGACGAGTTCCAACGGGTAGCATTGGCACACCCCGACATCTTTTTCAGCTTACATAGCGACAACAACGAGCTCTTTCACCTTACTCCGGGAACACTGAAACAACGTATCGTCCACATTTTTGGAAATAACTACAACCAAAAACTGGTTCCTGTGGAAGAAGATACGAGCATCATCAAACTCAAAGGATTTATCGGTAAGCCGGAGTATGCCAAGAAAACTAGAGGAGAACAGTTTTTCTTTGTCAACGACAGGTTTATCAAAAATCCGTATCTTAACCATGCGGTCATGGATGCCTACGAAGAGATATTGCCGCCGGAAACTTATCCGCTATATATCTTATTCATCGACATTGATCCTGCAAGGATTGATATCAATGTCCATCCTACCAAGACAGAAATTAAATACGAGGACGATAAGGCTATCTATGCTATCATACGTTCTGCCGTCAAACGTTCGTTGGGACGCTATAACATTACACCCTCATTGGATTTCGATCAAGATACCAGTTTCAGCCAGTTTATAACAACAAAACCGACTGGAAGAGATTCAAGTTCCAACCATCAACTTCAATCCGAATTTCAATCCGTTCGAAAATGAGGTTGGTGCACTGAAGCCTAAATACACCTCTCGCTCGTACGACTACAGTTCCAAATTTGAAAGAGAAGCTGTCCCACAAAACTGGGAATCGCTATACAAAATCACTGAACAAGCAGACCAGATACAGCTGCCCCTGCTTGGCGATGATCTCTCTACTGAGGATGAGACATCAGCAGAACCTTCGGTAGAAATAAAAAAGAATTTCTTCCAGATCCATAACCGTTATATCATCACGCAGATACATTCTGGAATGATGATTATTGATCAGCAGGCAGCACACGAAAGAATTCTCTTCGAGCAGTATAAAGAACAGCTGGTCAACAATCAGGGAAGCAGCCAACAGAGCCTCTTTCCTACGACAATAGACCTTTCGGTGGCAGACTTCGAGCTGATGAACGAAATCCTTCCCGAATTACAATCGTTAGGATTTCAGCTCCGACCTTTCGGAAAAACTACTTATATTGTAGATGGTATTCCAGCAGATTTGGGGAATAACATTAACGAAAAGCAGATTATCGAGCAGCTACTGGAAGATTATAAACAGAACCGAGCAGAGCTGAAAGTGGACAAAAGGGACAACATAGCAAGGTCCTTAGCAAAAAGTGCTGCCATCAAGGCAGGCACCCCCCTGGATAATGATGCTATCGCCGAACTTATTGACAGACTGTTCGCCTGTGAAAGCCCTAACGTGTCAATTCACGGAAAGCCGACGGTAATCACACTGACACTCTCAGATTTGATGGAAAAATTTGATAAAATTTAGATTTTGAAAAACCGATGAACAACATATTAGGAAATTTAACCCCTGTAGCAAAAAACCTTCTTATTCTAAATATCATTTGTTTTGTGGGGAGCATTATCTCGCCACAGGCATCACGCTTATTAGGGGTTTTCTATCCGGATTCTCCATTTTTTGAAGTATGGCAACCCTTTACGTACATGTTTATGCATGCCAACTTTTCTCATCTTTTTTTCAACATGTTTGCTCTGGTGATGTTCGGTCCTATTATCGAAAGTATGTTCGGATCCAAGCGTTTCCTGCAATACTACGTCATCACGGCATTGGGAGCTTTGGTACTCCAATATGGTGTGCAAGCCTACGAGATCTACAGCATCACCGGAACATTGCGGGCCTCGCAGTTTCTCACATTTGACTATTTTGCTGGAACTATAAGCACTAATCTGTCACTTAGCCAGTCGGATTTCGATACTGTAGCTTCTATCTACGCCACCAGCATCGTTGGAGCCTCCGGTGCAATTTTCGGATTGCTATTGGCCTTCGCCTATTTTTATCCAAACATGCCGCTTTTTCTGATGTTCGTCCCTATCCCTATCAAAGCAAAATATTTTGTCACCGCATATATCCTTATAGAAATCTACTTAGGATTCAATTATTCCGGTTCATCGATAGCGCACTTGGCTCATGTGGGCGGCGCCCTCTTCGGCTATCTGATGATAAAAATATGGGGCTTTAGAAAAGGTTAATTACTAATAATTAATCAAAATAAGGAGGGAATTATGAAGGAAAATGTTTTTAAATCTTTCGTGAGAGACACCTTTGTTCTCAACCATTCTGTAATTCCCTATTTTATTACCATCCAAGCGGTAGGATTTGTATTGCTCTGCATCTTCGACCTGTTGACATTTTCCGATATTACATCGCTTAATATCTATAGTTTTATAATAGAAAAATTAAGCCTGCCTAACGATTTCGGTGATTTCATTTCCCAGCCTTGGTCTTTAATAACTCATATATTGGTATATGAAAGTCTTTGGGCTCTACTTTTCGACTGCCTATGGCTCTACTGGGTGGGCAACCTATTCTTAAACCTTCTTAACAAAAGGCAATTCAACACGGTATTTTTCGGAGGATGGCTATTGGGAGCTATTCTGTATGTGGCTATCGGAAGCACCAATTTGACCCAGCAAAACACCATGTGGAGCAGCTCTGCCTTCGGGATTGCGGCATTGATAAGCACCTTGGCTATATTGATTCCCAACACCACGATACGGTTATTTCTAATAGGCAATGTTCGATTTAAGATTGTGGCCATAGCGTATCTGGCATTAGAAGCTACCTATTACTTTTTTATGGACCTTACCGCCTTGGCAACACATATAGTCGTCATCCTCTTGGGAATTCTATTTACCTATCAGCTGGAAAATGGCCGTGACTGGAGCAAACTTTTTGCCCGCCGAAAACAAATGCATAAAAATACCGCTGTACAGGACGAAGATTTCATTTATATAAAATATCGGACACCCGTTTATACCAACAATAAAAAGGAAAAAGACGAATTTCCTGATCAGGAACAAATCGATCAAATATTGGACAAAATTTCGCTGTATGGCTATGAAAGCCTAACTTCGCAAGAAAAGGCTATACTCTTTAGGGCAAGTAAAAAGCAAAATTAATGGCAGACAGCTCGTATTTACGTAAGAAAAAGCTCGGCTACTTCAGCAAAACCGTGTTCACCGCAAATATTTTTGCTGTGCTGGCACTGCTGTTGAGTTATGGTGCCTCCTTCATCGACCCTAAAAGTTTCTGGCCTTTGGCCTTTTTCGGTTTGGGATATCTACCTATCCTGCTCATCAACGGTGGATTTATCGTCTACTGGCTGCTCCGCCGCAAACGCTTTGCTCTTGTGAGTATCACCGCCATCCTATTAGGCTGGCCGCTTCTCATCAAACATATAAATTTCAGAAATGACAATGAAAAAATCTTGGTGAAAGCCGATTCTGTTTTAAGGGTGATGAGCTACAATGTACACCTTTTCCAACGATATGATGACAGCAAGGATAATTTCCGTGCCGAAACCATAGAATTCATCAATACCTTGAACCCAGATATTGTATGTTTTCAGGAGTTTTATAGCCGTCTGCGAGGCACCAAACAGTTCACAAAAAAACTTAAAGAGAAAGGTGATTTCGAAGATTATTACTTTGAACCCTTCCAACAAAATGACTATGAAGGATATGGTCAAGCTATATTCTCCCGATATCCCATTATCAACAAGGGAACGATCACGCAAAACAGCTTCGGCTTAAACCGCATCATCTTTGCCGATATAAAAAGAGCCGGAGACACCATAAGAGTCTATAACGTACACATGCGGTCTTTTGCACTACAGGATGAAGATAAAGACTTCATCCAAAAGTCTCCTTCTGAGCAGATGAAAGACGAGAAACAGACCATCCGTCTCGGCCGTAAGCTCAAAAGGGCCTTTACCAGCCGCAGCGAACAGGCCAAGACACTCCTAAATCATATCCAAAATAATTGCCCTCACCGCTACATCATCATGGGAGATTTCAACGATACCCCTATGTCATATAGTGTCAATCTGGTGAGTAAAAACATGTTAAACGCCTTTGCGGAAAAAGGTTTCGGCTGGGGAGTGACACATTTTGGAGTCCTTCCCATCTTTCAAATCGACTATATCCTTGCCGACAAGAAACTGAAAGTAAACGATTACGGAATCATCAAGGAGAAACTGTCTGACCACTACCCTATCTGGGCGGACCTATCCTTGCATTAAGAAGGTCTTTTCACCTGAAGTATCTCTAAAGACTTATCGATAAAGTCGTCATATCGGTTTTTCACCTTGAAATAGGCCTCCCTACCAAAGTAATAGCGGGCTACAATAGCTTCAATATCAGATTGTATCAGCTTCAATAAGTCCTTTTTCTTACGCTCGGAGACCATCAGCCCTCGCTCGTTGAGATAAGCGATAAACTTGTCGTACTCCTGCTGCGGTAACCTATATCCCTGAAGAAAATTCTCTATAGAATAGGCCGGCGACCTTTTGGTGAAACGCTCGTAAACAAACTGCTCTACCAAGCTGGATTTCAAAATATCCTGATACAGCAAGCTCACCGCATTAGAGTCTACCTCTACACGTACATCGGGATTGATGCCACCACCACTCAACAGCTGCTTGCCGGCCAAAGTCTTGAAAATCTCAGCCCCCGTATAGGTGGTATCCAAAGTCCACAACCCTCTGTACATGGTAACATAGTTCATCATGTTAGACCAGTTGGCTGTATATTTTCGCTGTATAGAACGGCCTAATGGCGTATAGTAGCGGGCGATACTCAAGTTGATACGAGAACCGTCTAAAAAGTCGAACTGTTCCTGCACTATACCTTTACCGTAGGACCTGCGCCCCACGATGGTAGCTCTATCCCAATCTTGCAGAGCGCCGGCAACAATCTCGGAAGCCGATGCCGACGACTCGTTGATTAGCACCACAAGCTTGCCATCAGCAAAGACACCCTTGCCATCGGAAAAGTATTCCCTACGTGGCTCATGCGCCCCCTTGGTATATACCAGCAATCTTTTATCGGCAAAAAACTCGCTGGCAACCTTGATAGCGATATGGAAATAGCCTCCCCCATTGTCCCGAAGATCCAAGATCAGCTGATTAGCACCCTGCTTTTTAAGTTCCAACAAAGCTGTCCTAAACTCTTCCGCCGTCTTGAGTCCGAAACGACGTAGCTTAACATACCCTGTACGAGGTTCCAGCAAGTAGGACACATCGATAGAACTTACGTTGATCTGATCCCTACGTACTTTGAAAAGCTGGTTCATGTGCAGGCTATCTCTATACACATAAAGGTTAACGACAGAACCTTTAGTACCACGCATCAGACGATCCACGACCTTCTGTCCTATATTTCTTCCGGCAATCTGTGTGGTGTCAATCTTGGTGATGCGATCACCTACACGCAATCCAGCCTTTTCCGCTGGGCCGTTGCGGACAAGGCCCACGACCATCAACGTATCGTTGAAGATTGAAAAAATCAAGACCAATACCTTCGAAAGTACCTTCCAGCACCTCATTTTGATTTTTAGTTCTCATTCGGCAGCAGATAGCTCGAATAAGGATCCAAATGGGAAATAATATGGTTTATCGCTCCATTTTGAAGAGAGTCCAAGTCTAGGCTGTCCACATACGAGTTGGACAGTAAGTCCAAGACCTGCTGAATTTTGTACGAGTTATCAGACAGTCCTATAGGCACTAAAGAAACCCCTGGGTTGTTATTCTGTTGGTCCACATAATTCTGGCCAAGAATAAGTCCAAGCATCAATGTAGCGGCATAGGTTGCTGCCACAAAAATATTTCTACCAGTACCCTTCTGCATGGAAAGTAATTGCGAAAGCAAAAATAAGAGTTAATTCAAATTCTTTTACAGATATTTCAATATTTGTCGAAACAAATTGTATTCCAAATTCTTTATTATCAATAAATAATTGGTCATATTTGAAAATTAATTGACAACCATGCACGAGATAGAACCTTTCTACAACTGGAGACATGACTATATTGCAGCGGAGGACAAAAAGTCGCCCTTCTATGGCACTATATATAACGAGTTTGAATTCGATAAGCAGGTATACAACTACTTGTTGCATCCCCAATGGGATGACTTCGGCTCACAGACGCTATATCTGAAGGTTCTGTTCGCAGATTACGACAAGCATTACGCCATCATCGAATTTATCGGCGAGTGGAACGATGCCCTCTACAATGACATTATGGTCCTCAAACGCGAAGTGATTGACCTGATGATCCAAGAAGGAATTACCAAATTCATCATTATCGGTGAAAACGTGCTCAACTTCCATAGTTCGGATGATTCCTATTACGAAGAATGGTTTCACGACATCGAAGACGGCTGGATTGCTGCGCTTCACTTCCGTGACCACGTCGTGGAAGAGTTCCAAAACCAAAACATAGATTATTATATCAATTTCGGCGGATATCTCAACGAAATTCCATGGCGTACGCTGAAGCCCATACAGCTATTTCATCACGTGGAACAATACCTCCAACGTCGCCTCGAAATGTAAATTGACAAACAAACAACATATTTTTGATACACTTGAATTCCCTATTCCATATAGAATTCAGTAACTTTGTCACATAAAAGAAATAAAACTTTACTAACATGTCATTCAGAATAGAAAAAGATACTATGGGTGAAGTTCAGGTGCCTGCAGACAAATACTGGGGAGCACAAACCGAACGTTCACGTAATAACTTTAAAATTGGTCCTGCGGCATCCATGCCGAAAGAAATCATCGAAGCTTTCGCGTACCTTAAGAAAGCAGCAGCATATGCCAACTGCGACTTAGGCGTATTGCCTGTAGAAAAGCGCGACGCCATCGCTGCTGTCTGCGACGAAATATTAGCGGGTAAGTTGGATGACCAATTTCCATTGGTAATCTGGCAAACAGGTTCAGGAACACAGTCCAACATGAACGTTAACGAGGTTATCGCTAACCGCGCTCAAGTGTTGGCCGGTCGTAAAATCGGAGTGGATGAACCTATCTTGAAACCTAATGACGACGTCAACAAATCACAATCTTCTAACGACACTTTCCCTACAAGTATGCACATTGCTGCCTATAAAGCTGTAGTGGAAAAAACCTTGCCAGGAGTAGAAAAGTTGCGTGACACCCTACAACGCAAGTCGGAGGAGTTCATGCACGTTGTAAAAATCGGCCGTACACACCTTATGGACGCTACTCCTTTGACTTTGGGTCAGGAGCTTTCAGGCTATGTAGCACAGCTGAACTACGGCATCAAAGCCGTAAAGAACACGTTGTCACATCTTTCGGAACTGGCTCTGGGAGGTACTGCCGTAGGTACAGGACTTAACACTCCTAAAGGCTATGACGTGTTGGTAGCTAAATACATCGCCGAATTTACAGGATATCCTTTTGTGACAGCACCTAATAAATTCGAGGCTTTAGCTGCTCACGACGCTATCGTTGAGACACACGGCGCCTTAAAACAACTTGCCGTATCATTGAACAAGATCGCTAACGACATCCGTATGTTGGCATCAGGCCCTCGCTCAGGTATCGGCGAAATTTTGATTCCTGAAAACGAGCCGGGTTCTTCCATCATGCCGGGAAAAGTTAACCCTACACAATGTGAAGCATTGACTATGGTCGCTGCTCAGGTGATGGGTAACGACGTCGCTATCACTATCGGCGGTACGCAAGGTCATTACGAGCTGAACGTATTCAAGCCATTGATGGCCGCCAATTTCTTGCAATCGGCCCGTCTTCTAGGTGATGCATGTGTGTCGTTTGAAGAACACTGTGCTTCAGGCATCCAACCGAACTATCCTCGTATCAAAGAATTGCTTGACAACTCATTGATGCTGGTAACAGCCCTAAATACCAAAATCGGCTATTACAAAGCTGCTGAAATTGCTCAGACAGCACACAAAAACAACTCTACATTGAGAGAAACTGCTATAGCATTAGGATATGTTACTGCTGAGCAGTTCGACGAATGGGTAAAACCGGAAGATATGGTTGGAAATTTGAAGTAATGAAACACAACTTTTCAAACATATATCATTTTCATAAAACATACCTATCTCTTCTGATAGGTATTGTTTTTATTTGCTGTGGTAGGGTGCCAACGCAATTCCGACATGCAGTCTGAAGGGGTAAAAGAACTGCAAGGTGTCTGGGTGCAGGATTCCGTAGCGAATCAAAAGGCACTACTCTCCTACACCTTACATACTTTCACCTTCCGTTGTGATTCCCTCTATGTCACGATGGACGTCCATGCCAAGAAGAAAACCATTCCCGATTCCTGCTACAACAACGGCAACTGGAAAGAGTACGCCAAAGCCGTCTACGTACAACGTGGCGACAGCATCATCGTAGAAGGAATCTACACCAAAGAAAACGGCAAACAGAAAATATCAGGATGCTATAAAAACGGCCAATATATTCCGCGCTTTAAAGTAGTGAGCCTCTCCAAAGATACCGTAGTACTACAAAATAAATACGAATCTACACCTATTACTCTAAGAAAAGTTCAGGACATCACTTGCGTCCCTAAAAAGCGGCTGGGAAATGTAAAAAGCAAATTCAAATGCTGAGAATTTTTAGCATCTTTATTCCAAACTAACCAATCATCAATGCATAAAAGCCTTCTTATCTTTTTTCACTGTTGTTCAACTTCTGCTATGGACAATTAGGTGTCGATTCTACAACTAGGGTGAACCTTATCACTTACCTTTCCAAAGGTGACACGCTGAAATACACCGTCGTAAAAACTGTTACGGACTCTTCTACCACAAAGGAGCCTTCTAAAAGTGAAGTAACATTTGACTTCACCATCACTGTGCGAGACTCCACGGATAGCAGCTATATCTTTTCATACTCACGAAAGTTAGAGTCACTGACGCCTGAGTTGATGAACCTACCCATTAAATTACAGAAAAGCCTGACAGCGCTGACAGACCTCCAGGTAGATTACGAAACCGACGAATATGGTTGCTTCAAGGCGGTACTTAATACTGAGCAGCTTACCCATAAATTCGAGCAGCAAAAAAGCACTGTACTGGAACTTATCAATCAAAGCGACCTACAAAAAGATTATATCGATAAAATGGAAGAAGTAATAAACTCCATCGAAGCGGAATCCCTTATTTCTTCCTACACACAGGACATCTTGGCCTTACATTATGCTCTCGGAAGCTCTTTTATGATTTCCGATACCACAGCCTTCGATGAAGACATAAACATTCCTATTTTCGATATTCCGATGAGCTTCTCCGGAATTATATACTGCGACGAATACGATAGTGAAAACAGCTTTATATCTTTTATTGAGGAGAAAAAAATAAACGGAGATTTCAGAAAACAGATGCTCGACCTACTTCAAAGTTTATCTTCCGATCAGGTAACTGCCGAGACGGAAGAAGAGATCAAGAAATTAGATATGGACCTATATTTGATTAACAATTATCAGTACAATACTTCTTACGGTGTTCCGCTTTATATTTCGCTGAATAAGGTAGTGTATGTGAACAGTGAGTTAGGTAAGCATAAGAGGATAGAAACATATAACATTTCATTGATAGAATAAAAGCCGCTTAAAGCGGCTTTTATTTTATAAGTCTTGTCTCATCAGAGGATTTAAGTAGATGTTGTTTAAGCTCATTCTCCGACTGAAGGAGTTCTTGCTCTACGACCTTTCGTTTCTCGCGTCCTTCGCGCTGAATCTGCAACACCTGTTCTATAGTCTCTATGATGTCGTTATTGGCCTTTTTAATGGTTTCAATATCCACGATACCACGTTCCGTCTCGCGTGCTACATTGACCGTAGAATCTTTCAGCATCTCAGAATTTTTGCGCAACAGCTCATTGGTCGCATCGGTTACGGCCTTCTGTGCTTCAAGAGCACGCTGCGCATGTGCTATCCCTAGGGTCAACACCATTTGGTTTTTCCATAGCGGAAGGGTATTTACTATGCTGGACTGAATCTTTTCCATCAACGAGGAGCTGTTGCTCTGTATCATGCGTATCTGCGGAGCTGTCTGCAGCACCACCATGCGCGTAAGCTTAAGATCATGTATCTTACGTTCGAAACGTACAACCTGCTGCTCCATGTCCTTATAGGTTGAATCTTGTGCTGGTCTCCTGACTCTTCGGCCTCTTTCTTCAATTGAGGTAAAATGACATTGTGCGCTTCCGCTAGTTTCTCTTCTCCAGCAGCTATATGCAAAGAAAGATCCTTGAAATAATTTTGGTTTTCTTCAAAAAGCTTGTCAAAGATGTTAACATCCTTAAGCAGGTTCTTATAATGTCCTTCCAGCTTAAGTTCAATTTGATGGATATTTTTTTCCACGGAAGCATATTCTGTCCGTAGTCGCTGTATTTTCTTCTTCATGGAGTCGAAGAAAGGAATAAGAGGCTTCTTGTTGAGCTTCTCATCAAAAGATTTTATGTTGGAACGCAGATTCAGCAGGATATCTTCCGCACCTCCCATATCTTTGGTACGCACCTGCTTTAATATCTCGTTAGCAAAGTTGCTTACCTTCACCTGACTCGCCGTTCCGTATTGTATGATGTCTGTAGTAGATTGTAAGTTTATCTTTTCTTTATATTGTTGGATTAAGGCCTTCTCTTCATCGGTGAAGTTTACCTGCACATCCTGTCCTTTCTCTTCATTTGGGTCGTCGTAAGTAGTCAAATCCATGATGCTCATATCATTAATGGTTAAGTAGTTTTTTATTTTTCAATGTTTGCAAATAGACATCGGTCTCAGCCGAAACATCCAAAAGTCTATACTGAATTAAGGTCGTAATATCTTGTTCTATTGCTGCGGAAGCCTGCACCAAGACAGATTCCAACTTGTTCTTCGACTCTATGGTAATTGCATTATTAAGACTCGTGTTTTCCAAATCGTGATATTCCCGCAAGATGTTTACTACCGTACCATGACGCACCAAGAACTTTTCGGCTTCCTGCATGTCCCTTTGCTCGATAAGCTGAAATAGACGCAAGATCTTGTCTATATGCATCTTCAAGGTGGTATTGTGTATGACTTTCTTGTAAAACACCAACTTCGTGACGAAGGTTTGCGGTGTCTCTATTTCTACGGTGGACAGTGCTAGACGACGTTGTTCCGCTATGCTATTGATCCATGTTAGGGGGCGTATTTCCGCCATCTCCAGCCGCTGCAGATAGGGCTTAGACTGCCTCAGCAGTAAGCCATTACCAACAATATAAGAAGCAATATAGGCACAGACCATAGCCAGTAAACCCGAGGACATGGCTCCCGCAAAATAGAAAAATCCATAAATGATTCCACACTGAACAAATAACAGCAGCCAAGCCAAGAAATACCAAGAGCGAACCTTGCTCTTGGAAGCTTGCGACATCATGACGAAAGGATGTATTGGAGGCACAAAAAGCAAAACGGATAAAAAAGTCCATTTCAGCTTACTAAGCTCCCAGCGTTTACTCTTATTTGTCGCAAATCCCATGTACGTTATATTTTATTGACAGTTCTAAAGATAATCATTTACAACGATTAATCCACCTGTTTACTAGGGTTTTAACAGAAATATTCACTTTTATAATTCAAGAATCGATAAATTTACATAATGACACCCCAAAACAACGCTATAAGTTATACGCGAGCCGTAGCCACCGTATTTGTCATACTGATTCATGCCAGCACGGGATTCCTCAACCGCTTTCATGCGGAAGGGTTTGACTGGAATTTTGCTAACTGGATTAATGCGGCCACACGGTGTTCCGTTCCGCTCTTTGTTATGATTTCCGGAGCACTCCTCCTGTCCAAAGAAGAAGAAACCTTCTCTTTCTATAAGAAAAGGCTTCCCAAATTGTGCTGGCCTTTCGTCTTCTGGACCGTCATCTATATGATTTATTATTTCTATCGATACACGCATTTCTCAACACTATCGAGCCAAAAAATCATTGCCATCATTCAGGATAAAATACTACATGGAGCAAATGCACATCTCTGGTTTATGTATATGATCATAGGAATGTATCTGGCAATTCCCTTTGTTAAGAAGATCGTTCGCCAAGCGTCCCTGCGTGAGATAGAGCTTTTCCTTGTATTGTGGGCCGTAGCCATGTTCATCACCAACAAATTTTATTATCCCTATACCTTAAGATTGACATATCTTTCTTTTCGGGCTATATTGCTATCTCATCCTAGGCTATTACCTCAGCATAAAAGATTTCAAAGTAAAATTCTGGTGGTATCTGTTAGGATATGTAGCTATCTTAATTTTTACGGCAGTGATGACCTATATGTGGAGCTCGCAAGAGCGCCACGTTTAACCCACACTGGTATAATTATGTGCATCTTCCAAATACAGCCTTAGCTGCAATATGCCTTTTCATGCTGTTGCAAAAAACCGTATCCCAAGATAGACCTTTACCGCTCTGGGTACAGCTCACAGACAAATACAGCTTCGGCATCTATCTAGTACATATTCTTCCATTGAACTACATACATCCCATGCTATCAAAACATATGAATACACTATGGGTGATTCCTCTAGCGACATTGCTTACGCTGCTAAGCTCTATAGGGATTATCATCTTGTTGCGTAAACTGCCTTACGGTAAATATGTAAGCGGATAAAAAAACAAAAGCTACCCCAGGCGGGATAGCTTCTTTATTTCAAAAATTCAGGTCGCAATTAGAATGGTAAATCATCGTCATCCGCACCCGAATTGCTGATGTCTACCGGTGCCGGAATGTTGTCTGCATAAGAAGGCGCCGACGCTGCTGTATTAGCCAACTTGGTTACTCTCCATGCTACCAACGAATTAAAGTACGTTGTCACTCCTTGTGGATTAGTCCACGGACGACCACGAAGATTGAACGATACTTCTACCTCATCTCCTACAGCCAAATTATCAAAAATGCTAACTCTATCTTGTGTTGCTTCAAATCTGATATACTCTACAAACTGTGGGTTTTCTGCGTAAGCCACAATTAAATCTCTTTTCTTGAAAGTCTCAGTAACCTGTTGTACAGCACCTATTTCGTGAACTTTTCCTCTGATTTCCATATCATTATTCGTATTAAACTGTAAAATTACACATTTTTTGCATGGAAGATTAATTAACTTTGCACAAATATGAAAGAAGTTTTCAACACCCCCGGCAAAGTGATAGTAACTTGCTACAAGCGTCTATCCCCTTACCTCCAAGAAGAAATCTGCGCGCTAGGATTCGAAATAAAGAGGACCTTCAGCACAGGCATAGAAACCACTGCATCTGTCAACGAATGCATACGCTTAAACCTTAATCTGCGGACAGCAGGTCAGGTTTTGTACGAAATTGGCGCTTTTCGGGCTAGAAACGCCCAAGAGCTGTACAACGCCTTGGTAAAAATAAGCTGGGAAGATCTTATTCCCGTTGATGGTTACTTTTCGGTAACATCCTTCGTAAACAATGAAACCATAACGACTCCACTGTACGCCAATGTCAAAGTAAAAGACGCCATCGTCGATAGAATAAAAGATAAGAAAGGGAAACGTCCTAATTCAGGGGCAGACCTTTCCAAAGCGGTAATCCACCTACACTGGGTGGAAGATAGAGCGGAGATTTTCCTAGACACCTCAGGAGAGACATTGTCCAAACATGGATACCGTAAGCATCCCGGCAAAGCCCCTATGTTGGAAGCGTTGGCGACCTCTACCATCATGGCCACACAGTGGGACAGAAAGTCTCCTTTTGTGAATCCTATGTGTGGCTCCGGCACCTTAGCCATTGAGGCGGCACTCATAGCAGCAAAACCGCACGCCAGGCTTGCAACGCATGAATTATTCGTTCATGCACTTCAACGGTTACGACGAATCGGTGTTCTTCCAAGAGAGAAGACTACTGAAAGAAAAGACCAACAAGTCAAATATACCGACGATCATTGCTTCGGACATTTCCGAACAGGCCGTTGAAATAGCACGCCTGAATGCCAAAGCCGCCGGCGTAGAACACCTCATACAATTTGCCGTGTGTGATTTTGCAGAAACATCCATTCCAGAAACTCCAGGAGTGATCATGTTTAATCCGGAATATGGCGAACGCCTAGGCACACACACTAAGCTGGAAGCTACCTACAAACGTATAGGAGACTTCATGAAACAGCGCTGTAAAGGCTACCGCGGATACGTTTTTACTGGAAATCCGGACCTTGCCAAAAAAATTGGTTTAAAAGCTTCTAGGAGAATTGAATTTTTTAATGGTAAATTAGACTGCAGATTATTACAATACGAACTTTACGAAGGAACAAAAGAAAAGTAACACTATGCAAAACGTCATTGATTTAACTATAGCATTCGTTCAAGACAGACTTAAATTTGCTGAAGCAGGCCACGATTGGTGGCATATACAAAGGGTGTGGAACAACACCAAACTTATACTCCAGACAGAAAAGGCTGACCCACTCGTATGTGAGCTAGCCGCCCTATTGCATGATATCGCCGACAGCAAATTCCACAATGGTGATGAAACCATAGGCCCCCGAGTAGCAGGCGAATTCCTAGAATCCATAGGTGTCAACCAAGAGGTCATCGAGCACGTAAAACAGATTATCCTCAATATGTCCTTCAAAGCTTCGCTCGGAGATGTAAACTTCCATTCCAAAGAGCTTGAAATCGTGCAAGATGCTGACAGACTTGACGCCATAGGCGCAATAGGCATAGCAAGAGCCTTCAACTTCGGCGGACATAAAAACCGTGAGATGTATAATCCAGACATCAAACCTAGAACAAACCTCACCAAAGAAGAATATAAAAACTCTTCCGTACCTACCATCAATCACTTCTACGAAAAGTTGCTCCTGTTGAAAGACAAAATGAATACGCAAACAGCAAAACGTATTGCAGAAAAAAGACACAAATTCATGGAAGACTTTCTGCAACAATTTTATGATGAATGGAATGGAATAGCCTAAATCAATTCTATATTTATAAGAAGATATGTAAATTAGGCAGTAATTATGAAAAATATTACTGCCTTTTTTTTATACCTAATCCTCGCCCTTAACCACTTATTGCCAACAACTTGTCAGCAATAATGATTCGGCTACTTTTACCAACTTCTCGTGGCAAAATGAACATATCGCCAAAGGGGTAGTATGGAGAAGCGGACATTTTAACTCTCTTTTCAATAGCAAGCAGTTTATCAGCATTTTAGAAATAGACCTTTCCAAGAGGAACAAGAAGCTGGGCATTGTAGCATTACCCCAGCAGCTTGAACATACCTCTACCCTAGCCCGGCATGCCAAAGCTCTCGCCGCCATAAACGGAGGTTTCTTCCATATGAAAAACGGAAGGAGCTGTCAACTATATAAAAGTTAAAGGTAAGGTGATCACCTATTCCAAATCAAAAGGTACTCATGCCAATGCCTTCTTCGCCTTTGATAGGAAGAAGACCATTATCACCTCGGACTCTGTAGCAGCTACCGCACTGCCCAACGTAATGTTGGCAGGACCTCTCCTCCTAGAAAACAATAGGACGGTAAGTCTTGCGGACAACGCCTTTAATAAAAATAGGCACCCAAGAACAGGGGTTGGCTTGGCAGGCAACAAATTATATCTAATCACGGTAGACGGTCGCAACAGCATGTCTCAAGGCTTCTCTCTGGCAGAATTCACCAACATCTTCAGATGGCTGGGATGTACTGACGCCATGAACCTAGACGGAGGAGGAAGCACTGCCATGTACATCGAAGGAAAAGGCATAGTAAACCATCCATCCGACAACAAGAAGTTTGACCATCAAGGAGAAAGAAAAGTTGCTAACATCATTTACATCAAAAAATAATCAACAATTATGAAAAAGATCCTAATCTTAACAGTACTATTATCAATCAATGCAGTGGCTTGGGCCCAAACCAAAATCGTTGCCCACCGTGGAGCCTGGAAAAATACAAACGCTCCTCAAAACTCTATAGCCGCCCTAAAACACGCCATAGACCTTAAGGTGTGGGGCTCGGAGTTCGACGTATCACTAACCAAAGATGATGTTCTTGTCGTAAATCATGACCAAGATTATCAAGGAATAGATATCGCCACAACAGATTATGCTACCTTAAGCCAAAAGAAATTGGACAAAACGGCGAAACAATTGCATACAGCAGAAGAATATCTTCGCGTAGGATTAAAACAGAAACGTACTAAAATGATTTTTGAAATAAAACCTAACCGTCTAGGGAAAGAGCGTACCATAGAAGCTGCCGAAAAATGCTACAACCTCGTCAAAAAGATGAAAGGACTCAAGAAGACAGTATTCATCTCCTTCAGCTATGATGCCTGCCTTCATCTGAAAAAGCTAGACAAAAAAGTACGCGTACAATACTTAGGAAGTGACAAATCTCCTATAGACCTATACAATGACGGCTTCAGCGAAATGGATTTCAACTATTCGGTATTCAAGAAAAACCCTCATTACTTCCAAGATGCTAAAGAAAGAAAAATGAAAATCAACGTTTGGACAGTAAACAAGGAAGAAGATATGCGTTACTTTATCGACAACAAAGTGGACTATATCACCACTGACGAACCGGAATTACTTCAGAAAATTTTAGCTCAATAATATGAAAAAGCTGCTATTAACCATTATAAGCTTCTTTAGCTTAGCCACAGCCCTGCAAGCCCAAGCTTTGCAGGTAGGCACATACAATATACGTCAGCGAAACACCATAGATGAAGGAAATCTATGGCAAGACCGCAGAGAATATCTGTGTAAGCTCATCCGCTATCATGATTTCGACCTGCTGGGGATTCAGGAAGCTTTCAAAGACCAACTTGAAGACATGCTGAAGCTGCTTCCCAAGTATGGAGCAGTAGGTGTAGGTCGCGATGACGGAAAAGATAAAGGCGAACATTCGGCAATCCTTTACAAGAAAAGCCGCTTTACCCTTATCAAAAGCGACACCTTCTGGCTGTCGGATACCGACACAGAAAAGCCTAACAAAGGATGGGATGCCGCACTGCCACGCATCTGCACTTGGGCAATCTTCGAAGATAAGGAAAACGGCAAGCGCTTCATCATGATGAATACCCATTTCGACCATGTGGGAAAGGTCGCAAGGACAGAAAGTGCTAAGCTGATGCTCCAAAAAGCGCACGAACTCGCCAAAGACCTTCCTCTCATCATCACTGGAGACCTCAACGTCGACGAGAAGAGCGACGCCTACAATACGTTGGCTAGCTCACCTTACATTCAGGACACCTATGAGTTGGCTCCCCTAGTATATGAACCTAACTCCACCTTCAACGGATGGGGTAAGTCTCTAAAAGCTAAAGAAAGAATTGACCACATTTTTATCTCAAAACCTTTTAACGTATTGAAATACGGCGTCTTAACGGACACCTACATGGGCAAATTTCCGTCCGACCACTTCCCAGTGCTGGTTCATATGGAATGGTAATTCATTTGTTTTTTTAATTTTGTATAACAAATTCAAAAGCAATGAAAAAATTATCCTATTTGGCACTAAGCATCGCGGCTCTACCTCTGCTGTCAGGTTGTGAGGCTATGAGCCAGATGGCCAGCACCTTGCCGCAAGCTACCCCTGGCACTACAGCAAAAGGTTCTACGATAAGCCAAACAGAAGCTGTCAGCGGAATCAAGCAAGCCCTAAACAATGGCCTTCAAAACAGCATAAAAACCTTATCCGCAACAAACGGTTTCTTTGGAGACGCCGTAGTGAAAATCTTGATGCCTCAAGAAGCACAAAAGGTAGAACAGGCCTTGCGCTCCGTAGGTATGGGCAAGCTGGTGGACAACTTTATCTTGAGTCTAAACCGTGCTGCAGAATCGGCAGTAAAGGAAGCTGCTCCCGTTTTTGTCAATGCTTTGACCAAAATGACAGTAACCGACGCCTTCAACATCTTGTTAGGACCCCAGCAAGATGCAGCGACAACCTTCTTCAAACGCACCACCTCCAACGAGCTCACACAGAAGTTTAGCCCTATAGTGGAGGCAGCCTTGGGAAAAAATAATGTAAGCACTTACTGGACACAGCTTACAACAGCGTACAACAACCTCCCTATCGCCACGACGAAAGTAGAGACAAACCTCAACGCTTACGTCACCCAAAAAGCCATTGACGGCCTTTTTGTGAAAGTCGCCGATGAAGAACTAAAAATCAGACAAAATATAGGTGGTTCACGCAATTCCAGCATCCTGCAAAACGTTTTCGGATGGGTGGACCAACAAAAACAAAAATAATTTCTTAGAGAAGAGTTGCTCTTCCCTTTGTTTTCCCATTTCTTGACACTAACGATACGCTAGGGAGTATTTCTTTTCCTACATTTGTAAAGCAATAATTTAAAAGATGGATTTTTCTGTTATCAATGATATAAAAGATATGTCTGTTGCAGAGCGCTTTATGCGTTACGTGCAAATAGATACGCAATCGGATCCTAATTCTGCTACTTTCCCTTCTACAGCTAAACAGCTGAACCTTAGCAAAATGTTAGTGGAGGAGCTTACAGCTTTGGGAGCAAAAGACGTAGAACTAGATGAAAATGGATATGTCTATGCGACAATCCCTTCCAATACGGATAAAAACGTTCCGGCAATATGTTTCTGTTCACATGTGGACACCTCTCCTGACTGCTCGGGAAAAGACGTAAAACCTATCGTGCACCGCAATTACCAAGGTCAGGATATCGTACTTCCCGATGATAAGAGCGTGGTTATCCGTTACGCCGAACATAAAGACCTTGCCGAACAAATCGGCAACGACATCATTACGGCCTCAGGCACTACGCTGCTAGGTGCTGACGACAAGGCTGGCGTGGCAGAAATCATGGAAGCCGCAAAAATATTGCTGCAAAACCCTCATATAAAACACGGTGACATCAAAATCCTCTTCACTCCGGATGAAGAGATAGGACGTGGTGTCGACTTCGTTAATCTCGAACGTGTGGGTGCAAAGTTCGCCTATACGATGGATGGTGAGAAAGCCGGCACCATAGAAGATGAAACATTTTCGGCGGATGCCGTCACATTGACCATACATGGTGTTTCGGTACATCCCGGCTTTGCTAAAGGGAAAATGCAAAGCGCCATTAAAATTGCAGCAAAAATCATTGAAGCGCTGCCAAAAGATCGTCTATCGCCGGAAAGTACTTCCGATAAAGAAGGATTTATACACCCTACCAATATCTCGGGATCGGTAGAGAAAGCTACGATAAACTTTATCGTCCGGGATCATGTGACTGCCAACCTGGCACGCCATGAAGCAGAACTGGAAAGCATAGCCCAAAAGATTTTAGCACAATATCCGGGCTGTTCCTATACATTCGAAACAAAAGAGCAGTACCGCAATATGAAAGAAGTGCTGGATCAATATCCGGAAATCATGGAAATAGGGCTTGAAGCTATCAGAAGAGCAGGCATGACACCCGAACGTCGCAGTATACGCGGAGGCACCGACGGCTCACGCCTCTCATTTATGGGTTTACCTTGTCCTAACATCTTCGCTGGTGGACATGCCTTCCACGGAAAAATGGAATGGGTAAGTATCCAAGATATGGAAAAAGCCGTAAAAACAATACTGCATATCGCTGCACTTTGGGAAGAAAGAGCTTAAATAATATACTATGTCAAACGAAGTTTTAAATGCAATAAAATTCCGTAGAACTGTATCACAAAACAGTTTTACAGATCAAGATATTTCCAAGGAGGATATCCTCACCATCTTGGAAGCTGCAAATGCAGCACCAACACATAAACGTACTCAACCGTGGCGGTTTGTCATCTTCCGCAAGGAAGGTCTTCAACGTTTGGGAAATGAGCTGGCACGCATCTACAGACAGGTTACCCCTGCCGATAAATACACAGAGCAGGGAGAACAAAACATGGCTAAGAAGGCAACCATGTCAAACGTGGCCATAGCCATCATCGTCAACTACACTGGAGATGTGCCTGAGTGGGAAGAGTTGGCAGCCACAGCTTGTGCTGTACAGAATATATGGCTATCAGCACATTCCTTAGGAATAGGTGGTTACTGGGCAACACCTGGACTTATCAACCACTTAGGAGAATTCCTAAGACTTAAAGAAAACCAGAAATGTATAGGTATCTTCTATATGGGACACCACAATATGGACACTCGTGAGCCCGTACGCGGAAGTATAGAAGATAAGATCCGCTGGGAAGAATAATAAGAAATGTCATTTCGAGTACGTATAGGAATATTACCTATACGCTTGAAATGACATTTCTACTTTTTGGCATTGACCTTCAGAGAGAATACAGCTTCCTTACCCTTCCATTCCTCCTCTTCAAAAATTTGATTTAGCAGCCCATTTCTCACGTTAGAAACTGTAAGCTTCCCTCTCTCATCAAAAAGTAAGCGAACATGCTTCTCTCCCTCCTCAACAATATTATTTTCTAACCCTTTAGCAATACGTCCTTCAAGATGCTGCCACCCTTGCACCGGCTGGGCGTCACCGGCAGAAGGTATAACCTGTACCACATACTCTTTGACCGACATAATCTCTACTTCCGTCAAGTCCGCCGTATTTTGGTTAGGTAGATATCGCATCAATATCAAGATACAAACTATCAAAAACATAACACCGGCAGCCATACCCACAGCAAGGCGCTGCCAGCTATAGAAGCGCTTGCTGCGTTCCCCAGCCAAGGAGTCTACACGCGCGGCAAGCCGCTGCTGCAGCAAACTCAGCTGCTTGGCATCTACTCCCTGCTGCATCCTATACCCGTCTATCGCATCCTGCAAAAAAGGGTCTTCCAATGCCTCGCGTTCTAACGCATGCATCTCCTCCCGACTCATCAAGTCGTGGATGTAATTGTGAATACGAGATAATTGGTAGTTATTTTCCATGTTTTCTGTTCTCCATACATATTTTGAGGTTGCGCTTGCCATTCTGGATGGCACTCTTCACCTTCCCTAAGTCCAACCCCGTCTCCTCGGCTATATCCTTATTAACATTTTTGCTCTAGGTAAGAAAAGACGTACGCAACGCTGCTGATCCGCATTCAACATTTCAAGACAATATTCCAGCATTTCAAAATCATGCTCTTCCCATTTTGTCTCCCCCTCAGCACTTAGCTTTCTCTCGCTTTCATAAAGGTTATCTTCAATATCTACCTGCTCAAACCTTTTGTCTTTACGTAGCTGCATTAGACAAAAGTTTTTAGCATATACATAAAGCCAGCTTTTAAAACTTTTTACTTCGTGTGTCCTTAACTTATCTATTAACTCTTCAAAAATTTGCATCACCGCATCCTGACTGCGCTCGGCATCCTGCAGATACTTATAACACACACCGTAAAGCAACGACATATAAGGAGCATACAGCTTGCCCAACACTTCTACACTTCCTGTAGCACGGTATCTGTCCAATAACTCCTTTTCGCTCATATATGCTTTATGTATTATGAAGATGTCCCAACATGGCTATTTCCATAAATTATCTAAACAAAATTAGCGCCACAAGAAGCGTAATGACAATATTAAAAGACTGCGCTATCAAAAACGCATATAAAGGCTTTTTGTTGCTTTGTTGAAACAGATCCTTGAAGTTTGTCTCCAGACCTATAGAGGTAAAGGCCAGCACAAACCAAAGATTTTGTAGACTCTTCAGGCTGTCTTTAACCTGATTCGTAGTCTCCGGAGAGATTACGAAGGAGAAAAGTAAGGAGGCAAAGACAAACCCCAAAACAAACTTGGGAAAACGTTCCCAGATTACACGCAAGGTAGGTTTATCTTTCTTCGTCTCCTCGTCCACAGACTTAGAATAAGTCCAATAGATACTGATGGCAAAGGCTGCTATTCCCAACAACACATTTTGAGAAAACTTCACTATAGTACTAATCTTCAAAGCTTCATCTCCTACCAAAGAGCCGGAAGCCACTACAGCTCCCGTAGTATCTATGGAACCTCCCAACCACGCTCCTGTCACTGCCTCGGATAGCCCCATCCATTCTGCTAGGTATGGCATTCCTATCATCATAGGTATCGCTGTTATAAGCACCAAAGAAATAACATAGGATAGTTTCTTGCTGTCCCCCTTTATAGCTCCGGAAGTAGCAATAGCTGCCGACACGCCACAAATAGATACAGCACTAGCCAACATCAGAGACATCTCCTTGTCTATCTTTAGCTTCTTACATACCCAAAAGGCGAAATACCATACCGAAAGCACTACCACTAGCGCCTGTATCAATCCCAAAGCCCCGGCTTTCAAAATATCCCCAAAGATGACTGTAGTGCCCAACAGGACCAACCCTATCTTAACATACATCTCCGTGTTGAGAGCCTCCCTAAACCAAGAAGGCAAAGAAAAAATATTACTAATAAGCAGCCCTATGGCCAAAGCAAAGATGACAGCTTCCAAATTATAATCTTTCACTGTACTGTTTCCTGCCAGCAACAAGGCTAACACCGTCAGCACCGCTACCGAAGGAAACACTACAAGCAAAGATTTTACCGACTTACCAAGCAATATAGCCCCAAGCAGTGCTATGGCATATACTGCTCCAAACTGAGTAAGTAAGTTGATGATGTTTTGAGCCGAAAAAATCTTCTCACTTAATTCTGTCCAGGAGGACCAACTGAAGGTAGGCTTCGGAACGATAATTCCTGCCAAAGCTAAAAAAATCGTTCCCAACCCCAAGATGACAACAACCCAATCTTCTGTAATGACAATCTTCTTTTCTGACATAATTTAGTGTATATGTTTAGTTAGTTCTAAAAATGCTTCTTTAATCGTTGGAAATTTAAAAACAAACCCTTCACGTACTGCTCTGCTGGAAGATACTGCATTAGTCTGTAAAATCATGTCGCTCTCTACCCCCTTAAAGTAGGCACCAACTTTGGCTAGAAAGGCCGGCAAAGGCAGTCCAAAAGAAATTTTATTAGCACGTTGCAGTTCCTTCATGAAGATTTTATTGCTTACCGGCAGAGGAACACAAGCATGATAGAGCGACGACGGATCCCGATGATGGATAATCCATAGCACCAAATTTATTAGGTCCACCTCATGGATCCAGCTTATCAACTGTTTTCCGTTTCCCGCCTTACCCCCCAATCCGAATCTTGTCAGCAGATTCAATTCCTTGAACATGCCAAAATCCTTGGACAACACGGGACTCAGCCGCAAACAAACCTGCCTTGTGGCGGGCAAGTGGAACATAAAAAAAGTCTTTTCCCATTCCTTGACAAGGTTGGCTAAGAAAGTATCTGCAAAACGAGTGCTCTCCTCATCGCTAAGCTGCTCAAGGCCCTCAAAAATAGAAGTTCCGGAAATGTTTATCCATAATCGCGGAGGTTCTTTCAATCCTCGAATGGCCTCTCCCAAGATGTATGTAGGCTTTATGCGTGAAGAGGTTAACGTCCTTCTGTTCTTCTCGGTAAACCTACATTGGATACTTTGCCCTGAAAGATTGATTAAAGTATCGCTCCCTTCCAATACCGACATCCATTCCCCCAACTGTTCACCATCCCAAAGCACGTAAGAGAGGTTCTGGCGGTTGGAAGATTTAGTCGTGCGACTCAGTATAATGACTTCATAACCTTGCCTCAGAAGCTCCTCACTGAGCACTCTGCCGACGTTCCCTGTACCTCCGGCCAATATTATCTTTTTCATATTAAGGCAAATTAATGATGATACCAAAATGATCTTTTAGTGCTGTTCGTGCAGCATGAAATCCACACATACCATGAACACCTCCTCCGGGAGGGGTGGCTGACGAACATATGTATACCGAACTGTCCGCAGTGCGGTAAGGTGTCAACGAGCGTGTCGGTCGTGTATAGAGCTGACCTATATCCATTATACCACCATTAATGTCTCCTCCTATGTAGTTGGGATTGTAGGCTTCCAACGCCTTAGGGCCGTACGTATGGCGTGCCAAAATAGTATCCTTAAAGCCAGGAGCAAAACGCTCGATCTGATTTTCAATAATGTCGGTGTAATCATATTCTGTTCCATTGGGAACGTGACAGTAAGCCCATCCTGTATGTTTGCGTTCTGGAGCCCTACTTCGGTCAAACAGACTTTGTTGGGCAAAAAGCACAAAAGGGCGATCCACAACCTTTCCAGCGTGAGCTTCACGCTCCGCACGGGCAACATCAGCAAAAGTATTGCCTATGTGTACTGTGGCTGCCTGTCTCGCTCGTAAGTCCGTAAAGGGAGTAGGCTCCGACAAGGCCCAATCCACCTTAAACACCCCCATCCCTTGTCTATATTTCCTGAGTTGACGCTCATAAGAGGATGTAAAATTCAAACCCTTGATGGAAAGTATCTGCTTAGGGGTGAGATCTAGAATAAGAAGTCGATGATCGGGTAGTGCGGCACGGTCCTTCACCCACACCTCTGTCTGAATCTCTCCTCCCAACTTGAGGTAATAGGTCGCTAAGGCATCAGCTATGCTCCTGAGATCCCCCGACAGGAATAGCCCAACCAAACCTATGCCCTACCGCCATCAACACCATCCCTATGGCCGACGTGGTCCAGTTGCTGAGCGGTTGAATACCGTGGGCCGCCATGCCTGCCCACAAAGCTTTAGCTCTCTCCGTCTTAAATCGTGAAGCGACCCATGAGGCAGGTAGCACAGCCTTCCATCCAAACGATGCCAACAGTATAGGATCCTTCGGAAACCGTAGAGGACCCATTGTATCTTCTGCTAATATTTCCCAGCGGTCTACAACATCTTGTATGAGGCTACGGTAGAGCTTCCCATCATCACCAAGCTGTTGTATGGTCTCTTCCAGATTTCTGGATAGCACGGCCCCGGTTTCCCTTAATAGGGGATGAGCCGCCTCATATCTGGCAAAGGTGAAAGACAACCCATACTCCTCTAAAGGTAAAGACCGCATGAAAGGAGATGCCATAGCCATGGGATGTATAGCCGAACAGACGTCATGCTTATACCCCGACAGGGTAAGTTCTTTCGTGCGCAGCCCCCCTCCTATGGTGTCCGAACCCTCGACAAGCAATGTCGATAGCCCTTGCTGCTGCAAGGTTATTGCAGCTGCAAGTCCATTGGGGCCACTGCCCACTATGACCGCATCGTATTTTGCCATTATATAAAAATAATCAAATTCTTCATTTTATATCTTTTACGTCAGCCAAGAAAACTTCTCCTGACTTTTCTATATCCCAACCCACTATAGGATTGAAATGATTGCCTCCTTTTGAGTCTCTAGCTTTCACCAGTTGGCTATAGGTGGGCTGAATATATCCTGTTTCGTCAATGGCCTTGCTTAGGATACGAGTAGGTTTTCCATCCCAGTTCCACATGTATCGAAAAGCGGTATGTGCTTTCTCCAGAACAGGTCCCTGCAAGTGCGCCTCATTCCACTTACGACCATTATCCGTACTTATGAGCACCTTTTTTATTTTTCCTCTTCCACTCCAGGCAATGCCCCTTATTTCGTGCCATCCTTTTTCTATCTTTTTATGGATAGGCAGGATAGGTTATAATAGATCGCGCATCCATGACAAGGCTGAACATCCTGATCTTACCCTTTGCTATCTTTTCTGTGTACTTTGATGTTTCTTCCCTTGTCATAAAAGGCTTTTCAGAAAGTTCTATTCTCCTCAGCCATTTTATCTGTGTATTTCCTTCGAACCCCGGAATCACTAATCGCATAGGGTAGCCTTGCTGCGGTCGTATCGGCTCTCCATTCTGTGCATAAGCTATCATCGCTTCTGCCAAAGCTTCTTTGAGCGGTACACTACGGGCCATCAAAGCGCCATCTGCTCCCTCAGCAAGAAACCATTCCGCTTGAGGCTTAATACCGGCTTCCTCAAGGATGGTAGAGAGTAACACCCCGGTCCATTCACTCTGGCTGGTAAGCCCACAAACTTCCTGTGGTGTCATTTCCCTTTTTCCATATCTAAAATTCCCCGAACATTCTATAAAACAAATGCGTGTTACCGAAGGATATCTTTTTAAATCTTTCAGCTTCAACACCAAAGGTTGTTCTACCAAGCCGTGAATGAGGAGCTCGTGCTTTTCTGGATCTATTTCCGGTATTCCGGCATGATGCCTTTCGAAGTGAAGATCTGAAGGTGTAATGGTGCCATACAGATCCTGAAGTGGTGTACGGGCCGCTGTTGTCGATGTAATCTTCTGCAGACGTTCATATTTAGAGCGATAACCTGCCTTATCAGGGCCACGCCCCTGCACCTTCGAGGGATCCAACACAATTTTGGTGTCCTTGTCTGGTTCGATGATTCGGTTGTTCCACATTTTTACCACTACAAAAGCTACTGCTACGCCCAGCAGAACACCCACCATCCAACGCTTAAAAAGCCTTCTCCAATATACTTTTGTGTCCATTCTAATCATATTATTTGATTTCGTTTCCTCCTCTACGGTCGTCCAGCACAAAACGAGACTTTGCAGGCATCTCGATCTGGGGAAGGGTATTGGCATTCACAGGATATTCTTCCTCAATAATCTTATTCCGATATAAAAGGTAGGCAGTCACATCATAGACCTCTTGGTCACTAAGGGAGCCGGGAGCATTGAAAGGCATAGCTCTGCGCACATAATCGAATATTGTTGTAGCATAAGGCCAATAATTACCAATGGTATTGCGCTTGGAAGTGTCTGTAACGACAAGTTGATCATATGGTCCTTCATGACCGTTTTTGCCATGGCAGGAAGCACATTTAGCCAAATAAATTTCCTTTCCTCTGCTCGCTAGTCCCTCTCCTTTTGGCAACCTCTCCCCCTGCGGATTGACATCGATATCCCATTTTTTTATCCTTTCCTTGGAAGCTTGCCTGCCAATACCGAACTTTTGAGGCCATGTTTTCTGATAAAGGTCCAGATTTTCTTTCCACTCTCCTTCTCCGGAAGGAGCAGCATAAGATACATTCTCTGCTTGCCGGTCTGAACAGCTTATCGCCAAAAGTAATGCCCCTACGACAAACAAGAACGAAGATATCTTATTCATACTGTCCAGCAACTAATTTTCCCGGAGAAATCTTGTAATCTTTTTTTACCCTATCCAACACCACATACAAGGAATCTCTATTTTCATCAACACCACGTAAAATTACTCGCTCCCCATCATTTTGTATGGTATAGCGCACGACGAATCGTTGTCTTATCTCTCTTTTTGCCAATTCATCCGCTTTAGCAAATTCACGCAGCCTACGTGTGGTTCGGGCCTTAGGATGAACATAATCTGCCTCATTTCCTAAACGCCGCTTCACCTCGGCCGGAATCCACTCTTCCAATGATATGGTAGGACCATATATCTTCACATCATTCAGGGATATATAGTTACGTACCCCTCTGTCTCCTCCTGAATCTGCCGTCTTATTGCGCTCATCCGGAATGGGCTTGTACTTATCCTCAAGGTAAAGTGTTTGGGTTACTGTATCTATATAATAGTGAAAAGCTCTTTGACCACCCGCCACTCCCGAAATTTCGAAAGTACGGTTGACATCTCTTTTAGGATCACCGCCACCGTTGGATAAATCCAAAGGCAGAGGACGGTGAACTTTGAAGGTCAACGTAGACCATTTTTCAAAGGTGGCTGACTGCCATCTTACAGTATCCAGAGGATCGTAAGGGTGTTCTACACCGTTGAGCTTAAACTCACTAACAGCATAATTGCCGCGGAAGGCCTTATATCCTGCCGTGGAGGGCTGCTTATAAGGATCATAACGGAAATCCAAGTATTGCAGATAAAAGAAAACACCAATGAATAAGAAGATAGTTAGCGCCTTTAAGCTATATCTAACAACCTGCAAGGGCGTAGCAAAGACAGGAAAAAATAACGATACCTGCGCAGGAATCTCTTTGACGAAAACCTTATAGAAAGGCTTATAGTAGGGTACAAGGAGGAAAAGACTTAACAGCACGAAATAGGAACTATAAACGTGCACACCACCATCGTAGGCAAAGTTTACGACCACTATGGCTCCCAAGGCCCCCACAAGTAATGCCGCTCCTATTGCTACGGTTCTGCGGAAAAACAACAACGCTCCCGCACCAACCTCCAATACTCCAGCAAACACTTGGTACCACGGCACTATCCCAAAGGACAACCAGAAAATTTTCTGGGCTGTCAAGTCACCATAATCCGTATCTAATAATCCCAAAGAAGGATAAGGCATCTGCACAGGAAACAGCTTCGTAAAACCAAAGCCTATAATCCCTAGCCCCGCACGGTAACGGACAATAACATTAAGCCAGTAGTATAACCTCTCGTATTCCTTACGCTCCCTTTTAAGAATTTTGACTATGAGAGTCCATAAAAGACCTGCTATCGTTGCAAAGATCAAGGTGTTCACCCATATGCTGTAACCGAGCAGACGTGCTCCAAACGTAGTGGTGCCGAAATAATTGACTCCCGAACCAAAACGACATATATCATACAAATCGCGGTAGTCCAGATTCCACCAGTCTATATTCACACATGGGTATACCAATGGGGATTATTGGGGATAGCAATAAGAATGAAAAATATAAAGCTTATGCGAAACAATATACGTTGCCATTGTGGCCACTGCTTCCTGTCGACATAAGAAGTGTCATGATTAATTACTGCTGTATCTATTTTTTTCTTAGACATAACTTTACAGATTTGATTTGGTTAGAGTTTATACCCTACTTTTCTTCTTCCTACTTTCTTGACTTCTTCCAATAAATATTTCTTTTTTGCATCTACCAGAAGAACTTGCAGGGAGTCCCCTCGACCGTTGGTTCCTCTTAGTAGTACGGCATTGCTGTCGGGCTGTGACAGCTGTAATCTATAGCTACCAGCGATATAATGCTTATTTCTATTAGCTAGAGTAAGTATGGAATCCTGCTCACTAAATTGAAAAGTATAATACAGCCGGTCACCCACCTGTGTATATTCGTAATTGCGTAGGCTGTCTTGACGCGGCCACAATCTACTTGCCGGCTCCTCGACCACGATGCTTTCGTTCACACGAATACTCAATGTATTCCACCTTTCGAAGACCACATCTTTCCACCTTCCATTCTCAAAAGGTGAAGGAGCTATGGTATCTCCGTTCAGTACAAAGTCTTTCACCCAATATTTTCCTACAATGCCTTCCAAACCTTTATGTTGAGGGTAAAAAAGGTTTTGCTGCTGCCGAAAGGCAGAATAACTTTTGAATCCCACCACAAAGAAAAAAACCACTGCAAAGGAGATCTTACCCACAACCCTTACCTTCTTCCATCGCGAATGATTCCACTCCAAATGCCAAGCTGCAGGCTGCGTAAAGGCCTTATGGTAGATCAACCTTCCAAGACGCCCCAAATCATACACAAACACGGGCAACGACAGCAGTACTATATAGGTAGAAACAAGAAAATCACCACCTTCATACGCCAGATCTGCCAAGAAAACATTGCCATAAAAGGGGATGATGAAGATTACGCCAAGAAATGCTGTCCTTCGAAATAATAAAAGGATGGCCGCAGCAACCTCCACAATGCCGAGGAAGACAAGATAGGCTGGAGCGGCAGACAGACTCAACAACAGATGCTTCCAATGCTGAAAATAGCCATAGCCAGTGTTAAGATGGCTCAGAGAAATCTCCGGAACATACAGAGGAAAAACTTTCAGAAAGCCTGCAACCAATAGAATCGAAGCAAGTTTATATCGCGAAAAAATGCGTAGGTAATAGTACCACTTGTTCAATTCCAGATGAGGCTGCCTGCTTCGCCACAACAAGGCCAGTGCCACAGCTATGCCTAGATAGATAGTCCAATCCAATATCGTGGAGTTCTTGTCAAAAAAATGAGGAAGAAAGGTGACCAAGATTATAAAAATCTATCAAAAGATACTGCCAGCTCAAGCTTAACAGGATAGAATAAAAGTCCTGCTGGATAGGGATACTCAGCAATACTATCCACAACAAAGATATCCGTAAAAGGATGTCTTTAAAACTATTACTTGCGTATATTTTTTTTACTCGTGACATAGGTATTGTTTTTTATAGTGAGTAACCGGGATTTTGCTTCAATACATGGTCTGCAAGAATCTGACTATAAGGAATAGGAAGCAGCAGCTTATAATCTTCGGTAAAACCCAAGACGCTCTTAGCTCTTCCTGTACGCACTAGGTCGAACCATCTATGTGCTTCCAAGGCGAATTCCAAGCGTCTTTCCTCCTCGATAGCTATGAGCAGATCCTCCTTGCTCTCAAAGTTCAATGGTTGAAGCTGAGCTCTACTTCTAACCCTATTCAGATCTTGCTGCGCTACCTCAATCTGGTTCAGCTGTGCCAGAGCTTCCGCACGGATAAGGAAGAGCTCTGCTATACGTACGATATAAGTTGGGTCTGTGGCCGGACTGCGATAATAGAGGTTTCCATACCATCGGTCTTGGTTATCCTTGGCGATTAAAGCACTACGTGCTCCTCCCTTGGTTGGGTCGTTCAACAGTGTCACCAAAGCGGCATTAGGAGCCCACTGCCGCGTACCGCCATTATTCTGGGGCTGCCACTGTCCGCGATGAGGATTTAATTCATTAGCACTGTAAAACAGTTCAAAAACTGATTCTTTTGTTCCTACTACATTGTCGACAAAAAAATTATAATAAGGATTTACCAACTCATACTCCGGATCATCAATAAGCAGAGAAGCATAAGCTTGTGCTTGCTGCCACTCCTTACGATAGAGAAAATAGCGGGCCTTAAGTGCCTGAACGGTCTTTTTGGTAATGCTGAAGCGATCGGTAGTTGAGGGGAGCAGCCCTTCCGCTTCATTAAGGTCGGACAGGACCTGTAAGTATGTTTCTTCTGCCGTAGCCCTCGGAATCCCTACATTTTGCCCTACCCTATCTGTCGGTTCTGTAATGATAGGTACCCCACCCCATACACGTACCAAGTCAAAGTAAGCCAATCCTCGTATGGCCAATGCTTGCCCCAGCACCTGATTTCTTACTGTAGTGGATATACTTTCTGACGAGATGGTCTTCAACGTTTTGATGATACTGTTAGCTCTGTTGATAGTCTTATAGATTCCTGACCAAGTGGAAGAAATGGTTGGATTCTCAGGCTTCACACGGTGATTGATAAATTCCTGCACTTGCGATTGGGAGCCTGTCCATTCTATGTTGTCGCCAGATAAATAAGCGATAGACTGATAGTTTACGCTATAATAATCACGAAGGGCACTGTATGCTCCGTTCAATGCCGCCTTGGCAGATGTTTCGTCCACGATAACAGATTCTCCTGAGATCGAGGATTTGGGCTCTACCTCTAGGAAGGAAGTGCAAGCGGTCAACCCAAACAAAAAGAATATGTAGATAACGTTTTTCATTTCATTATAATGTTAGATTAACACCTAGTTGAAAACTGCGAGGCTGAGGTGGCGTTCCCAAGTCTATACCCTGTTGGTTAGCACTTGCATTAGCTGCCGATTCCGGATCCAGTCCGCTATATTTCGTCCACAGAAATAGATTATTGGCTTGTAGATATATTCTGAGTTTGCCGAATGGCAGCTTAGGATTTTTATTTTTACTAAAATTATATCCTAGGCTAAGTGTTCTAAAGCGCAAGTAAGAGCCGTCTTCCAACCACCGTCCACCACCATCCAAGTAATTATTTACATTTACGCCATCGCTTTTAGGAATATCGGTAATGTCACCAGGCTTCTGCCAACGTGCCAGGTTAGAAGCGAAGATAACACGTGCCGCATCTCTGGCACCGCCTCCCTCTCCGAAAAACCTATTATGATTATACACTTTGTTACCTACCGAAAAAGAGAAGAAGGCATTAAGGTCAAATCCTTTATAATTAAAGCTGTTGGAAAATCCTCCGAAATAGTCTGGCCATATGCTGCCTAAGATCTGACGATCATCCGTAGTGTATTTTTCCATCTTTATTCACATTACCTTCGYTAAACGGCCTTGGCTCCGTCTCAGGATCTACATAAAGCTGGTTATATACCCAAAACGAATACATAGGATAGCCTTCTTTGAAAAGAATTAAATCACGGCTTCCAAAATTCATAGGACTTTCCAACCTCTCTATTCTATTGACATTACGAGCAATGTTGAACGCCGTAGTCCATGAGAAATGAGCAGTTCTAATATTGTTCGAGCTGAGAGAAAATTCAAATCCTTTGTTGGAGATTTCTACGGCATTGTCTATATAACTCTGAAACCCTGTAGTAGCTGCAAGTACCTTGGTCAGCAACCCGTCCTTTGTGTGCTTGTTGTAATAATTGATGGATAGGTTGATGCTATTTTTAAAGATGGAAGCATCCACTCCGATGTTAAACTGAGTTGTTTTCTCCCAGCTGAGTTCTTCGTTGGCTAAACTTTCCGGTGATATTCCTGCAACATTTTGATAGGAGGCATTAAGTCCTGACCACAGCTTACGCGAGGCGAAAGAGTTGATACCGTTCTGATTGCCTGTCACGCCGTAACTGCTTCGTAACTTCAGCTCGCTAACCCATTCCACATCACGCAGAAAACCTTCATTCTTGATGTGCCATGCTATCCCTACAGCAGGGAAATACCCCCACTGCTTTCCTTTGGCAAATTTTGATGATCCATCCGCACGGATGGAGAAATCTATGAGGTAGGTATTCTTGTATCCGTAGTCGACTCTTCCGAAGAAGGAGGCAAGGGTAAACTTATCCCAGTCCTGAGAACTGGTGGTGGTGGCAGCCGAACTTATCAACTTGAAGCTATTGCTGGCGAAGCCTCTACCACTCGCTGAAGTAAGTTCGAAAGAAGTTTCCTGCAAAGTGTTTCCTACCAGCACGCCGAAGCTGTGACGGTCGTCAATTTTCTTGCGGAAGGTCAGCGTCTGCTCGTTGATCCATGTGGTAGCCTGCGTAATGGCAGATGTCGCCAAACCATCCGGACTTCCCGCTATAAGTAAGCTGTTCCAATATTCGCGCTCATTGTAATTGTTGTAATCTACACTAAAAGTGGAACGCAGTTTTAAGGAAGGCAGGATTTGCAGCTCCCCATAAATATTGCCAATATAACGAAGGCTTTTATTGATGACGTCATAGTTTTCCAACAGCAACGTCAAGTTGTCGAATCCAGCTCTTCCTACCAATACTCCCTCTGCATTATAGGGAGACAAGTAGGTCGGTGTGTGGAGTGCTGCCTGAAGAATTCCACCTTGGGGGCCATCTCCTGCACGTCCTTGATTTCTGGTCGTCCGTGACAGGGCATTGGACGTACCTATCTTTACACGTGCATTGACACCCTGATCGAGATTGACACGGAAACTGGTACGGCCGAACGATATAGGGCGCAAAATAGATTCTTGGCTGTTATAACCACCACCAATATAATAGGTAGTATTTTCACCTCCTCCATACAGCGCTATATCGGCATTGTAAAGTCCCGCCGTACGGAAAGCTTCCGAAAGTCTGTCATATGTCTGCTGCTCAGAAGGCAACCCACGTCCTCCCTCCGATACAGGGCGGAAGGGCTCTTCTTTCCCTATATTTCTGAAATATTCGTTTACCAGAATAGCATGCTCTTCCCCTGTTGTAAGTTCCCAGAGTCTTATAGCTTTGGCTCTTCCACTATATAGATTCAGATCTATCTTTGTAGATTGGGAATACTTACCTCTCTTAGTAGTGATGAGAATCACTCCATTTGCGCCGCGAGAGCCATATAAAGCTGTAGCTTCAGCGTCTTTTAACACTTCTATGGATTCGATATCCGATGGATTAATGTCCGCTATAGGAGAAGTAGCCTTCCCTCCGGTATTGATAGTCTGAAGACTTTCTCCGTTAATAAAGATTCCATCAATAACATATAAGGGATTGTTATTCGCATTAATGGACGTAGCTCCTCTTAACCTGATATTCAAAGCCTCTCCCGGCACTCCTGTATTCTGTGCAATCTGTACTCCCGAAACCTTACCTTGCAATTGCTCATCAAAGGAACCTGCCGGAATGTCTCGCAATGTTTCGGCTTTCACCTTTTCAATGGAGCCTATGGCATTCTTCTTCTCGTAAGTTGCATATCCTACCACAACAACCTCATCTATAGTCTTCTCCGAAGGATGCAACTCTATGGTTGTCGGCGACTCCCGAATGATTAATTTGCGGGTTTCATAGCCTACATAAGTTACCACAACAGTGAAAGGTAACTTTTGCCCTGTGACAAATTGAAACCTTCCCCTCTTATCCGTCTTCACACTGTGCGTAACAGCTTCTAACTGTACGGTAGCTCCTTCAATGGGTTCTTTGGTGACAACGTCAATAACGGTACCTATCAATGAAGCATTGATAATGGGTTTTGTTTCCTGTGCTATGGCCAAAGGATGAACAAAAAATAAAGACAATAGTATTCCAAGAGCGTAAAAAAACACCCACTTATAATTCATAATACCAAATTTTAAAGTAAATAAATCTTACTTCAGACAGACTTATATGCTGTCCGAACATTCGAAGAAGTTTGTTATGATGATTTTCCTAATGGAAATATAGGTTAGTTACACATTCGGGACTTATAGCAGATGCTATAGAGAATGACGAAATCCGCATTAGGATAAAAAGGATCTAACAAATTATTATCCATGATCTTCATAGGTTTTAACTTTATTTGATGAGTAGGCTAATAACATTTACGGAAGAGGTGATAATCACTAATGCACCCACAAGGATGAGCAAGATTTTGGAATTGACTTTGGATGCGACATATGCTCCTATTGGAGCTGCAAGCACGCCTCCCAACACCAAACCAAGAACTATGTCAATATGTTGTACGCCGAGCAGAAAGATAAATACTGCTGTTGCAAAATAAGTCACGAAGAATTCAGCGGTATTTACTGTACCTATGGTCTTTCGAGGATTATGCCCCTGACTTAAAAGGTTGGAAGTGACGATAGGTCCCCACCCTCCTCCACCTATGGCGTCCAGCAATCCACCAAACAGAGCCAATAAAGGTGCATATTTAGTTTTAGGCTTATGCTTATCTTTTTTCCGAAGGGCTTTATAAATCAAATATCCACCCAAAAAAATCAAATACACAGAAATTAAGGGCTTTAACGTCGAACCATCCAACACGTCGGACAATATATAGGCACCTAGCGTGGCCCCCAAAACACCGGTAAAGACGATGCGCACGAAAAGCTTTTTATCCAAGTTTTTGAAGCGGATATGTGATAAGCCGGACACACCTGTTGTGAAAATTTCGGAGGTATGCACACTGGCCGAGGCTAACTTTGGAGATATACCTAGGCTTAACAACAGCGTAGTACAGCTCACACCATAGGCCATGCCTAAAGCTCCATCAATAAGCTGTGCCACAAAGCCCGCCACGATAAAAAACAAAAATGTATAGTCAAAATGCATTTCTCCTTGTATGTAAGCCTCCTTCAGCAGATACGCAAAGTAAAAGAGTATGGCACCCTTAAGCACCAAGATGATTAAAACTATAGGAGATATAGACTTTTTGCTTTTTTCCAGCTGTACATCCAAGACTTGTACCTTTTCACTCATCGTATTTTATTTTAGATTATATCTTAATGTTATTCCATAGGTTCGGGGCTCACCTACTACCCCTGCATACTGACCGAAGTTGCCAGGAGCTGCCAACAGCTGCTCATAGTAATTTTTATTAGTTAGGTTTCGGCTCCACACAAAAAATGAGAGACCATTTACAGCACGAAATCCAACCCTACCATTAACCAATGTGTAAGCGTCAATATTCAGGAATTGTGATGGCGAAGGGCTTGAAGAAAATTTAGATCGATAAAATGCATCGGCCCCGAGAAAAAAGTTGCCCTGTAAGGATAATAAAGTGCCTCTTAACGTCGCTTCAGGTCCCAACGTCCAAGACCATTTGGATATACCAGGTAACACTCCACCTGAAATATCTTTAAAGGCTTCAGCTCCTCCTACCTCTTCCAAAGGTACGGGAGCGTTCGTAAAAGAAATATACTTGCCGTCCGTATAAGCGAATGCTCCGTTAAGTTTTAAATTATTATTGGCCTTCCAGCTTCCGTCAATCTCCAATCCTTGTACCCGTACCCTTTCGGCATTGGCCAGATATCCCCTGTTGACTCCCGGATCGGGTGTCTGCACCTGCGTCTGGAAATCGCTGATGTGGGTAGAAAAAAGGGTGATATTCAACAAAGCGTTACTGGTAGATGAAGTCTTAACACCAATCTCATAGTGATTAACCGATTCCGGCTTCACCTCTGCCAACTCCGTAGCTACACGCCCCTCAACAACCGGTAATCCCCCCACATTTATACCTATTGGTTTAAAGCTTTTGGAATAGGTAAGATAGGCATTATAGTTCGGCGTAAACCTGTATTGTAAAGAAAGCTGTCCAGAAAAGTTATCGGCATCGGCATCAATGTCAAATGCCTGATCCGAATAAATACTGTTCACCGCGGCATACTGCTGATCCGTATAGGCTATATCGTTTTCTATATATTTTTTTCGGTTGTAGTTAGCCTTTTTTCGATCGTAGTTGTATCGCACGCCTGGCAATAGATGTAGCTTGTCCGTTATAGCCCAATCCAGCTGACCGAATGCCGCCAAGCTTGTACTTTTAATTCCATAAACAGTGCGAATACCCACATTGTGTATCAAGCCTGGCCCCCATTGTGTCGCGGAAGGACTGCTTTGCTGAAAACGCCATAGCGCATCTCCTGCTTCTTCCGTATGGACGGGGTCGGTCTTCAAATCCTGCCATAAGCCAAATACGCCCACCACCCCACTCAATCTATCGTTAATCTGTCCCGAATACCTAAACTCCTGTGACCACTGCTGGTGAGTGGAGTTACCTGATGAAATAGTATACACGGGAATTCCCAAATAATCTCGATCATTCAGCGGCACCCAATCCCAATAGCGCCAAGCCGTGGTAGAGGTCAACGTAGCATTACCTACTTTATAATCTGCATTTAAGGCTATCCCCCCAAGCTCATTGTCGGCTTTCGAACGTGTATCTAAATCCACCTTTCTTTCAAAAGCGCTCTGGTAAGGGATGGTGTACCCCAAATCTTGAATGATGGTTTCAAACTGTCTGTAAGCTGAACGCTGATTTTTTACTATGCCGGCAATAGGCCATCCGTAGCCATCAGGTCGCTGCTTAGTCACATCTGCCGTCAAAGATATTTTGAGGTTGTCCGAGAAGGTATACAGCAGTTGAGCACGCAGCCCCAAATTATTAAGGTCATTGATCTTGCGATCGGAATGTACATTGTAAAACAATCCGTCTCTCTGTGTGCCGGAAAATGAAATGCGTGCAGCTAGCTTGTCTTTCAACAGCGGCCCTGTCAAAGAAGCCTTTGCCTGAATAAAGCCATAATTACCATAGCTCAACTCAAAAGATGCCTGCTGCTCAAAGGAAGGATTACGTGAGGTAATGTTAAAAGCCCCGGAAGTAGTATTCTTACCGAATAACGTTCCCTGTGGACCACGTAACACTTCAATCTGCTCTACATCAATAAAGTCCAATGCCGTAGCCGCCGGACGTGCCAGATATACACCATCTAGGTAAAAGCCCACCCCAGGTTCTATTCCATCGTTGGTCAGTCCAAAAGTAGATCCTAACCCGCGGATATTCAAGGTAGTATTGCGTGCATTGGATGAATATAGCTGTACTGTAGGTACAACCTCCTTGATGCGGCTTACGTTAAAAGCACCCATATCTTCAATGGTAGATGCCTTCACCAGTGAGACAGGAATAGGGATATCCTGAATTTTCTCAGTCCTGCGACGCGAAGTGACAAGCACCTGCTCCAAATCATTAATTTTCCGAGATAGAGAAATTACAATAGGAGATCGATCCACTACAAGCTTTTTGGATGCATAGCCTACGAAGGAAACAAGAAGCGTAACAGGTAATTTCTGCCCCGTAATAAATTCAAAGCGACCTTCAATGTCAGTTTTAACCTTATGTGTTACTCCTTCCAACTGTACAGTCACTCCGCCCAAAGGCCCTTTTGTCAAGCTGTCTAATACAACACCTGTAAGAGATGCGTTGATAATCGGTTGAGGCTGCTGAGCCTTAGAGGATTGCACAAGAAGTAGTAAAATTAAGAATATGTTGATGCCATAATTAGCTTTAAATTTCATAAATTTAAGTCGTTAAATAGTGTGTAATGCAAGTGCTAACTCCATTTTATACTTGTAACCATTATTTAATGTAAGGGGAAGCCGCACACTTCCCCTTTTCATATAAATAAGGGAAAAGAAACTATTTACACATTCGCATATATCGGGTAATTATTCGTTGCACGGACCGTTCATAAAATAAAAGGGCTTTGAAAATTTTTGCTTGCTTTTCCATTTTGTCTTCTATTAGTCTTGTTAACTTACAAAGCCGTTAATATTTGAAAGCTTTGCATTTACAAATAATTAAAAACTATTTTTAAAAAATTGTTCATATCTATTTTTATAGATTTTAAATAATACATTTTAAAAATAAAACACTAATAACACAACCAATTAAAATTAAAAAACCTCAGCTAATAAAAAGTCCGCTTCAACAGCAGGCTTTACCTATCAACAAATTAAC